>NZ_CP095187.1:922500-1230000 GCF_022965755.1 Pseudoxanthomonas sp. F37 | reverse complement strand
CCCGGCGCTGTACTCCGATTCCTCGCGCAAGTCGTACCAGCAGCACCTGGCCAGCTATCGCGGCGAGGATTCGGTCATCGCCATCCCGCCCTACGACGTGGACGCGCTGAAGCAGGCCTTCGCCGACGCCGAGAGCAAGGGCTGGTTCGTCGAAGCCGTGTTCCTGGAGCCGGTGATGGGCGAAGGCGACCCGGGCCGCTCGGTGCCGCCGGCGTTCTACGCCGCCGCGCGCGAACTGACCCGCAGCCATGGCAGCCTGTTCCTGGTGGACTCCATCCAGGCCGGCCTGCGTGCGCACGGCGTACTGTCCATCGTGGACTACCCCGGCTTCGAAGGCCTGGACGCGCCGGACATGGAAACCTACTCCAAGGCGCTGAACGCCGCGCAGTATCCGCTGTCGGTGCTCGCCGTGAACGAGCGTGCCGCCGGCCTGTACCGCAAGGGCGTGTACGGCAACACCATGACCACCAACCCGCGCGCGCTGGACGTGGCCTGCGCCACCCTGGCCCAGCTGACGCCGCAGGTGCGCGAGAACATCCGCAAGCGCGGCCTCGAAGCGGTGCAGAAGCTGCAGCAGCTGCAGGCCGACCTCGGCGGCCTGATCACCAACGTGCAGGGCACCGGCCTGCTGTTCTCCTGCGAGCTGTCGCCGGTCTTCAAGTGCTACGGCGCCGGGTCCACCGAGGAATGGCTGCGCCAGCACGGCCTGAACGTCATCCACGGCGGTGCCAACTCGCTGCGCTTCACCCCGCACTTCGCGATGGACGGCGAAGAGCTGGACCTGCTGGTCGGCATGGTGGGCAAGGCCCTGCGCGAAGGTCCGCGCATCAGCCAGGCCGTGGCGGCCTGATCCGCGCGGTGGATGCGACGAAAAAGGCGAGCAGAAGCTCGCCTTTTTTAGTTTTTCCCGCCGGATCGGCCTACGGCGTCTGACCGCTGAAGCGATCCAGCGAGGCCTGGATCAGCGCCCTCGCCTCCTTCGCATCGCCGTAGCCGTTGAGCTGCACCGGGTTGCGGCCCTTCGGCAGGTCCTTGTAGATGCGGAAGAAGGCCTCGATGCGATCCCGCTCGATCTGCGGCAGGTCGGCCAGGTCGCGGATGCCGGCATAGGTCGGATCCACCTTGTCGGTGGGCACGCCGATGATCTTCTCGTCGTGCTTGCCGTCGTCGAGCATGCGCAGCACGCCGATCGGGCGGAACTTCACCAGCACGCCCGGATGCAGGGGCTCCCGCGTCAGCACCAGCGCGTCCAGCGGATCGCCGTCGCCGGCCAGCGTGCGCGGCATCGACCCGTAGTTGGCCGGATACGCCACCGGCATCGACTGGAAGCGGTCCACGAAGACCAGGCCTTCGTCGTTGATCTCGTACTTGGTGAAGCTGCCGGCGGGAATCTCCACCGCCAGCAGCACTTCCTCCGGCGCCACCTTGGGCTGCTGGGCGAGGAACGGGTGGCGGATGTGGGCTTCGCGGGCGAGGGCGGTGGCGCAGAAAGAAAACAGGGCGATCGCGAGAACACGTTTCATGACAGGTTCCTGTGTAGAACGGAGCTTGCTCCGCAGCTTCTGGACGGACGTGCGAACAGCTGGAGGACGACGGAGCCGAGCACGCCCGGCCCTACGGCAGGCAATCATTCCCAGCAGCGGTCGGCGCGCCCCTTGAGGGTTTCGGCGCGGGTGCAGGTGCGTTCTTCGATGCGGCCTTCCGCATGCTCGACCAGTCGCTTGCCTGCCGCACCGCCGTCGACGAGATCGAACGCGTCGTAGAGGCGGCCGGTCGCGGTGCGCGCCTCGTAACGCAGGCGAGGGCCATCGAAGCGCAGTACCTGGAACAACTGGGTGTCCTCGGCGACCGGCCGCATGGTCTTGCGCGCCTGGTCGGAGAGCCGGTACTGCTTGGCGCCGGTGACCGACACCACGAACACCGGCGTCGGGGCCTCGTCCTTCAAACGGCCATAGACGTGGTCGTGTCCCTGCAGCACCAGGTCCACCTTGTGCTTGCGGATCACCGGCAGCAGGTGCTGGCGCAGCAGCACGTTGTCGCGGCCCTCGCGCGGGGAGAAGAACGGCTGGTGAGTCAGTACGATGCTCCAGCGGTGCGGGTTCGAGGCCAGCGCCCGGTCCAGCCACGCCGCCTGCGCCTTCGCCGTGCCCAGGTCCAGCGCGGAGGTGCCGTCGATCACCACCACGCGTACATCCTGGTAGTCGAACCAGTACGTGGTGCGCTTGGCCTGTGCCACGCCATTGCCCGGCAATGCGAACGTCACGGGCCAGTGCGCGCCCAGCACGCGACGCTCCTGCGGCGTGTCCTCGAACTCTTCGAAGTACTCGTGGTTGCCCGGCGCCGGCGCGACCATCAGCGAGGTGGGCAGCACTTCGTTGGCCTCGAACCACTCGCCCCATTCGTTGTCGTCCTCGCCATCGCCACCGCTGACCAGGTCGCCCGCGAACAGGGCCAGGCGCGCTTCCGGCGCCGCGCGCATCGCTTCGCGGACGACCCGGGTGGTGAGGCTGACGTTCTTGTTCTGGGTATCGCCGAAATACAGCAGCGTCAGCGGCGAGGACGCCGCAGCGGCCGTGCGGGTGTGGTGCCAGGCGCTCCAGGTACGATCGCCCTGCACGCGCCACGCGTACAGCGTGTCCGGCCGGAGACCCGTGATGTCCGCGCGGTGGTGATGGGCCTGGCCGTTCTCGGTGCTCAGCGGCTCGCTCGTCGCGCCGATCCTGCGCGGCTCGCCCATGTCGGGCGAGTCTCCTGCCACGACAATCTCCAACTGCGGCGCAGCGACACCGGCATCGGTGCGCCACGCCACCGAGAAACCGGTGGACGCATCCTGCGCCGGCGAGGCCACGATGCGGTCGGGGAAGCCGCTCGGCGCATAGCGCACCACGCCCTGCGGCACCCGCGTGTTCGGTTCGGGCTGGCGCACTCCCTGTGCGGACGCCGTCGCGCAGGTCGCCAGCAGCACGACGGCCAGCAGCCGCCTCATCCCTGCATCCCCTGCACGCTTCATTCGGCCGCGCACTCCGGCAGCGACAGTGCCCTGGCGATGTCGCGCCAGTCGAACGCCGACACCGCCTGGTCGTCGTCGACCGCGTAGAACGCGCCCTGCGGGAAGCGCGCATCGGCGCTCTGGTCCAGCCACACGCCGTCGGTGTTCGCGGTCCTGTTGCCGGCGAACGCGCCCTTGTAGGCCAGCGTCACGCGATCGAACACGTGAAACACGCTGCGGTCCTTGAACTGGTCGGTCGCGATCCAGTAACCGGTGCCGCCCGCGCAACGAGCCAACGCCATGCCCTCGGCCTGCGCCTTGAACAGGTCCGCGCCGATGTCGCGGCCGCGGTACGTGCCATCCAGGCCGTACTCGCGCAGGCGCGTGCCGACGGCGACATCCTCCTCCGCCAGCAGCAGGCGGTCGTTCGCCGCATCGCCGAACACGGATTCCGCGATGCGGATCGCGCCCGCCTCGCCGGTATCGCCGAAGGTGCCGGCCAGCGCGGCCTTCCACCCGTCCCCGGCGCGCTGCAGGTGATAGCGCTTGAACCGCTGGCCCAGCTCGGCCAGCGGCGGCGGCAGGTCCTCGTTCTGCGGCGACATATAGTTGTCGCTGACGATCACTTCATACGCGTCCTTCTGCGGACGCACCCACAGGCCGTAGGGCTGCTTCAGCTCCTGCGCGCCGAACACGAGCAAGGGCGTGAAGTCCGGCAGCTGGAACACCTGCACGCGCCGGTTGTCGCGCTCGACCACCAGCACCAGGTCATCGATCACCGCGATGCCGTTCGGCCGCTGCATCTGGCCCAGCGCGCTGCCCGGCCCGGACACCGTGCGCAGCGGCTTGCCCGTACCGCCGTCATAGACGACCAGGCGGTGCGTGTCCTTGGCGGTGGCGATCAGCCAGCGCGCGCCGTCGGGCGCCCGCCAGCTGGCCGGCGAATCGACGTTCTCGGCCGGCGTGGCCGCCGTGGTGAAGGCCTCGGGCACCACCACGTGGGCGATCTTCGCCTCGCTCAGCAGCGGGTCTTTCTCGACGTTCTCGTCCGGCTCCTTCTCGCGCGCCGGCGTCTCGGCCGTGACCGCAGGCGCAGCGGGCGCTTCGGGTTTTCCGCCGCAGGCGGCGAGCAGGAAGGCAAGCGCAAGCAAGGCAAAGCGTGGTTTCACTGGTGTCCCCATGACATGAAGTCGTCAACAAACTGCCATGTTCTACGCAGGCGCCATGACATTTTCATGTCAGCGCAGTGCACGCGGATACCTGTCATCGCACGGGAACCTGCGTGTCATGTTTCCGCCATGTGACGTGCTTACAAAGTGCCGTTTACTTTCGTCACGGGGACGACACACATGAAACGCAATGCCTTGGCCGCCTCGCTCGCGCAGGCGCTGTTCTGCGCTGTCCTGCTTCCGGCCAGCCTGTCCGCCACCGCGCAGAACCAGGCACCGGACGCCGGCACCGCGGGCGAACCCAAGCAACTGGACACGGTGGTGGTGCAGGCCGAGATCGCCTACCGCGACCGCACCGACGACATCGCCCCCACGCTGGTCTACGACCTGGAGTACTTCCAGCGTTTCGAGCCCAACACCGTCGGCGACATGCTCAAGCGCGTACCGGGCGTGGGCTTCGTCGGCTCGGACATCATGGAGTACGACGGCGTGCAGCTGCGCGGCCTGGGCGGCGGCTACACCCAGGTGCTGATCAACGGCAAGAAGGTGCCGGGTGCCGGCGACGACCGCTCGTTCTACGTGGACCGCATCCCCGCGGAGATGGTGGACCATATCGAGATCAAGCGCAGCGCCAGCGCCAACCGCAGCGGCGATGCGATGGCCGGCGCCATCAACATCGTGCTGCGCGACGCCTACGAATTCACCGGCAGCTACATCCGCGTCGGCGTGAACCGCTGGGACGACGGCGAGATCAACCCGACCTTCGGTGCGGTGACCTCGTTCGAAGCGCTCGGCGGGCGTCTGCTGGCCGGCATCAACGTGCAGGACCGCTATCGCGCCAAGACCAAGCGCTCGGACCGCTTCACCGACGACACCCGGGAAGAGAAGGTCAGCTGGGAAGACCAGACCGAGGTGAAGGATGGCCGCGACTACTCGGCCAATCTTTCGTATACCGCGGACGTCGGCGACACCGGCCGCTTCAGCATCGACGGCTTCTACGTCAAGACCGATCGCGACGTCACCGAGGTGTCGTTCGAAGAAGAACTGGACGACGACGAGACCATCGACATCCGCGTGCCGGGCCGCGACCCTTACGACCAGAAGAACTACGGCATCGGCGCCGAGTACAGGTTCGACATGGCGGGTGGACGCACCGCCGTGAGCATCGACCACGCCCGATTCGAGAACGACCAGGCCACCACCGAGGGCGAACACGTCTACGTGAGCGGCGCGGAGAACTGGGACGACACCTGGAGCATTCCCGCGGACGCCGAGTGGGACGAAACCGTCTACGAAGCCGAATCCGTCACCGCCAAGGATGCCGAAACCGGCTTCCGGCTGACCCATGCGCGCCCGCTGGGCGGCGCCGAACTGGAATTCGGCGTGGACTACCGCACCAAGAAGCGCGAAGGCCTGCTCGTCACGTACGAGTGGGAGGCCGAGGAGGAGGGCCAGACACCGGCGTCCCTGGCGGACTACGACCTGGACGGCAGCGTGGCTTCGGTGATCGAAGAGAAGCGCCTGGACCCCTACATCATGCTCAGCGGCAAGGGCGATGCCTTCTCCTGGGAGGCCGGCCTGCGTTACGAAACCACGAAGTCCGAAGTGGAGTACCTGGAAGACGATGAGAGCGAAGGCCGCGTCAGCAAGGACTACAACGAACTGCTGCCGTCGGTGAACCTGCGCTGGAACCTGGGCGAGGCGGACCGCATCAGCCTGTCGCTGGCCAAAACGATCAAGCGCCCCAACTTCAACGAACTGCTGCCGGCCCTGCTGGACGGCGAGTTCGGCGACAACGACTACATCGGCAACCCGGAACTGGACCCGGAGACCGCCAACGGCCTGGACCTGGGCTTCGAGCACCGCCTCGGCCGCAAGGGCGTGGTCGGCGTGAACTTCTTCTACCGCGACGTGAAGGACCTCATCGAGATCGTCAACACCGGCGTGCCCAGCGAAGAGATGCAGGACACCTGGGAAGAGATGATCGAGGACGGCGACGCCGTCGACCTGGCCGACGCGATGGCGCAGGAACCGGCATCCAGCTGGCTGTACACCTCGGACAACGTGGGCGACGGCAAGGTGTACGGCTTCGAGTTCGACGTATCCACGCCGCTGTCGGCGATCGGCCTGGAAAACACCGGCATCTTCGCCAACTACTCCTGGGTGAAGTCCAAGGTGGACGACTTCCTGGGCGAACGCCGCTTCAACGACCAGGCCAAGTCGGTCTACAACATCGGCTTCATCCATGACATGCCCACGCTGGGGG
This sequence comes from Pseudoxanthomonas sp. F37, assembly GCF_022965755.1. NCBI lineage: Bacteria > Pseudomonadati > Pseudomonadota > Gammaproteobacteria > Lysobacterales > Lysobacteraceae > Pseudoxanthomonas > Pseudoxanthomonas sp. F37. Next base: position 1,223,576 of record NZ_CP095187.1, on the reverse strand, counting down.
CCAGCTTCGGCGCGACCTACCGCAAGCAGGGCGATGCGTACGCGCGCCTGCTGGGCGAGGAAGCGCTCATCCGCTACGGCGGCGAACTGGACGTGTTCGTCGAGAAGCGTTTCGGCGCCAATGTCTCCGTGCGCCTGAGCGCCAACAACCTGCTGGATGCCAGCAAGGACGAGTTCTTCGACAAGTTCGACACCCAGCAGGACCAGATCGACCGCGACTACGACGAGTACGAGCTGGAAACCGAGGAGGCCGGCCCGAGCTACCAGCTGGTGATGCGCTGGGCGTTCTGACCGCCCCGACCCGCACGCTGAAGGCACGAAGCCGGCCTGGGCCGGCTTCGTGCTTTGTGGGACCCCGGGGTTTGATGCAGACTTCCCGCACCTCCCGTCGCCCCGCCGTGCCATGAAAACCGTCGAAGTCCGCCACCCCCTCGTCCAGCACAAGATCGGCCTGCTGCGCAACGCCGGCCTGAACACCAAGGACTTCCGCGAACTGGTGACCGAACTGGGCACGCTGCTGGCCTACGAGGCGACCGCCGACCTGGAGCTGGCCACCGACACCATGGCGGGCTGGGCGGGCCCGGTGCAGGTGAAGAAGATCGCCGGCGCCAAGATCACCCTGGTGCCCATCCTGCGCGCCGGCCTGGGCATGCTGCCCGGCGTGCTGGCGCTGATCCCCACCGCGCGCGTCAGCGTGGTGGGCCTGCAGCGCGACGAGGAAACCCTGCAGCCCGTGCCCTACTTCGAAAAGCTGACCGGGCGGCTGGAAGAACGCGATGCGCTGATCCTGGACCCGATGCTGGCCACCGGCGGCACCCTCATCGCCACCATCGACATGCTCAAGCGCGCCGGGGCGAAACGGATCAAGGGCATCTTCCTGGTCGCCGCGCCGGAGGGCCTGAAGGCGCTGGAAACGGCGCATCCGGATGTCGAGGTCTACACCGCCGCCATCGACGAACGCCTCAACGACAAGGGCTACATCCTGCCGGGCCTGGGCGACGCGGGCGACCGCATCTTCGGCACGCGGATCGGCTGAAACTTCATCTGTCGTAGCGAAGTTTCCTGTTGTGGGAGCGACGCACGTCGCGAAGACACGCCCTCTGGCGACTTACATTGCTCCCACTCTCCCGCCCGTTCACGCCGCCAGGGGTCGTGCGTGCAGTTCCGTTACCTCGTGGGCCACGCCGAACCTGCCCTTCTCGTCGCGGGTCACCTGCGCCAGCGCGCAGCCGGGATCGTGGGTGAAGAACAGATGGACGTTGCGCGCCAGCTTGTCTTCCAGGAAGGCGCGTTTTTCGTCGATCAGCAGTTCGGCGTTGCGGTCGTAGCCCATGGTGATGGGCACGTGCACCCAGGAGCGGCCGGGGATCAGGTCGGCGCAGAACACCACGCCGCCGTGCGGCTGGCCGTCGACGCGTTCGGGCCCGACGATTTCGGCCAGCATCAGCCCCGGCGTATGGCCGTCGCTGAAGCTGAAACGGACCGCGTCGCCCAGCGCGCGCGAGTACTCGCCCGACACGAGTTCCAGCCGTCCGCTGGCTTCCAGCAGCGGCTGCAGTTCCGGGATGAAGCTGGCACGGTCGCGCGGGTGCGGCCTCAGCGCCCGCTGCCAGTGGTCGGCACCGACGATGAAGGTGGCATTGGGGAACAGCAGTTCCGGCGGGCGGCCCTCCTGCCACGGCGCCAGCAGGCCGCCGGCGTGATCGAAATGCAGGTGGCTGAGCACCACCACGTCGATGTCCTGGTGGGTGAAGCCGGCTTCGCGCAGCGAATCCAGCAGCACGTGGCGGTCTTCCTGTACGCCGAAGCGCGCGCGCAGCTTCGGTTCGAAGAATGCGCCGATGCCGGTTTCGAACAGCACCGTCCTGCCGTTGAGCGGCTGCGCCAGCAGCGCGCGACAGGCCAGCGCGATGCGGTTCTCCGCATCCGGTGGCGACCACTTCTCCCACATGGCGCGCGGCGCGTTGCCGAACATCGCACCGCCATCGAGTTTCTGGGAATTGCCCAGCAGCGACCAGAGTTTCATGGGCGTGATTCTACGCCCGCCGGAGCCCGGGGACATTCCCGCCCCCATACCCGCCGTGCCCGCACTTTGTAGGAGCGCCCCATGGGCGCGATGCTCTTTTGTCCGATGCGGGGAAAGCATCGCGCCCATGGGGCGCTCCTGCACGCCGGGAATCAGGGCGTCGCGACCGATTCCACCACCTTCGCCGCACCCACCGGGTTGCGCGGGTCGCTGCCGCCCATCAGCGTGTTGGTGGTCTTGTCCCATTCCACCGTCTGCAGGTTGCCCCAGACATGGCTGGAACCGCGACCGCCCTGCGCGGCGTTGCCGGGCACCTTGAACCTGTGGCCCATGGCCTCCAGCGCCTGCTGGGTGTCGGGGCCCAGCGCATCGGTCTCCATCTCGATCAGGTCGGGCATCCACTGGTGGTGGAAGCGCGGCAGCGCGGCGACCGCCTGCGGCTGCAATCCCGCGTCGTAGCCCAGGATGCCCAGCAGCACCATGGTGATGATGCGGCTGCCACCCGGCGTGCCCAGCACGGCCACTTTGTCCGGCGACTCCAGGAAGGTCGGCGTCATCGAACTGAGCATGCGCTTGCCGGGCTTGGGCGCATTGGCGTCGTAGCCCATCACGCCGAACGCGTTCGGCGTGCCGGGCTTCAGCGCGAAGTCGTCCATCTCGTTGTTCAGCAGCACGCCCGTACCCGGCGGGATCAGGCCCGAGCCGTAGAGCAGGTTGACGGTCTGGGTGCCGGCGACGCGGTTGCCCTGCGCATCGATGATGGAGAAATGCGTGGTTTCCTCGTCCTCCAGCGGCGTCTGCTGGCCCGAAAGCTGGTCGCTGGGCGTCGCCTTCTGCGGGTTGATGGTCGCGCGCAGGCCGGCCGCATAGTACGGGCTGGTCAGCGTCTTCATCGGGATCTGCACGAAGTCCGGATCGCCGAGATAGAAGGTGCGGTCGCGGAACGCGCGACGCATCGATTCGACGATCAGGTGCGTGCGCTGCGCCTGGTCGAGCTTGGACAGGTCGTAGGCGTCGAGGATCTGCAGCATCTGGGTCAGCGCCACGCCGCCGGACGACGGCGGCGGCGCGGTGGTCACCTTCCAGTCGTTGTACTGGAAGGTCAGCGGCTCACGCTCGCGGACCGTGTAGCCGGCCAGTTCCTCCGCCGTCCACTGCCCGCCTTCGGCCTTCACGCCGGCCAGCAGCAGCTTGGCGGTCTGGCCCTTGTAGAAACCATCGAAGCCCTGTGCGGCCAGGCGTTCCAGCGTGCGCGCCAGGTCCGGCTGCCTGAACGTTTCGCCTTCCCTGATCGGTTGGCCGTCGGCGAGGAACACCGAACGCGTGCCCTCGTACCGTTCCATCACCTCGCGGCGCGCCTGGTAGCCGCGCGCCATGCGCGCATAGACCGGGAAGCCTTCGCGCGCGGTACGGATGGCGGGGGCCAGCGAGGTCTTCAACGGCAACCGGCCGTACTTCTCCGCCAGGTGGACGAACGCGGCCGGCAGGCCGGGGATGCCGGCGGCCCAGGGGCCGTTCTCGGCGCGGTCGCGGTCGAACCCGCCGTCCGGCAGCAGGTACTTGTCCGGCGTCGCAGCCGCTGGCGCGGTCTCGCGCGCATCGATGAAGACGTCCTTGCCGGTCCTGCCGTCGTGCAGCAGGAAGAATCCGCCGCCGCCCAGGCCGGAACTGATGGGCTCCACCACCGACAGCGTGGACGACACCGCGATGGCCGCGTCGAAGGCATTGCCGCCCTGCGCGATGACATCCAGCCCCGCCTGGGTGGCGAGCGTGTGCGCGCTGGCGATGGCGACGCCGGGCGGATGCGCCGGGGTGGACGGACGGACGGCGTCGGCCGCCGGTGCGGCGGGCACGAACGCGACGAGCAACAGCAGGGCGAACAGATGGCGCTGGATCACGATCTCTCCTGGGCGATAACCGGCACGGAGCACTGCCGGGGAGGCGGATCAGCCGGCCTGCAGCCGCAGCATCTTCGCCAGCAGTGCTTCGTGGGTCTCAGGATACGCCGGATCGGGATCGATGCACTCGACGGGGCACACGACGACACATTGCGGTTCGTCATGATGGCCGACGCATTCGGTGCAACGCGCCGGATCGATCACGTAGATCGTCTCGCCCATCGAGATGGCCTGGTTGGGACAGGCCGGCTCGCAGACATCGCAGTTGACGCAGAGCTCGTTGATCTTGAGGGACATAGGGGTTGCCGTCATCCCGGCGCAGGCCGGGGCCCAGCGACTTCATCGCGGTGTTCGCGGGAGACACAGAGTCACTGGATGACCGGCCATCCGGCCGTTGTGGAGCGTTTCACGCCTGCGCGGGGATGACCTTTCCGCCAAGGCGTGGCCGCCCGTGGGCGGCCACGCGCGGACAGGTCACTTGGCTTCGACGAACACGTACTCGGCGCCGCTGGGGGCCACCGCGGTCTTCACGCGCTCGCTGTCCTCGGCCTTGCCGATGAACAGGATGCGCACGCCCTTGAACGTGTCGGCTTCCACGCCGGCGAACGCCGCCACCGCCAGGTCCGCGATCTTGACGCTGGACGGCGAACCGAACGCGATCAGGTTGCCGCTGGTCACGCCGCGCGCCACCGCGCCCTTGGCCTGCTCCAGCTGGCGGCCGTACTTGGCCTCGAACTCCGGATCGGTCTCGGCCGGCAGGTAGTAGACGTACGGGGTGTTGGTGATCGTGCCCATGTTGGCGTCGACCACCTTGCTCAGGTATTCCTTCCACGGGCCGTCTTCGGTCGTGGTCGGCGCCACCAGGGCGACTTCGGCCGGCTCGGCCGGGGCTTCTTCCTGCTTCTTGCACGCCGCGAACGGCAGCACGAGGCAGGCGGTCAGCAGCATGCGGGTTGCGATGTTCTTCATGGGTCTTCCCCCTCCTGTTGGATCTGTTGTCGGAATGCGGGCGCTCAGGCGCCCTTCTGTGACTGCCATTGTGCCTTGAGCGCGGCGACGACCGCCGGCGGCACGAAGCCGGACACGTCCCCGCCCAGGCGCGCGATCTCGCGCACCAGCGAGGAGGAAATGAAGCCGTACTGCTCGGCGGGCGTGAGGAACAGCGTTTCCACCTCGGGAATCAGGTGGCGGTTCATGCTGGCCAGCTGGAACTCGTACTCGAAGTCGGACACGGCGCGCAGGCCGCGCAGCAGCACGCCGCCGCCGACCTCCTTCACGAAATGGGCCAGCAGTCCGTCGAAGCCGCGCACCTCCACGTGGGGGTGCCGGGCCACCGCCTCGCGCGCCAGCGCCACGCGCTGGGACAGCGGCAGCGCCGGGCCCTTGGCCGGACTTTCGGCCACGCCGATGATCACCCGTTCGAACAGCGGCGCGGCGCGGTCGATCAGGTCGATATGGCCGTTGGTGATCGGGTCGAACGTGCCGGGATACACCGCCGTCCGGTTGCGTGCCACAGTCATTCAGTCGTCGCCGGCGAATCGTCGTGGCGCAGTGTACCAGCGCCCTGCGGGGCCGGGGTGCGGTACAAGGCGTAGCGCACGTCGCGCGTCTGGCCCTCGCGGTGCAGGGTCCAGCCCGGCGGCACGGACGGCGCCGTCCCGGCCGGCGACTCCACATACACCCAGGCCCCCGCCGCCAGTCGCGGCTGCAGCGCCGCCAGCGCCGGCTCCCACAGCCCGTCGGCGAACGGCGGGTCGAGCAGGACCAGATCGAAGGACGCCTGCTGCCCCCCCACCAGCCACGCCAGCGCGTCCTGCGCCACCACGGTCGCCTGGGCGTCCAGGCGACCGCAGGCCTCGCGCAGCGCCGCCGCCAGGCCGGGGTCGCGTTCCACCAGGGTGGCGTGTGCGGCCCCCCGCGACAGCGCTTCCAGTCCCAGCGCACCGGTCCCGGCGAACAGGTCCAGCACCCGCGCCCCGGGCAACACCGGCATCAGCCAGTTGAACAGCGTCTCGCGCACCCGGTCGCTGCTGGGGCGCAGGCCGGGACGGTCGGGCACCGCCAGCTTCGTGCCCCGCCAGCGGCCGCCGATGATCCGCACCTGGCCGGTTCCGCGCACGGCGGGGGGAGGGGCTGAAGAGGGGCGGCGGGAGTGGCGGGACATCGGCACGCTGGGAACAGAGGGTCCCGCATGATACGTCCCCCTTGCAGGCGGGGCTGCAGCCCGATCGCGTCCCCGAAGAACGCCCCGCGCGGGTCATGGCCGACCGTCGGGGCCGAGGCCCCTCCTGCAGCGCGGCATGGTTGAGAAAGCCGGACCCGGCCCATACACCGGGAGCGATCGGCCGCAGCCTGCGGCCCGCCTGACGATCCATGGAGCACGACCACGATGACCACCGAAACCCACAAGGAAACACTGGGCTTCCAGGCCGAAGTGAAGCAGCTGCTGCAGCTGATGATCCACTCGCTGTACTCGAACAAGGAGATCTTCCTGCGCGAGCTGGTCTCCAACGCCGCCGACGCCGCCGACAAGCTGCGTTTCGAGGCGCTGAAGCAGCCGAAACTGCTGGAGGAAGACCCCACCCTGCGCATCCGCATCGGCTTCGACGCCGACGCGCGCACGATCACCATCGACGACAACGGCATCGGCATGAGCCGCGACGAGGCCGTGGCGCACCTGGGCACCATCGCCAAGTCCGGCACGGGCGATTTCCTGCGCGCCCTGAGCGGCGACCAGAAGAAGGACGCCAACCTGATCGGCCAGTTCGGCGTGGGCTTCTACAGCGCCTTCATCGTGGCCGATCGCGTGGACGTGTTCAGCCGTCGCGCCGGCCTGCCCGCCAGCGAGGGCGTGCACTGGTCCAGCGCGGGCGAGGGCGATTTCGAGGTGGCCACGGTCGACAAGCCCGAGCGCGGCACCCGCATCGTGCTGCACCTGAAGGAGGGCGAGGAAGGCTTCGCCGACGGCTGGAAGCTGCGCGGCATCATCAAGAAGTACTCCGACCACGTCGGCCTGCCCATTGAGATGCCCAAGGAACACCACGGCCAGGACAAGCCCGCCGCACCCGAGTGGGAGGCCGTGAACAAGGCCAGCGCGCTGTGGACGCGGCCCAAGGCGGAGATCAAGGACGAGGAGTACACCGAGTTCTACAAGCACATCGCCCACGACTTCACCGATCCGGTGGCGTGGAGCCACAACAGGGTCGAGGGCAAGCTGGAATACACCTCGCTGCTCTACGTGCCCGGCCGCGCGCCGTTCGACCTGTACCACCGCGACGGCGCCAAGGGCCTGAAGCTGTACGTGCAGCGCGTCTTCATCATGGACCAGGCCGAACAGTTCCTGCCGCTGTACCTGCGTTTCCTGCGCGGCGTGGTGGATTCCTCGGACCTGTCGCTCAACGTCTCCCGCGAAATCCTGCAGTCCGGCCCGGTGGTCGATTCCATGCGCTCGGCGCTGACCAAACGCGCGCTCGACATGCTGGAGAAGCTGGCCAAGGACAAGCCCGAGGACTACAAGGCGTTCTGGAAGCACTTCGGCCAGGTGCTGAAGGAAGGCCCGGCCGAGGACTACGGCAACCGCGAGAAGATCGCCGGCCTGCTGCGCTTCGCCTCCACCCACGACGCCTCCGGCGAACCCAGCGTGGCGCTGGCCGACTACGTGGCGCGCATGAAGGAAGGCCAGGACCGGATCTACTACCTCACCGGCGATGCGTACGCACAGGTGAAGGACAGTCCGCACCTGGAAATCTTCCGCAAGAAGGGCATCGAGGTGCTGTTGCTCACCGACCGCATCGACGAGTGGATGATGGGCTACCTGAGCGAGTTCGACGGCAAGTCCTTCGCCGACGTCGCCCGCGGCGACCTGGACCTGGGCGCGCTGGACAGCGAGGACGAAAAGAAGGCCCATGAGGAAACCGCCAAGGCGAAGCAAGCGCTGGTGGAACGCCTGAAGACGGTGCTGGGCCTGGACGTGGCCGACGTACGCGTCTCCCATCGCCTGACCGATTCGCCCGCCATCCTGGCCATGGGCCAGGGCGACCTGGGCGTGCAGATGCGCCAGTTGCTGGAGGCCAGCGGCCAGCAGGTGCCGGAGAGCAAGCCGGTGTTCGAGTTCAACCCAGACCACCCGCTGATCGCCAGGCTGGACGCCGAGGGCGACGCGAACCGCTTCAACAGCCTTACCCGCGTATTGTTCGACCAGGCCGCCCTCGCCGCAGGCGAGAGCCTCAAGGACCCGGCCGGCTACGTGAAGCGGCTCAATGCGTTGTTGCTGGAGTTGTCGGCCTGAAGGACCCCTTCTCCCCGCATGCGGGGAGAAGGTGCCCGAAGGGCGGATGAGGGGCACACGGAGTGGCGCGAAGCGAGACGTTTCGTGCGCTGAAGAGCGTGTCACTCGACAGGGCATCGGTTATTGCCGCATCACGGCTCCGTCAGCCTCTCACCCGCCCCCGTATCAGGTACGGGGCAGGCTTTCGGCACCCGCTCCCCGTAAACGGGGAGAGGGAGAGCTCACATGGATGCCGGCGTTACGCGCTTACATCCAGCAAACCGCCCAGCGTCTGGTCCGCGACCTTCAGCACGAACACGTTGGCGCCGGCCATCGCCTTGTAGGTCAGCGTGGCGGCCACGTCCTCGAGCGGCGCGGCCGGATCGGGGGGAGCCTCGACCACGGCCGCCGAAACGCCACCCGTCGGGCCGGCCGACAGCACCACCTTCTGCCGCATCGCGTCCGGCGTGGCCAGGTTGGCGATGTTGTGGGCCGCGGCCTGCATGCCCAGCGCGGCGGCGCGCAGGCCCGAGGTGGCGATGCCGGCGATGGGGGTCATGCGGTGACTCCGCAGGGTCTTCAGCCTCGATATCGGCCACGGCCGGCCCCACTTTAGCCCGGCGTCCACGGCCCGCCGACGGGCCGGTGGTAGCATGTCGCCCTCTTCGAGATTCCCCCTGCAATGATCGGTTTTTTCCGCCGCAAGAAGCCCCAGGACGGCCAGGACGCCGCCAAGACCCGCCCCAGTACCGATGAACTCGCCGCCGCCTTCCCGCGCGCGCCGGGCGAGGCGCTGCCGGCGGACGCAAACCCTGCTTCCGTTCGACCGGCGGACACACCGGCACCGCTGGCGGAGGCGGCCGGCCTGGATGCCGTTCCGGCGCCCGCGCCCGTCGCCCCTGCCCTGCCGGTCGAAGACCCGGAGCCCGCCGATGCGGTCCCCGCGGCCGCGGCGGGCAAATCCGGCTGGCGCGACCGTCTGCGCCGCACCAGCGCCGCGCTGGGACTGGCCGGCCTGTTCACGCGCAATCCGCGCCTGGACGACGACCTGCTGGACGAGATCGAGACCGCGCTGCTGACCGCCGATGTGGGCGTACCCGCCACCACGGCGATCATCGAGGACCTGCGCAAGCGGATGAAGGAGCGCGAGTTCGCCGATGCGCAGGCGTTGCTGAAGGCCTTGCGCGCCGACCTGATCGCGCTGATCGCACCGGTGGCCAAGCCGCTGGTGATCGATGCCGGCCGCAAACCCTTCGTCGTGCTGACGGTGGGCGTCAACGGCGTGGGCAAGACCACCACCATCGGCAAGCTGGCGCGCCGCTTCAAGCAGGAGGGCCACAGCCTGATGCTGGCCGCAGGCGATACCTTCCGCGCCGCCGCCGTGGCCCAGCTGCAGACCTGGGGCGAACGCAACGGCGTGCCCGTGGTCGCGCAGGGCCAGGATGCGGATGCCGCCTCGGTCGCCTTCGACGCATTGCAGTCGGCCAGGTCGCGCGGCTTCGACGTGCTGATCGCCGACACCGCCGGGCGCCTGCACACCCAGACCGGCCTGATGAACGAACTGGGCAAGATCCGCCGCGTGCTGGGCAAGATCGACGACACCGCGCCGCACGAGGTGCTGATGGTCATCGACGGCACCACCGGCCAGAACGCGCTCTCCCAGCTGCGCCAGTTCCATGCGGCCGTCGGCGTCACCGGCTTGGTGGTCACCAAGCTGGATGGCACGGCCAAGGGCGGGGTGGTGTTCGCACTGGCGCGCGAGTTCGGCATTCCCATCCGCTACGCCGGCATTGGCGAGCGCGTGGAAGACCTGCGCGTGTTCGATGCGGAAGCATTCGTCGATGCGCTGTTGCCGGAAGCGCTGGGTGGCGGCTGAGCTCGCCACATCCTCTGTAGGAGCGGCCCATGGCCGCGATGCTTTCCCCTTCCGATCGCGCAAGAGCATCGCGGCCATGGGCCGCTCCTACAGGTGCATTTCCGGATGATCTCCGACCGCCTTACCTTCGCCGCCCGCCTGCTGGCCTGGTTCGACCGCCACGGCCGCCACGACCTGCCCTGGCAGCATCCGCGCACGCCGTATCGCGTATGGCTGTCGGAAATCATGCTGCAGCAGACGCAGGTGGCCACGGTCGTTCCGTACTTCCTGCGCTTCATCGAACGCTTCCCCACCCTGCCCGACCTCGCCGCGGCGTCCACCGACGAGGTGATGGCGCATTGGGCCGGGCTGGGCTACTACGCCCGAGCGCGCAACCTGCACGCGGCGGCGAAAGCCTGCGTGGCCGGCCACGAGGGCGCACTGCCGCGCGACTTCGACGCGCTGCACGCGCTGCCGGGCATTGGCCGCAGTACCGCCGGCGCAGTGCTGGCGCAGGCATGGGACGACCGCTTCGCCATCCTCGACGGCAACGTCAAGCGTGTGCTGGCCCGCTTTCATGGCGTTGTGGGTTGGCCCGGGTTGCCGGCGGTGGAGAAACAACTGTGGGCGCTGGCGGAACGGCACCTGCACGACGTGCCCGACGGTCGTCTGGCCGATTACACCCAGGCGCAGATGGATTTCGGCGCCACCCTGTGCACGCGCGCCAAGCCAGCCTGTGCCGTGTGTCCACTGCAGGACGACTGCGTGGCGCGCCGCGACGGCCTGGTCGAGGCGCTGCCCACGCCCAAACCCGCCAGGCCGTTGCCGGAACGCGAAGCGAGCGCGCTCTGGCTGGAAAACGCGGCCGGCGACATCCTGCTGCAGCGCAGGCCCGGGACGGGCATCTGGGCCTCGCTGTGGACACTGCCGCAGGCGGACACCGACGCCGACCTGCGCACATGGTTCGCGCGCGAGGCGGAGGGCGACTACGACGCGGCCGAGGCGCTGCCGGTGCTGGTGCACACCTTCAGCCACTACCGCCTGCACCTGCAGCCGTTGCGGCTGCGCAAGGTCGCCCTGCGCGCACGGGTGCGCGACAATGACGATCTACGCTGGGTGGCGCGCGGCGAACTCGCCACGCTGGGCCTGCCCGCGCCCATCCGCAAACTGCTAGGGAATTGACCGATGGCCCGCACCGTCTTCTGCCAGTACGAACAACGCGAAACGGAAGGCCTGGACTTCGTGCCTTACCCCGGCGAGCTGGGCAAGCGCATCTTCGCCAACGTCGGCAAGCCTGCCTGGGCGGCCTGGCTGGCGCACCAGACCATGTTGATCAACGAGAACCGGCTGTCGCCGCGCGACCCCAAGCACCGCGCCTTCCTGGAAGCGGAGCTGGAGAAATTCCTGTTCGGTGGCGGCGCGGAGAAGCCGGCGGGCTACGTGCCCACGCCGTAGGCGCGTTGCGGCGTTTCAGGATCCGGTTTCGCGCTCCACGGTCGACGCCTCGCGCAGTTCCTTCTCGCTCGCCCGCAGGGCCTTCACGTCCAGCGGACGGATGGTCTGGATGCGGCAGGGGATCTTGATGCTGGAGGTGCCGGCACCCAGCGGCAGCACGTCGTCGAAGCGCGCCGACACGCGGTTGCCGAACTGGGTGATGTGGATGGCCATGGCGTACTCCAGGTCAGGGCAGCGGCCGCTCAGTTCCAGCAGATAGGCTTCGCGGGGCTTGGTCCAGACGGCCAGGGCGCCATCGCCCAGGGGACTCCAGCCATTGAGGGTGCCGAAGTAGCGGAAATCCTTGACGGGTTCGCCGGCGTGGTCACGGTAGAGGGCCAGCTTCTCGGTGGTGCTCAGCTTGGGGCCGGTGGCGCAGCCCGCCAGCAGGGTGGCGGTCAGCAGGGCCAGGGGGATCAGGCGTTTCATGGGGCGGATTCCTGTCGTTGCGGTGGGGCTTTCGACAACGCGGATGATGCGCCGGCGGTGGACAGGCGGCGCGCAGCGGCCGGCGCCACGTTCAGCCCGGGTGCGGCTTGCCATCCCCTGCGCCAATCCGTATCATCTGCGACCTTCGCACCGGCTCAGCCGACCTGCGACAGATCCTGGCCTGGTAGCTCAGTTGGTAGAGCAGCGGATTGAAAATCCGCGTGTCGGTGGTTCGAATCCGCCCCGGGCCACCATATCGATTCCGGAAGGCCTGCAGCGATGCAGGCCTTTTTCGTATCCGTCGCCACCCTCGCCTCTTGCGACGCAGCGCGGCGCGACCCTCTCTCCCTCCCGAGCCCTCCGGTCCTCATGTCCGAGCCTATCCGCCTTGCCAAGCGCGTTGCAGAACTGACCGGTTGCTCGCGCAGCGAAGCCGAGCAGTACACCGAAGGTGGCTGGGTCACGGTGGATGGCGAAACGGTCGAAGCGCCGCAGCACCCCATCACCGACGAACGGGTGGAGATCGATCCGGCGGCCGAACTCGGCGCCGCCGAGCCCGCCACGCTGCTGCTGCACAAACCCGAAGGCGTCGCCTGGCAAGACGCGGCTGCGCTGGCGACGCCGGCCACGCACATGGCAGGCGACGACAGCGGCGTGCGCCCGTTGAAACGCCACCTGCACCGCCTCACCGCGCTGGTGCCGCTGGATATCGAGGCCAGCGGACTGATGGTGCTCAGCCAGGACGGGCGCGTGTGGCGCCGCCTGACCGAGGACTATGCGCAGATCGAGCAGGAGTTCCTGGTGGAAGTCCGCGGCGAAAGCGGGCCGTACACGCTGAGCCGCATCGGCCACGCGGCCGCTTATCAGGGCCGCGGCCTGGCGCCGTGCAAGGTCAGTTGGCAGAACGAGGTGCGGCTGCGGTTCGCCGTCAAGGACGTGCGACCCGGCGAACTGCACCACCGGTGTCGCGAAGGCGGGCTGGAGGTGGTCTCGATCCGCCGCCTCCGGATCGGCCGGATCGCGCTGGCGAAGGTGCCGGTGGGCCAGTGGCGCTACCTGCCCCCGGGCACGCGCTTCTAGGAGCGCCCCTGCCCCGCGGCGACCGATGTTCTGAATCGCCGCGGGTCCAGTAGACATCTCCCCGTCACTCCTCACGGCCATCGGAGGCAGACATGCAGGGGAAACGAAATGCCGTTGACTCCCGCGGCCTGCAGCCTGCCTTGACCCGACCGTGACTTACGACCCACGACACCGCGGGCCTCACCGGCAAGACTCGGCCCCATGTACCCGGATACTCCCCCGACTTCCGTGTCCTACCGCTACGGCCTGGCCACCTTCATCAAGGTGCAGGAAGGCGCACGGGACGCATTCATCGACGTGTTGGGCGAAGTGGCCACCGTCGCCTGCCAGACGCCCGGCTGCCTGGAGTACATCATCAGCCTGGTGCCCGGAGAACCGCATGGCGTCTTCGTTACCGAGTTCTGGCGCAGCATCGACGACCAGCGCGGTGCGCTGCACCGGCCCGAGATCGTCGCCCTGATCGAGCGCTGTTCGCCCCTGATCGACCATGTCGAACAGAGGGCCCTGCAGCCCGTGGCCTGACGCCACCGGCACCGGGCACTCACGGCTTGGGCGCGTCCGGCTTCGGAATATCCGCCTTCGGCGCACGCCCCGAGCCGATCATCGCCACCGCACGCAGTTCCACCACCGCGCCCGGCGACAGCAAGGCGGACGTGCCCACGGCGCTCCACGCAGGATAGTGCGAGGGGAAGAACTCGTGGTGGATGGGCGCAAAGCGCGCGAACTCTTCCTGGAATGCGGCCGCATCCGTCGGCCCCGTGTGGAACGTGGTCAGCTCCACCACGTCCGCATACGTCGCCCCCGCCTGCGCCAGGTCCTTGCCCAGCGCCACGAACATGCGCCGCACCTTCTCTTCGTAGGTACCGGGCCCCGCGGCGGGAATGCCCGACACGATGACCATCTGGCCCACCTTCACCACCGGTGTGTAGTGCCAGTCGTGGTAGGTCGCTTCATGCCCCGGACGGGCGAAATGCTCGCGCGTGGGGGCTTCCTGCGCGAAGGCAGGCAGCGCGGCAAGCGACAGTAGCAGGCAGGTCGAGCGCAACGGCATGGCACTACTCCGGAAGGGACGCGCGAGTCTTGCCCTGGCACCGGCCTTCGCCATGTCCCATCCGTCACGCCTCTCCCACGTCGTTCACCTGCGGCTGAATACCGGGCCGGACAGGGCCGTCATCGCAGATCGCTTGACGCCGCCTGCACGCGCGGTGCCGCAAGGTCTGGGCAGCCGCTTTCCGGAGCCCGCCATGGACATCGTGATGAAGAACGCCCCGCATGCACTCCCCGAACGCTTCGTCTGGCACCGCACCCCCGAGGGCTGCGAACTGCGTCTGGACGACGTCCCCATCGCCCAGGTCAGGGCCCTCAATGCAGGGCTGGTGCTGCGCGTACTGGTGGAAGCCGGCGACATCGCGCCGTTCGAGATGGCCGTGCGGTGCGAGGAGCGCGCGATCGGCTGGGCCACGCAGTGGGCCCGCCAGCGCGCCGGGATGCTCTGCCGGCACATGGACCGGCAGCGCGCCGTCGCTCCGGCAGCGCAGGCGTGCGAGGCGGACGCCCCGTCACTAGCCCTGGCCGTCTGACCGGCCGCCCGTCGGTGGCGGCGCCGTGCCTTCGTCGCGCAGGCCGTGCAGAAACGCCACGCTGCGCTCCATCGCCTGCCGCCCGGCTTCGCTGTCCAGGTTGAACTGGTATTCGTGCGGCAGCGGCGGCGCGTAGACCTCGGGAAAGAACAATGTGTCCACGCGCACGCCGTGCTTCCGCAGCGCCGCGGCCAGCGCATGCGAGTGCGGTTCCAGCGGGTCCGCATTGCCGGCGCTGATGAAGGCAGGCGGAAAGGCGGGCGTGACATGGCGCGCCACGGAAAAGGCGTCCAGCCGCGGGTCATCGAGAAAATCCTTTCGTCCCATGTAGGACCACAGGACGGTCCGCATGAAACCGGCGAAGGGGCTGTCCCACTGCACCAGGCCGGCGTCGTAAGGCCCGCAGAACAGCAGCGCGCCCCCCAGCTGTCGCGGCGCCAGCGCGGGCGTGATGCCGATGCGGCGCGCATGGTCCGGCGAGGTGATGGCATTGGCCAGCTCGGCCGCGATCTGCGCGCCGGCCGAGTCGCCCGCCAGCACGATGCGGTCGGCATCGATGTTCAAAGCACCGGCGTGCGCCTGCAGGTAGGACAGTGCGGCATTGACCTGGCGCGTGGGCGTGGGCCAGGTGGCCCCGGGGGCGATGCTGTAGTCGACGTTGGCCACCACGAAACCGCGCGCGGCCAGGATCTTCAGATAGTGGGCCACGTCCTGCCGCCGGCCTGACACGAAGCCACCGCCATGTACCCACACCACGGTGGTCAGTCGTTCGGGGCCGCCCTGTACGTTCGGCGGAAAATAGACGTCCAGCACGGCACCGGGATCGGCGGCGTCGTAACGCAGGCCGGCGCGTTCGGTCACATCCGCGGGCAGGTGCTTGCGCAGCGCCTCGCTGGCTTCCGCCGCGCCCCGGTCGAACGCCCAGCGGATCAGCAGCACCGAGGGCCAGGGACTCAGCTGGAACGCCGCCCATGCGCCAATACCCAGCACGCCCAGCGCCAGCGCCAGGCGCAGTGCCCGGCGGCGCAGCTTTCCCCCGCGTCCTTCTCCCGCCGCCATGTCCGCCCCCGCCGGCCGCTCGCTGGGGCCGATGGTGCGCCATTGCGGGCCGGATGCAAGGGGGAAACAAAAAGCCACCGGGCTGGAGCGTCGCCCGGTGGCCTGGAGATGCACGCCGGCCTCGCGCCGGCGTGCGCCGCGCTCAGTGGCTGCTGCCGGCCGCGAGCTTGTCCAGGTCGATGCCCTGGTTGCGCAGCGTGCGCGTGGCCGCGATGGCGTAGAACGCCAGGTAGGCGAAGCACGCCACGCCGACGATGAAGCTGAAATGCACGCCCACCTTGTCGGCCAGCAGGCCTTGCGCCAGGCTGACGAAGCCGCCGCCCATGATCATCATGATCAACAGGCTGCTGCCCTGGTTGGTCTTGTCCCCCAGCCCGGTGATGGCCAGGGCGAAGATGCACGGCCACATGGTGCTGCAGAACAGACCCACGCTGATGAAGGCCACCACGCTGGTCCAGCCGGTGGTGAACATGCCGACCAGCAGCGCGGCGATGCCGCAGCCGGCGAAGTACAGCAGCATGCGCGCCGGATTGCCCTTGCTCGCCAGCGTGGCCAGGATCATCAGCACGATGACGGCGGCGTAGCTGAAGAACTGCGCGACCTCGTGCTTCATGATGGCGTTGACGGCCAGGAACACGCCGAACGCCACATACGGCAGGAGCAGCGTCAGCCAGCGCTTGGCGCCCGCGCCGACGTTGAACGCGCCCGCGGCGCCGCCCCAGCGGCCGATCATCAGGCTGGCCCAGTACAGCGACACGAACGGCGCGATCTGCGACGTCTCCAGGCCCAGGCCTTCCGACGACTCCAGGTAGGCCGGCAGGTTGCTGATGGTGGACACTTCCACGCCGACGTAGACGAAGATGGCGATCATGCCCAGCACCAGCTGCGGATAGCCCAGCGCCGACTTCCTGTGGATCAGCTTGCTGCTGTCCTGCGCTTCGGATTCGGACAGCTTCTCCAGGTCGATGTGGTTGGGCACCGAGGAGAACTTCAGGAAAATCGCCACCAGGATGAAGGCCACGCCCAGCACCAGGTAGGGCGTCTTGACGCTTTCGATGCTGGCTTCGGTGCCGCCCGACAGCACGCTGCCGAAGATCGCCACGCTCACCAGCAGCGGGCCGATGGTGGTGCCGAAGTTGTTGATGCCGCCGGCCAGCGTCAGCCGCTGTGCGCCGGTCTTGGGATCACCGATGACGATCGCCAGTGGGTTGGCCGCGATCTGCTGCAGCGAGAAGCCGAGGCCGACGATGAACAGGCCGGACAGCATGAGGCTGAAGGAACCGGTGTTGGCTGCGGGATAGAACAGCAACGTGCCCAGCGCGGAGATCACCAGGCCCAGGCAGATGCCGTTCTTGTAGCCGATGCGGTTGAGCAGATCCAGGCCGATGACCTTGGATACCGCCACGTAGATCAGCGAACCGACGGTGTAGGCCACGTAGAACGCGACGGCCACGTACTGGCTTTGCGCCTGCGTCAGGTTGAAGGCTTTCTTGAACACCGGGATCAGGATGTCGTTGCTGGCGGCAACGAAACCCCAGAAGAAGAACACGGTGATCAGCACGCCGAACTGCGACCATCGGGTGGTTTGGGTGGTCATGTATTGGTATGCCTGCTGGTAAGGTATCCGGACGGAACGGCCAGCCTACGTAGCCGCCGCGCGATTGCAACTTGCACTGCGGCAGCGCCCCGCGACGACATCGCGGGGCGCTGCGCCAACGGCCTTACTGCGCGCACTTCACCACGTCGGCGCCATCGGCCGCGCCGGCCACCACCTGGATGTTGGTGAAGGCTGCGGCGAAGGGCGCATCGGCGGTGATGCTGAAAGGCGTATCCACCCCGGTCAGGTCGGCGCCGAGCTTGCCGAAACAGGCCAGCGGCACCTTGACGGTCTGCTTCCTGCCGACCGCGTCGCCGGAGAACGTCGCGGTCAGGTCCAGGCTCGCGCCGCACCCGGCACCGCAACCCAGGGTGAACTGCACCGGCTTGGCCGGCGCCTGCTTGACCACCACGTCGAACTGCAGCACGCCGCGCGCCGTCGCCATCGCGGCCAGGTTGTTCTTCGACGGGTTGCGGGCGAAGAAACGCGCCGGCGCCAGCCAGGTCACTTCCTTGGCATCCTGCTGGGTGTTGACCTGCACGGTGGCCACCTGCAGTGCGGGCTTGGCCTGCGGCCAGCGCTGGGTCGCGTTCAAGTCGTTGCCCACGGCCTGGGTCGCGCCGCCGGCTTCCATCTGCAGGGTGAAGGGCGCGATGTCGGACTGCTTGAAGATGCCCAGCGCCGTGGCCTCGCCGCAGCTCGCCGTCGCGTCCTCGGGCAGCCTGCCGAGCGTCTTGGTGTCGCCGTAACGCAGGCCGCTGTCCAACGGGAACTGCGGCATGCTGTCGGCGTTCGGGCAGGCCCCGGCGGGCCACGGGAACGTCAGCCTGCCGCGGAAGTCGTGCGCCGGCTTGCCGCCCTCGCCCGCCACCAGTACGTCGGTGATGCCCTTGCCTTCCGTGCCCGGCAGCCACGCCGCAACGAAGCTGCTGGACAGGTTGATCAGATCGTTCGCATACAGCGCGCGACCGGACAGGAACACTGTGACCACCGGCTTGCCGGTGGCGGCCGCGGCCTTCAGCACGGCCAGGTCTTCGGGGTGGCGACGGCTGTGCGCCATCGTATCGGACGGCACGATGTCGCCGTTGGTTTCGGCATACGGCGTTTCGCCGATGGCCGCGACGATGACGTCGTAGCTGGCCGGGTCCACGCCTTCGGCGCTGTCGCGCAGGATGACGTTGGCCTCGCCCAGTTGCTCGCGCAGGCCGGCGGCGATGCTGTCGGCGTTGGGGAAGTCGGCATTGGTGTTGTCCGTGCCCTGCCAGGTCAGCGACCAGCCACCGGTCTGGTTGGAGATGCTGTCCGCGCTCTTGCCGACCAGCAGCACCCGCTGGCCCTTCTTCAGCGGCAGGGCGCCGCCGTCGTTCTTCAGCAGCACCAGCGACTCACGCACGGCGCGGCGGGCCAGGTCGCGATGCACCAGCGACTCGGGCTTGCCGGCGAACTGGCTGGCGGATGGCTTGTGATCCCACAGGCGTGCACGCAGCTTCACGCGCAGGATGCGGGTGACGGCGTCGTCGATGCGGGCCTGCGGGATCTGGCCGGACTTCACCTGGGCGATGGTGTTGGCGATGAACGGCTTCCATGCATCCGGCACCATCACCATGTCGATGCCGGCGTTGATCGCCTGCGCGCAGCTGTCGTCGGTGCAACCGGGCACCTGGCCGATGCCGTTCCAGTCGGACACCACGAAGCCGTCGAAGCCCATCTTCTCCTTCAGCGCCACGGTCAGCAGGTCGCGGGAGCCGTGCATCTTGCCGTAGTCCGTGCCGGCGGCGATGTCGTTCCAGCTGTTGAACGAGGCCATCACCGTCTGCACGCCGGCCTCGATGGCACCGTAGTACCCCTGCCCGTGCACGTTGATCATCTGCGCCTGCGTCACCAGCGCGTTGCCCTGGTCCTTGCCGCCGTCGGTGGCGCCGTCGCCGATGAAATGCTTGGCGGTGGCGACCACGTTGCCGTCCTTGTCCAGCAGGCCCTGCATGCCCTTGACGTAGGCCGCGGCGTATTCGCGGATCAGCGCGGGCTGGGAGGAATAGCTCTCGTAGGTGCGTCCCCAGCGCGCGTTCTGCGCGACCGCGACGGTCGGCGCGAACGTCCAGGTCACGCCGGTGGCGCGCGTGGACTGGCCGGTGGCTTCGGCGATGCGCTCGATCAGTTCGACATCGTGCGCGGCGCCCAGGCCGATGTTGTGCGGGAAGATGGTGGCGCCATAGACGTTGCTGTGTCCGTGCACGGCATCGGTGCCCCAGATCACCGGCACCGGGATCTTCGCATCCGTGCCCATCGAGGCGTCGTAGTAGGCGTCGGCCAGCGCGACCCAGTCCTGCACGCGGGCGTGCTTGTTCTTGGCCGGCCACGAGCCGCCACCGTTCAGCACCGAGCCGATGTAGTACTGGCGCACTTCCTCCGGCGTGATCGACTTGATCTCCGGCTGCACCATCTGGCCGATCTTCTGCTCCAGGGTCATGCTGGCCAGGATTTCGGCCACGCGTGCCTCGATGGCCGGGTCCTTCGCCAACCGGCTGGTCAGCGCCGGCCAGTCCTTCAGCGCGGCGGACGCGTCCGCGGCCGCGGCGGCGGGCGGGGTTTCGGCATCCTTCTGGCCGGTACACGACAGGCAGGCCAGCACGCCGGCCCCCAGCAGGGTCATTCGGATCGACTTCACTCGCATCTCCCTCGGTGTTGGCGGCGCGCACGCGGTCCGCGACGGAACCTGCGCGGCGCCGGAATGTCCGACGGGATGCGGGGGCACGCCCCGCATCCCGTCAGGTGTTGCGGCACTCACACGTTGCGTGCGGTCACAGCTTGTAGCGGAAGCCCAGCAGGTACTGGCGGCCGTACTCGGTGTACTCCTCGGGGAAGAACAGGTCCGGATGCGTACCCGAACTCACTTCCGTGCGGAACGGTTCGTTGTTGACGTTGTTCACCTGGAACAGGATCGACAGGCCCGACAGACGGCTCGACTCCGGGAAGTCGTAACCCAGCTGCAGGTCGATGGTCCGCTCGTTCAACGTGTACCGGTATGTGCGCTGGTTGAAGATCGACCCGTATTCGCCGCGATAGGGATCACGGAAGCGCTGGCTGACGCGTGCGGAGAAGCCATGCTTCTCGTAGTACACCGTGGCATTGGCGACGATCTTGGACAGGCCGGGGAACGTGTCGGTGCCCGAACCGATGCCCGGACCGTCGGGGTCGATCGACGACTCGGTGTACGACGCGTTGAGCAGCAGACCGAAACCGTCGAGCGCGTCGTGGATCAGCTCGCCGCCGAGTGCGGTGGAGAACTCGTAGCCGCGCATGTAGCCGCCGGTGCCGTTGGCCGGCGTCGAGAACAGGCCCATGTTGGACGCCGGCGGCTCATCGCCTTCGTAGTCGTACCCGGAGAAATCCCAGGGGATTTCGCGCGTGTAGATATAGGAGTCCAGGTCCTTGTAGAACGCCGCCAGCGCCACGTAGCTCGCTTCTCCGAAATACTTCTCGATCGAAAGATCGTAGGCATTGGCGCGGTACGGCTCGAGGGCCGGATTGCCGCCGCTGCCGCGCCATTCGGAAGGCCCGCCCTGCGAGGTCTGCACGTAGACACTGGCGCGCGCGCCCATGTCGTTGATGCGAGCGCGCATCATCTCGCGGGCCGCGCCGAAGCGCAGGTTCCATCCGTTGCCGAAGTCCGCCACCAGGTTCAGGCTGGGCAGGATGTCGCCGTACGACGCGCCCGCCGTGCCGGCCACGAGCTCCTGGCCGTCCTCGTTCTGCTGGATGACCACGCCTTCGGAGGTCTGCTCGGTACGGATGTACTGCACACCGGCGTTGCCGCGCAGGCGGACCGTATCGGTGAGGTCCATGTCGAGGTTGGCCTTGAAGTAGAACGTCTTCACGTCCTCTTCGGTGATCGCGTCCTTCTGCAGGTCGTCGTTGGACTCGCTGAGGTACACGTCGTAGTAGCGCGACAGCAACGCGCGCGGGTCGTAAGTGATGACATGGCCCATGCCGGCGAAGCCCAGATCCGTGGGCGAGGACAGCAGGGAGGGATCGATCAGCGTGGGCGTGCGACCCGGCAGGTCGGCGAAGTAGACCTCCGCGCTCTTCTCCTTGGTGCGCTTGCTGACGTGGACGCCGGCATCCCAGCTGCGCAGGAAGTCGGAAGACTCGATCACGTGGTTGACGGCCACGCGGAAGGCCTTCATTTCGTCCTTCTGGTGGCTGTCCTCCAAGCGGCCGTCGTGGCCCCAGTTCTGCGGGTCGCGCAGGTAGACCGCGGAGGGATCGGCCATGTCCGGCAGCGCGTAGTAGCCGTAGCCGGGCGACAGGCGCACGCGGAAGTCGGCGGACACGCCGCCCAGGCGGCCCGCATAGGTCTCGAGTTTCGAGTCCTCGACCTTGGCGCGCGAGTAGCTGACATCGGTGGCCAGCGTCCAGGTGTCGCTGAGCTTGAATTCGTTGTTCCAGCCCGCCGAGAACAGACGCGATTCACGGGTGTTGTTGTCGTTGCGGAGCGCCGGCTGGATGCCGTTCAAGGTGCCGCCGGTGACCACGGGGGTGCCATGGTAGTCCGTCGTGCTCACGTTGTCGTAGCTGACCGCGCCGCCGTTGAACCAGGGATCGTTGCTCCACATCGCGCCGCGCATCCACTCTTCCTGGTCGAAGCGCGAAGCGTAAACGTCCAGCACGCTATGCCAGCGGTCGTTGGGCTTGAATTCCAGCACGGCCATCACGCCATCGCGCGTGGTGTCACGCGACTTCACCCACGCTTCGGCTCCCTGCAGCGCGATCGCGTCGGCGGGCTTGCCCGGCTGCGGCGCACCCCACATGTCGGTGTTGGCCCACCACCACGACTTGTAGTGCTTCTCCTGGAACGGCGCATCCATTCGCGCCACGCCGATGGCGAAACCCACGGTGTCGTTGGCGAACTGGTCCACGTACGAGGCCGACACGCGATAACCCTTGTTGTTGCCGCCTTCGGTCAGCTCGTCGAACGAGTTCATCTCGCCCTGGCCGGTGAACACGATGCGCTGTTCGCCGAACGACAACGGGCGGATCGACTGCAAGTCGACCGTGCCGGAGATGCCCTGCCCGATCAGCGAGGCGTCCGGCGTCTTGTACACGGTGACGCCATTGATCAGTTCTGCCGGGTACTGATCGAGTTCGACGCCGCGGTTGTCGCCGGTCGTCACCTGTTCGCGGCCGTTCAGCAGCGTGCCCGCGAACTGCTCGGACATGCCGCGGATATGGATCACCTGGCCGCGGCCGTCGAGGCGCTGCATGGTCAGGCCGGGCAGGCGCGAGATGGAATCGGCGATGCTGATGTCGGGCAGCTTGCCGATGTCTTCAGAGGAGATCGCTTCCACGATCGAGGTGGATTCGTTCTTGGTCTCGACCGCGGTCGCGATGGCGGCACGGATGCCGGTGACGCGGACGGTGTCCAGCGTCTCCACGCTCTGGTCGGCGGGCGCGGTCTCTGCCGCCTGCTGGGCCTGCGCGGCCAGCGGGAATGCGAGCGCCAGACAGCAGGCCATGGCCAGTTGTTGCTTGCGCAGGGCGTGACGATGCGCGCGCGGGCTCATGCCCGCCGCGGGGTTTGTATGGTGCATATGGTCCCTCTCCGACCGTGGTTGACAGCGCTGTCATATCGAAGCTCCAATGCACTGTCAACAAATTCGTAACATCCCCGTACCGTCGGAGCGCACAGGATTGAATTTGCTTGTTGCGCGCCAACCCGCAGAGAAGCCGTCGCTGCACTGCAGCAAACGCTTTGCGCGGATTCCGGGCGGGATTCGCCACGTACCCACGACATCCGCACAACCAGGATTCGCCCGCATGACCCGACCTTTTTCCGGCCGCTTTCATCCCCTGCTCGCCAGCCTCGTCCTGTTGGCGTGGGCAGGCGCACCGCGCGCCGCCGCGCAGCCGGCTCCCGCCGACGTGTCGGTATGGATCACCACCGCCGACCACACCCGCGCACTGGCGCCTTCGGCCCCGGCGCGTTTCGCCGAACGGGCGTCCGCGCGGCCGCAGATCGTGGTCGACGACGCGCAGCGCTTCCAGGAGATCGTCGGCTTCGGCGCGTCGCTGACCGATTCGTCCGCGTGGCTGATCCAGCACAAGCTGGACGCGCGCCAGCGCGATGCGCTGCTGAAAGAGTTGTTCGGCCGCGAGGGGAACGGCCTGGGCCTGAGCTTTTCGCGCCTGACCATCGGTGCGTCCGACTTCTCGCGCCACCACTACAGCCTCAACGACACGCCGGACGGCAAGCCGGATCCCGAGCTGGAGCACTTCAGCATCGATGAGAACCGCGGCGACGTCATTCCTGTCGCGCGCGCCATGCTGGCCATCAACCCGCAGTTGAAGATCATGGCCTCGCCGTGGAGCGCACCGGGCTGGATGAAGGACAGCAACAGCCTGATCCAGGGACGCCTGCTGCCGCAGTACTACGACGCCTTCTCGCGCTATCTTCTGAAGTACGTGGATGCCTACGCCGCCGAGGGCATACCCGTCTTCGCGCTGACCGTGCAGAACGAGCCGGACTACGAGCCGAAGGACTATCCCGGCATGCGCCTGAACGCACCGGCGCGCGCGCGGCTGATCGGCGACCACCTGGGGCCGATGATCGAACGGCGCGGCAACGGCCCCTTGATCTTCGACTGGGACCACAACTGGGACAAGCCGGAAGAGCCGATGGGTGTGCTGTCCGACCCGGCCGCGCGCGACTACGTGGACGCCGTGGCCTGGCACTGCTACGGCGGCGATGTGGCGGCGCAGTCGCCCGTGCACGAGGCCTTTCCCGACAAGGACGCCTACATGACCGAGTGCTCCGGCGGCGACTGGGAGCCGGTGCGCAGTGGCGGACTGCCGTTGCAGGCGAAGAACATCATCATCCGCAGCATGCGCCACTGGGCGAGCGGCGCCCTGTTCTGGAACCTGGCGCTGGACGAGAACAACGGCCCCTATGCCGGCGGCTGCCACACCTGCCGCGGCGTGGTGACCATCGACTCGCGTACCGGGGACATCACCCGCACGGACGAGTACTACGCCCTGGCCCATGCCAGCCGCTTCGTGCGTCCCGGCGCACATCGGATCGCCTCGACCGGGCCGTCCGACGACCTGGACAACGTCGCCTTCCGCAATGCCGACGACGGCTCACTGGTGCTGCTGGTGGCCAACTCGGCCATCGAGCCCCGCCGCTTCAGCGTGGAGCACGGCAAGCGCCGGTTCGCCTACACGCTGCCGGCACGCAGCGTGGCGACCTTCGTGTGGCAGCCTGACGCAACGCAACACGACTGACCGGCCCGGGCAGCGCCCCGAGCTGTCATCCGGGACGCCATACGCCGTAGTATCCTGCCGCTTTCCCCATGGAGCAGCGGCATGATGCGGCGTATTTCCCTGCTGGCACTGATGGCGACCTCGGTCCTGCTGGCCGGCTGCGGCAGCGGCATGGTCCGGCGCGTCTCGGACCCGGCCGTGAGCGTGCAGCAACTCACGGTGAAGGCGGACGGCCAGTGGGTGGTCGACCTGCGACTGCAGAACTACAGCAGCATCCCGATGCGCTTCGACGCCGTGAAGGTCGAGGTGCGGGTAGGCGACCAGGCCGCCGGCACGCTCCAGGCCACGCCCGGCCTGTCGGTCGGACCGGAATCGGCCGACGTCGTGACGGTGCCGTTCGCGCCATCCAGCCAGGCGCGCATCGTGGTCGCCGATGCGCTGGCCGGCCGGCGTGGGCTGCCCTATGCCCTGAAGGGCAGCGCCGACGCGACGCCCGAGGACGCCAAGGTCCGCAGCTTCGATATCGACACCCGCAACACCCTCAATCCCGTTCCCGGCCTGGACGGCGTGCTGCGCTGAGCAGCCGCCCCCCTGCCCGACTTCCCGAGACCCCGCATGAGCGCATCCTACAAAGCCCCCCTCACCGATCTCCGCTTCGCCCTGTACGACGTGCTGGGCGTCGAGCCGCTGTTCCAGCGCCTGGGCTATCCCGATGCCACCCGCGACATCCTCGATGCGGTGCTGGACGAAGCCGCACGCTTCGCCGAAACCGTGCTCGCCCCGCTCAACAGCGTCGGCGACGAGATCGGCAGCACCCTGGACAAGGCCACCGGGGAAGTGACCACCCCGCCAGGCTTCAAGACCGCGTACGCCCAGTTCGTGGAAGGCGGCTGGACGGGCCTGACGGCCTCGCCCGACTTCGGTGGCCAGGGCCTGCCCCACACGATGGGCGTGCCGCTCAACGAGATGGTCAACGCCAGCAACCTGGCGTGGGGCAACTTCCCGTTGCTGTCCCACGGTGCGGTGGAGGCGCTCAAGCACCACGGCCAAGCGTGGCAGCAGGAGGTCTTCCTGAAGCCACTGGTCGAGGGCCGCTGGACCGGCACGATGTGCCTGACCGAACCCCATTGCGGCACCGACCTGGGCCTGCTGAAGACCAAGGCCGAACCCAATGCCGACGGCAGCTACGCCATCACCGGCACCAAGATCTTCATCACCGCGGGCGAGCACGACCTGACCGACAACATCGTGCACCTGGTGCTGGCCAAGCTGCCCGACGCGCCGCCCGGCGCGAAAGGCATCTCGCTGTTCGTCACGCCGAAGTTCAAGGTTTTGCGCGACGGTACGCTCGGCGAACGCAATGCGCTGTCCTGCGGCTCGATCGAGCACAAGATGGGCATCAAGGCGTCGGTGACGTGCGTGATGAACTTCGATGGCGCGCAGGGCTACCTGGTGGGGCAGCCGCACAAGGGCCTGCAGGCGATGTTCACCATGATGAACACCGCGCGCCTCGGCGTGGGCCTGCAGGGCATCGGCCTGAGCGAACGCGCCTACCAGAATGCCCTGCGCTATGCGCGCGAGCGCCTGCAGACGCGCTCGCTGAGCGGCCCGAAGTTCCCCGACAGGCCGGCCGATCCCATCATCGTGCATCCCGACGTGCGGCGCATGCTGCTGACGATGAAGTCGCTGATCGAAGGCAGCCGCCTGCTCGCCCTGCATGCCGGCAGCCTGATCGATGTGGCCAACCACGCAGAAGATCCGGCCGAGCGCGAGCGCGCCGACACGCTGGTCAGCTTCCTCACCCCGATCTCGAAGGCCTGCCAGACCGAATGGGGCATCGAGAACACCTATCACGCGCTGCAGTGCTTCGGCGGCCACGGCTACATCCATGAGCACGGCATGGAACAGCTGGCGCGCGATGCGCGCATCACCACCCTGTACGAAGGCACCACCGGCATCCAGGCGCTGGACCTGATGGGCCGCAAGACGGCGGCCACGCAGGCGGCGGGCCTGAAGCTGTTCCTCGCCGACGTGCATGCCTTCGCCCAGCAGCACAAGGACGACGCCACGCTGCGCGAGTTCATCGATCCGCTGCAGCAGAAGGCCGCCGAATGGGCCGCGCTGACCAAGAAGGTGCTGGAGCGCGCGGCGTCGAACCCGGAGGAGATCGGCGCCGCCAGCACCGACTACCTGTTCTACTCCGGCTACGTGGTGCTGGCCTACTGGTGGGCGCGCAGCGTGGCCGCGGCGCAGGCGTCCGCGCACGGGGATGCGTTCAAGCAGGCCAAGCGCGAGACCGCGCGGTTCTACTTCGCACGCATCCTGCCGCGCACGCTGGCGCACGCGGCCGCCATCGAATCCGGCGCAGACACCCTGATGGCGATGGAAGACGCGCACTTCGGGGATTGAGCCGGCCTGCCGGAAGCGCGCGGCCTGCGCGCTTCCGGCGAAATCCTGCGCGCTATACACATTTCGTCAACATTTGGGTATAACCTGCTTCTCCATGGAAGCAGACAGAGCTCAGCTTCACCTGGTCCAGACCGGTTCCCCGCAAACACCGGTCCCGCCCCCGTCGTCCCCCCGCCCGCACCCCGCCGCCCTGCGCCTGCTGTCGCTGGATGCCCATGGCCGCGTGCTCGACTGGATCAACTGGCAGGACGCGACCTGCCTGTACGCGCGCGGGGCCGTGGCATGGACGCTCGGCGACCCCTGCCTGCACGTGCACGGAGGCGTCAGCCGCCTGACCGGCGAGCAGAGCCTGATCGAACTGCACCCCATCGTGGCCTCCCGCGGCCATGCGCGGGCGCACGCGCTGTCGCCGACCCCCACCCTGACCAACACGGCCCTGTTCGCCCGCGACGCGCACCTGTGCCTGTACTGCGGGCATGAGTTCTCGCGGCCGCACCTCACCCGCGACCACGTGCTGCCGCTGTCCAAGGGCGGCAAGGACGTATGGGAGAACGTGGTGACGGCCTGCTTCCACTGCAATTCGCGCAAGAGCAACCGCACGCCCCAGCAGGCCCACATGCCGCTGCTGGCCGTGCCGTACCGGCCCAGCTGGATCGAGCACCTGATCCTGTCCAACCGCAACATCCTGGCCGACCAGATGGCATTCCTGAAGGCGCAATTGCCGAAGAAGTCCAAGCTTTCCGCCTGATCCATGGCCAGGATGCCCCACCCACGCTGCCGCGCGGGCGTTCACGATCACGGGCCGCCCTGGGGTCATCGCAGGCGGTTTCCCGTCCACTTCACCCCTTTGCTTGCCCCGCTTCACACAAGAGGGGGAAAATAGCGGGCCAGACCCATACCAGCCCGATGATCGACGCCGCCCGCTATCCCCGCCTGTCCCGGATCCAGATCCCGGCCGACCTGCGCCAGTTCGACGAGTCCGAACTGCCCGCCATCGCCGAGGAGCTGCGCGGCTATCTGATCGAGTCGGTCGGTCGCAGCGGCGGCCACTTCGGTGCCGGACTGGGCGTCATCGAGCTGACCGTGGCGCTGCACTACCTGTACGAGACGCCGCACGACCGGCTGGTGTGGGATGTCGGCCACCAGTGCTATCCGCACAAGATCCTCACCGGCCGCCGCGACACGATCCATACGGTCAAGCAGAAGGACGGCGTGGCGCCGTTCCCCAAGCGCGAGGAAAGCGAGTACGACACCTTCGGCGTGGGGCATTCCTCCACCTCGATCTCCGCTGCGCTGGGCATGGCCATCGCGCTGGCGCAGCAGGGCGACGACCGCAAGGTGGTGGCGGTGATCGGCGACGGCGCGATGACGGCCGGCATGGCCTTCGAAGCGCTCAACCATGCCGGCGGCATGGAACCCGAGCCCAACCTGCTGGTGATCCTCAACGACAACCAGATGTCGATCTCCGAGAACGTCGGCGGTCTGACCAAGATGCTGGGCCGGCTGAGCAGCAGCCGCACGCTGAACGCACTGCGCGAAGGCGGCAAGAAGCTGCTGGGCGACAAGAAGAAGCCGCCGGCGCGCTTCATGCGCCGCTGGGAAGAGCACTGGAAGGGCATGTTCGTGCCGTCCACCCTGTTCGAACAGATGGGCTTCCACTACACGGGACCGATCGACGGCCATGATGTCGAAGCGCTCGTGGGCGCGCTGAAGACGCTGAAGACGCTCAAGGGCCCCCAGCTGCTCCATATCCTGACCACCAAGGGCAAGGGCTACGAACTGGCCGAGGGCGACCAGATCGGTTACCACGCGGTGGGCCCGTTCGACCCCGAGAAGGGCCTGGTCAGCAAGGGCGGCGCGAAGAAACCGACCTACACCGACATCTTCAGCGACTGGCTGTGCGACATGGCCGCCGCCGAACCCAAGCTGCTGGGCATCACGCCGGCGATGCGCGAAGGCTCGGGCCTGGTGCGCTTCAGCCGGGAGTACCCCGAGCGCTACTTCGACGTGGCCATCGCCGAGCAGCATGCGGTGACCCTGGCCGCGGGCATGGCCTGCGAAGGCGGCAAGCCGGTGGTGGCGATCTACTCGACGTTCCTGCAGCGCGGTTACGACCAGCTGGTGCACGACGTGGCCATCCAGCAGCTGGACGTGCTGTTCGCCATCGATCGGGGTGGCGTGGTCGGCCCCGACGGCGCCACGCACGCCGGCAACCTGGACCTGAGTTACCTGCGCTGCGTGCCGCACATGGTGGTGATGGCCCCGGCCGACGAGAACGAGTGCCGGCAGATGCTGAGCACCGGCTACCACTTCAACGGACCGGCTGCGGTGCGCTATCCGCGCGGCACCGGCCCCGGCGTGGCGATCGAACCCGGCCTGGACACGCTGCCGATCGGCAAGGCGGACCTGCGCGTGCGCGGCACGCGCGTGGCGCTGCTGGCTTTCGGCTCCACCGTCGCCGCCGCCGAACAGGTGGGACGCGAGCTGGGCCTGACCGTGGTGAACATGCGTTTCGTCAAGCCGCTGGACCGCGACCTGCTGCTCGAGCTGGCGAAGCACCACCAGGGCTTGGTCACCATCGAGGACAACGTGGTGATGGGCGGCGCCGGCTCGGGCGTGGCCGAACTGCTCAATGGCGAAGGCATCACCCTGCCCGTGCTGCACCTGGGCCTGCCGGACGAGTTCCAGCACCATGCCAGCCGCGAAGACCTGCTGGCCGAAGCCGGCATCGATGCGGCCGGCATCCGCACCCGCGTGCTCAAGCGCTGGCCGCCGCTGGGCGCCGTCCCGAAGACCGCGGCGGGCTGAGCCTCGCGGCGGCGCGCCGGATCATTCCGGCGCTTCCACCTGGTATCCCTTGGCCTGCAGGGCCGCCAGATAACCGCCGGGCTTGACCAGCTGCCATACCGGCACGGTAGCGAAGGTGATCCGGTTCTTCTGCAGCGCGCCTTCGGCGACCTCCATCCAGCGCGCCTGCATGCGCGCCTCCACGTCGGAAATGCCGCGCTTGCGCGCCGTGTCGGTGTTGAACCAGGCCAGCTCACAGGCCTGCTGCCAGTCCTGCCGCGCCCCGGATCGCAACGCCGGCCAGTCCCCCACCGCCCAGGCATTGGCACGCGCCGCCACGTGCGGCAGATCGCCCTCGATGACATCGAGCGTCTTGCTGAAGCAGGCGAGATCCTCGGGTTTGAGGGTTTCCTTGCGGAAATCCGCCAGCGCCGCACGCGGATCGTCCAACTTGATGTCCAGCACCGTCGGCGTGCGCTTCATCTTGCGCCGCTTCAACACGGCATCGATCACGGGATCGATGACGCCGCCCTCGCGCAGGCCCGAGTCCGACAAGGCTTCGGAGTAAAGCTGGAACGCCGCGATCAGCGGACGCTTCTTCTCGATGCCTCCATCACGTCCCATGTAGCGTCGCTTCAGCACGGCCCAGCGGGCGTACAACTCGGGCTGCAGGACGTCCTGCAGCTTCTGCCCATCCGGGTTCTTGGAGGCCTTCAGCGCGGAAGGCAGCAGCGTGAGTCCACGGAAGAAGCCGATATCGGTACCGACGCTGATGCCCGGCGAGGCCAGCACCTCGTCCGCGAGTTGCAGGACCTGGTCGACCTCGTCGGAGCGCCAGGTGATGTTCTTCGGCAGCGGCGACTGCGTGCCCAGCACGTAAAGCAGATGGTCGCCCTGGCGCACCTTCCACAGGCCGGGCCCAGGCTGCACGCCGGCCACGACCACGGCCTCCATCTCGATCACGTCGGTCCCGGCCATCGGCGGTACGGGTTCGCTTGCTGAAGTCTCCTGCGCGCCTGCGGGAGCGCCTCCCATCAACAGCGACAGCCACAGCAGGCCGTACAACGACAGACGCATCGCGGCGACTCCAGACGGTCGGATCGCGGAAGTTTGCCTTGAGCAAAGGCGGATGGCGCGCGGCGTCTGGCGAGCGAGGGGGATTGCGTTCAGGCGACCTTGCCGCCCGCGTCGCGCAGCGTGCGCGCGACCTCGCTGCCGCTCTGCATCAGCTCGAAGCCCTGCCAGCTGAAGCCAGGGGACACCGAGCAGTCCACCAGCGTGTAATCGCCGAGCGAACGCGCGCTTTGCCAGATGCCCGCGGGCACCACCTGGTTGGCCTGGCCGCCCCGGGCGGAGGTATCCAGTTGCACGCGGGTCAGCGTGCGCTGCTCGGGATCGAACATCGACAACTCCAGGGCGCCGCCTTCGCTCCAGTCCCAGACCTCGGTGGCGTCCACCCGGTGCCAGCGGGTCGTCACGCCGGCCGGCAACAGGAACTTGATGGCGGTGAGCGTGGGCCGCTCGATGCCGTTCACCTCGGTGCGCTTGGCCGATTCGTATACCCGGCGGAAGTGGCCACCCTCGGGGTGCGGCGCCAGTTGCAGGGTGCGGATCAGCTCGTCGGCTCTTGGATGCATGGGCTTTCCCGTATGCAGGGCGGACGGCCTGCCGTCGTCGGGCGCGTGCGCCGGGCACAAAAAAGCCCACGCGTGAGCGCAGGCTTGATGTCGAACCGCGATTGGTCGGGACGGCCGGATTTGAACCGACGACCCTCTGCCCCCCAGGCAGATGCGCTACCAGGCTGCGCTACGCCCCGAATCTCGCGGATCGGCCCGCCTTGCGACGGGCCGCGCATTATAGCCGGAATTCGCCGGCGACTCCCAGCAGGAGCGCCGTCATGCGTCACCGGCGCAACAACTGCAGGATTTCTTCCAGCTCCATGCGCACCTGGCGCACGATCTGGTGGCTCAGCGCCGCTTCCTGCTTGGCGCCCTCGCCTTCCAGGCGCAGACGGGCGCCGCCGATGGTATAGCCCTGTTCGTACAGCAGGCTGCGGATCTGGCGGACCATCAGCACGTCATGGCGCTGGTAGTACCGGCGGTTTCCGCGGCGCTTGGCCGGCTCCAGGCTGGGGAACTCCGTTTCCCAGTAGCGCAGCACATGCGGCTTGACGTCGCACAGCTCGCTGACCTCACCGATGGTGAAGTAGCGCTTGGCCGGGATCGGCGGAAGCTCGCGGTTACTGCCCGGATCCAGCATACGTTTCCACCCGCTCCTTGAGTTTCTGGCCCGGCCGGAAGGTCACCACCGTCCGCGCCGAGATCGGGATTTCCTCGCCGGTCTTCGGATTGCGGCCCGGGCGCTGGTTCTTGCGCCTCAGGTCGAAGTTGCCGAAGCCCGACAGCTTCACCTGGCGGCCCTGTTCCAGGGCCTCGCGCAGGACGTCGAAGTAGGCGTCGACGAATTCCTTCGCCTCGCGCTTGTTCAGGCCGACCTCGTCGAACAGACGTTCGGCCATCTCCGCCTTCGTCAATGCCATGGACTACTGCTTCCCCATTGCGGCCGTCGCCGGCCCCACCACTGTCTTCACGCCGATCATCCGCGCACCTTCGCGCCATGCGCGTCGCCGATGGCCGCCACGACCTGCGCCACGACCTGCGCCACGTCGGCGTCCGTGAGAGTGCGTGAGTTGTCCTGCAAAATCAAGCCCATAGCGAGACTCTTTTGACCTGATTCGACCCCCTGCCCGACGTACCTGTCGAACAGCTGGACGTCCCGCAGCAGCGGGCCCGCGGCCGTGCGCGCGGTGGCCGCGATCTCCGCCCACGGCACCGTGTCGGCGACGACGAACGCAAGATCCCGGCGGACGGACGGATAGCGCGACAGGTCGCCTGCCCGCGGCAGCGCGCGGATGGCCAGGGGCGCCAGATCCACTTCGAACGCGACCACCTCGGCATCCAGGTCCAGCGCGCGCTGCAGGCGCGGGTGCAGCTGGCCGATCCAGCCCACCTTCTGGTTTTCGCGGTAGACATCGGCCGAACGGCCCGGATGTCCGTGGGGCGCGGTCGAGGGCCGGAACTCCAGCGGGGCGCCGGACAACGCGGCGACGCTTTCCAGGTCGCCCTTCAGGTCGTGGAAATCCACCTTGCGGGTCGGCTGCCCCCACTGTTCGGCGGCCGCCTCGCCGACGGCCGCCGCAGCAAGGCGGACGGTCTCGCGCGGCGCGGCGCCGGCCACGGCCTGGAACACGTTGCCGATCTCGAACAGGCGGACGCGGCCCGCCTGACGGGCGGCGTTGCGCTGCAGGGCGGCCACGACACCGGGCAGCAGCGCGGTGCGCATGATGGCCAGCTCGGCGCTCAGGGGATTGGCCAGCGGAACGGCCCCATCGGCCATCTGCCAGTGCGCCAGCCACTGCGCATCGACGAAGGCGAAGTTCACCGTTTCCAGATAGTCGCGTGCGGCCAGCTGGCGACGCACCACCCCGGCTTCCACGCGCGTCTCGCTGGGCGAGGCGATGCGCGTGGCGCCGCCGGGCAGCGTGGTGGGCACGCGGTCGTAGCCGTGGATGCGGGCCAGTTCTTCGATCAGGTCTTCTTCGATGGCGATGTCGAAGCGGCGGGTCGGCGCCACCACGCTCCAGCCATCGGCCAGGGCCGCCGCCTGCAGGCCGAGCGCGCGCAGGATGCGCTCGATCTCGGCGTCGGCGATGTCCACGCCCAGCACGCGGGCGACGCGCGCGCGGCGCAGCCGGATCGCGACAGGCGCCGGCAGGTGTCCGGCATGCTCGACCACCGTCGTCGGGCCCGGCGTGCCGCCGGCCACGTCGAGGATCAGGCGGGTCGCGTACTCCACGGCCAGGCGCGGCAGTTCGGGATCGACGCCGCGCTCGAAGCGATGCCCGGCATCGGTGTGCAGGCCCAGCTTGCGGCTACGGCCGATGATGGCCGAGGGGATCCAGTGCGCGGCTTCCAGGAAGACGTTCGTCGTCGCATCGGTCACCCGGGTGTCGAGGCCGCCCATGATGCCGCCCAGCGCCACGGCGCGTGAGGCGCGGCCATCGCGGCTGTCGGACACCACCAGGAAATCGTCGTCCAGCGCCACGGTGCGGCCGTCCAGCAGCGTGGCCTGCTCGCCCGCCCGTGCGGGGCGCACGACCACCGGCCCTTCCAGCATGTCGCGGTCGAAGGCGTGCATGGGCTGGCCCAGTTCAAGCATCACGTACTGGGTGACGTCCACCAGGAAGCTGATCGGGCGCACGCCGCTGCGGCGCAGGCGCTCGGCCATCCAGATGGGGGTGGCCGCCCGGGCGTCGACGCCTTCGATCACGCGGCCGGCGAAGCGCGGCACTTTCGGCCCCGCTTCCAGCGCGACCTCCATCGTGGCCGGGCTCTGCGCCGGCACCGGTGCGGCATCCAGCGCTTTCACCTCGCTGCCCAGCGACGCCGCCACGTCGAAGGCGATGCCGCGCACGCTGAAGCAGTCGGCGCGGTTGGGCGTCAGCTTGATCTCGATGCTGGCATCGGGCAGGCCGAGATAATCGGCAACCGGCGTACCGACCGGCGCATCGGCCGGCAGTTCCAGCAGGCCGGAGGCATCGGCATCGATGCCGAGCTCCTTGGCCGAACACAGCATGCCGTTCGATTCCACGCCCCGCAGCCGGGCCGCCTTGATGGCGATGCCGCCCACCTGCGCACCGACCATCGCCAGCGGCGCCAGCAGGCCGGGGCGCGCGTTCGGCGCACCGCAGACGATCTGCAGCAGCCCGTCCTGCCCGGCATCGACCTGGCAGACCTGCAGACGGTCGGCTTCGGGATGGCGGGCGCATTCGACGATGCGCGCGACCACCACGTCCGCCAGGCCATCGCCCAGCGCGGTGACGTCTTCGACCTCCAGGCCGATCGCGGTCAGCGTGGCCGCCAGCTCATCGCGGGTGGCCCGGGTGGGAACGTGGCTGCGCAGCCAGTTTTCGGAAAATTTCATGTCTTGAAATTTCGGGAATGGAGAATGGGGAATGGAGAATCGTCAAACAGCCTGGCGCACGTTGATCGGTCGGGAGCGGGATGGCGCTTTTGCCGATTCCCCACTCTCCATTCCCGATCCCCTGTCCTCAAGCAAACTGCTTCAGGAACCGCACGTCGTTCTCGAAGAACGCGCGCAGATCGTTGACGCCGTAGCGCAGCATCGCGAAGCGCTCCACGCCAAGACCGAACGCGAAGCCGGTGTAGCGCTCCGGATCGATGCCGCAGTTGCGCAGCACGTTCGGATGCACCATGCCGCAGCCCAGTACTTCCAGCCAGCGCGTGCTGCCATCCGGCTGCTGCCAGGCGATGTCGACTTCCGCACCCGGTTCAACGAAAGGGAAGTAGCTGGGGCGGAAGCGCATCTCGAAATCGCGCTCGAAGAACGCACGCACGAACTCGGCCAGCGTGCCCTTCAGGTCGGCGAACGTGGAGTGCTCGTCGACCAGCAGGCCTTCGACCTGGTGGAACATCGGCGAATGGGTCTGGTCGCTGTCGCTGCGGTAGACCTTGCCCGCCGCGATCATGCGCAGCGGCGGCTGGTGCGCGTCCATGTAGCGCACCTGCACACCCGAGGTATGCGTGCGCAGCAGGCGGCCATCGCCGAAGTAGAACGTGTCGTGCATGGCGCGCGCCGGGTGGTGCGGCGGGAAGTTCAGCGCTTCGAAGTTGTGCCAGTCGTCCTCGATCTCCGGGCCGTCCGCCAGTTCGTAGCCCAGGCGGCCGAAGATATCGGCGATGCGCTCCAGGGTGCGGCTGATCGGGTGCAGCCCGCCGCGCGTGCCGTTCCTGCCCGGCAGGGTGACGTCGATGGTTTCGCCGGCCAGGCGCGCATCGAGCGCGGCGTCTTCCAGCACGGACTTGCGGGCCGACAGCGCCTCGCCGATCGCATCGCGCGCGCGATTGATCGCTTCGCCGGCGGCCTTGCGCTGGTCGGCGGGCAATGTCCCCAACTGCTTCAGCTGGGTGGTGATGCTGCCGCTCTTGCCCAGCAGGGCCACGCGCAGCTGCTCCACCACCTCGGGGGACTGCGCTGCCGCGATGTCGGCCAGGGCCTGGGTGGACAGGGACTCGATTTGACTCATATTTGATCGGACCTCGTGTCGTCATCCCGGCCAATGCCGGGATCCATTTTGCCGTTGCACCTGCTTCACGGACTTGGCGTGCGCGAAGATCAGGATGGACTCCGGCTTTCGCCGGAATGACGGCGACCCACAAAAAACAATGGGGAAGGACTCGCGCCCTTCCCCACGTGTTCCCGGCGATGGACTGCCGGAGTGCTTTACGGTGGAGACGCGGCTTACGCCGCGAGTGCGCCCTTCGCCTTTTCAGCCAGGGCCGCAAAACCGGCCGCGTCGTGCACGGCGATGTCCGCCAGCACCTTGCGGTCCAGGGTGATGCCGGCCTTCAGCAGGCCGTTCATGAAGCGGCTGTAGCTCAGGCCGTTGATGCGGGCCGCCGCATTGATGCGGGTGATCCACAGCGAACGGAAGTTGCGCTTCTTCTGCTTGCGGCCGATGTAGGCGTACTGCTGCGCCTTGATGACCGCCTGCTTGGCGACGCGGAACACCTTGCGACGGGCGTTGTAATAGCCCTTGGCCAGGTTGAGGACCTTCTTGTGACGGCGACGCGCCATCACGCCACGCTTAACTCGTGCCATGTCTCAGTCCTCAGAGGTAGGGAAGCATGCGGTTCAAACGGCCGCTGTCCTCGGCGCGGACGATGTTCGTCGCACGCAGGCCGCGCTTACGCTTGGTCGCCTTCTTGGTGAGGATGTGGCTACGGTTGGCGTGGCCAGCCTTGAACTTGCCGGAGGCGGTCTTGCGGAAACGCTTGGCCGCCGCCCGGTGGGTCTTGATCTTGGGCATTGCTATGTCCTTGACGGGTTTATGTCACTGATCCGGGCGGCGCCCTCCGGTGCTTGGCGGCGTTGCCGCGAAGACCGAAAGGCCACTCTTTCCATCCTTGCCCATATCGGCTTGTAAGTCGTTGATTCCACGAAGGAAGCCCCCGACGGGTCCATCGGCTGCGAACAGCCTCCCGGCGTACCGGGCCGCGTATTATGCCCGCTGCCGTTTTTTCTTGCAAATCCGGCCACTTAGCGGGGAAGCGGAAACGCGAAAGGCGCCTCGCGGCGCCTCCCCTCACCCTTTGCCCTCTCCCCGCACGCGGGGCGAGGGGAACGGTATGCGCCAGCGGCAAGGCCGCTGACGTCATTTTTTCTTGGGGGCGATCATCATGACCATCTGGCGGCCTTCCAGGCGCGGACGGGACTCGATGACGATCTCGTCGCCCAGTTCGGCCTCGATGCGCGCGGCCATCTCGCGACCCAGTTCCTGGTGGCTCATCTCACGGCCACGGAAGCGGATATTGACCTTGACCTTGTCGCCCTCCTGCAGGAAGCGGCGGATGTTGCGCATCTTGATCTGGTAGTCGCCCTCGTCGGTGACCGGGCGGAACTTCAGCTCCTTGATCTCGACCTGCTTGGTCTTCTTCTTGGCTTCGTTGGCCTTCTTCTGCGCCTCGAACTTGAACTTGCCGAAGTCCATGATCTTGCACACGGGCGGCTCGGCATTGGGCTGGATCTCGACCAGGTCCAATCCTTCATCCTCGGCCATGGCCAAGGCCTCGTCGCGCGAGAGCACGCCGATCATTTCGCCATCCGAACCGATCACGCGCACGCGCGGCACGCGGATTTCCAGGTTCTTGCGGTTTTGCTTGTTGTCAGGGGTGCTGATGTTGCAGTCTCCAGGGAGGGGTGCACCGGCCCATGCAGGCCGGAACCAAACTACGCGGCGTGCTCGTTACGCAAACGTTCTGCGAAGGCGGCAACGGACATGGTGCCCAGATCCTCCCCGGAACGCGTGCGCACGGCGATGGCGCCATTTTCCTTCTCGCGGTCTCCGACCACCAGCAGGTACGGCACCCGCTGCAGCGTGTGCTCGCGAATCTTATAGCCGATCTTCTCGTTCCGCAAATCGGCCGCCACCCGGAAGCCTTGATTTGCAAGGGTTTTCCTGACTTCGGCCACGTAATCGGCCTGGGCATCGGTGATATTCATCACCACGGCCTGCTGCGGCGCCAGCCAGGACGGGAATGCACCAGCGTGGTGCTCGATCAGGATGCCGATGAACCGCTCCATGGACCCCACGATGGCCCGGTGCAGCATGACCGGGTGCTGGCGCTGGCTGTTCTCGTCCACGTACTCGGCGCCCAGGCGGCCCGGCATCATGAAGTCGACCTGCATGGTCCCCAGCTGCCAGGTCCGGCCGATGGCGTCCTTCAGGTGGTACTCGATCTTGGGGCCATAGAAGGCGCCCTCGCCCGGCAGCTCCTGCCACTCCACCCCGCAGCTGCGCAGGGCGGCGCGCAGGGCGGCCTCGGCCTTGTCCCAGGTGGCGTCGTCGCCCAGGCGCGCGTCCGGGCGCAGGGCGATCTTGATCTGGATGTCTTCGAAACCGAAGTCCGAGTACACCTTCAGCGCCTGCTGGTGGAACGCCGTCACCTCGGCCTCGATCTGGTCCTCGGTGCAGAAGATGTGGCCGTCGTCCTGGGTGAAGCCGCGCACGCGCAGGATGCCGTGCAGCGCGCCCGAGGGCTCGTTGCGGTGGCAGGCACCGAACTCGCCGTAGCGGATCGGCAGGTCGCGGTAGCTGTGCAGGCCCTGGTTGAACACCTGCACGTGGCCCGGGCAGTTCATCGGCTTGACCGCGTAGGTGCGGTTTTCCGATTCGCTGAAGAACATGTTTTCCTTGTAGTTGTCCCAGTGGCCGGACTTCTTCCACAGGGCGACGTCGAGGATCTGCGGACAGCGCACTTCCTGGTAGCCGCTGTCGCGGTAGACCTTGCGCATGTACTGCTCGACCACCTGCCAGATGGCCCAGCCCTTCGGGTGCCAGAACACCAGGCCCGGCGCTTCTTCCTGCAGGTGGAACAGTTCCTGCTGCCTGCCGATCTTGCGGTGGTCGCGCTTCTCGGCTTCCTCGATGCGCTGGATGTAGGCCTCCAACTGCTTCTTGTCGGCCCAGGCGGTGCCGTAGATGCGCTGCAGCTGCTCGTTCTTGGCATCGCCTCGCCAGTAGGCGCCGGAGATGCGGGTCAGCTTGAACGCCTTCAGGAAACGGGTGTTCGGCACGTGCGGGCCGCGGCACATGTCCACGTATTCCTGGTGGTAGTACAGGCCCATGGCCGTCACTTCGGGCCCCATGTCCTCGATCAGTCGCAGCTTGTAGTCCTCGCCGCGGGCCTTGAAGACGTCCACCACCTGGGACCGCGGCGTCATCTTCTTGATGACGTCGTAGTCCTGCGCGATCAGTTCCTGCATGCGCTGCTCGATCGCCGCCAGGTCCTCCGGCGTGAACGGGCGCTCGCTGTAGATGTCGTAATAGAAGCCTTCGGCGATCACCGGGCCGATGACCATCTTCACGTCCGGGTACAGCTGCTTGACCGCATGGCCGACCAGGTGGGCGCAGGAGTGGCGGATGATCTCCACGCCCTCCTCGTCCTTCGGGGTGATGATGCGCAGCGTGGCGTCGTGGTCGATGACGTCGCTGGCATCGACCAGCACGCCGTCGACGGCACCGGCCACAGTGGCCTTGGCCAGGCCGGCGCCGATGGACTGGGCCACCTGCATGACGGAAACGGGGTTCTCGAACTCGCGGCGGCTGCCGTCGGGGAGCGTGATGGTGATCATGGGAAGTTCCGGCTTCTCAACTTTGTAGGAGCGCCCCGTGGGCGAGATGCTTTCGAGGTTTGCCCGGGAAGAGCATCGCGCCCACGGGGCGCTCCTGCAAAAGGGTATCGGGGACGGGCAAAGGCCAACAAAAAAGCGCCACGAGGGCGCCTACGGGATGCAGTGCCTCGGGCAATACCAGATTCAGGGGATGGTAGTGCTCATGTCGCACGCTCGGCCGGCGTTTCCGCGGGCCACCTCGTGATGAAGATGGCGCATCGGGCTGGCCCCAGAAGTCCGGAATCCACGCCGTGGAAGCGTGGTGGGCGGTACAGGGTTCGAACCTGTGACCCCTACCATGTCAAGGTAGTGCTCTACCGCTGAGCTAACCGCCCGGTCTGCCCTTTGCAGGGGCGCGAATTCTATCCCGGATGCGGGGTCGCCGACAACCGGGGGCGGCGCCCGACGGCTCAGCCGCCCAGGCTGGCTTCCTTCAGCCGCTGGATCTGGTCGCGCAGGCGCGCGGCGTCCTCGAATTCCAGGTCGCGGGCATGCTGGTACATCTGCTGCTCCAGCGCCTTGATGCGGGCCACGGCCTTGGCCGGATCCATCACGCCGTACTCCACCGCTTCCTCGGCCACGCGCCGTCCCTTGCCCCGACCGGCCTTGCCCTCGCTGGCGGCCTCGCTGCGGGCGCCTTCCAGGATGTCCACGATCGGCCGCGCGACCGATTTGGGGGTGATGCCGTGCGCCAGGTTGTACTCCACCTGCTTCTCCCGGCGGCGGCCGGTTTCGTCGATGGCGGCCTGCATGGAACGGGTGACCTTGTCGGCGTACAGGATGGCCTTGCCGCGCAGGTTGCGGGCGGCGCGGCCGATGGTCTGGATGAGCGAGCCGGTGGACCGGAGGAAGCCCTCCTTGTCCGCGTCCAGGATCGCGACCAGCGAGACTTCGGGCATGTCCAGCCCCTCACGCAACAGGTTGATGCCCACCAGCACGTCGAACTTGCCCAGCCGCAGGTCGCGGATGATCTCGACGCGCTCGACGGTATCCACGTCCGAGTGCAGATAACGCACCTTGATGCCGTGTTCGCCCAGGTACTCGGTCAGGTTCTCGGCCATCCGCTTGGTCAGCGTGGTGACCAGCACGCGGTCGCCCCAGGCCACACGCTCGTTGATCTGCGACAACAGGTCGTCGACCTGCGTGCCGACCGGACGGATCTCCACTTCAGGGTCGATCAGGCCGGTCGGGCGCACCACCAGTTCGACGATCTCGCCATTGGATTCGCGCAGTTCGTAAGGTCCCGGGGTAGCCGAGACATAGATGCTGCGGGGGGAACGCGCCTCCCATTCCTCGAAGCGCAACGGCCGGTTGTCCAGCGCCGACGGCAGCCGGAAGCCGAATTCCACCAGGGTCTCCTTGCGCGAGCGGTCGCCCTTGTACATGGCG
This sequence comes from Pseudoxanthomonas sp. F37, assembly GCF_022965755.1. Classification (NCBI taxonomy): domain Bacteria; kingdom Pseudomonadati; phylum Pseudomonadota; class Gammaproteobacteria; order Lysobacterales; family Lysobacteraceae; genus Pseudoxanthomonas; species Pseudoxanthomonas sp. F37. Next base: position 1,182,694 of record NZ_CP095187.1, on the reverse strand, counting down.
CCGATCTGCGGGATGGTCACGTGCGATTCGTCGATCACCAGCAAGGCATCGGCCGGCAGGTAGTCGAACAGGGTCGGCGGCGGCTCACCGGGCGCCTTGCCGGTCAGGTGGCGCGAGTAGTTCTCGATGCCCGAGCAGAAGCCGACCTCCGCCATCATCTCCACGTCGAACTGGGTCCGCTGCGCCAGGCGTTGCGCTTCGACCAGCTTGTTCTGCGCGTACAACTGCTCCAGCCGCTCCTTCAGCTCGACCTTGATGGTGTCGATGGCGGTGAGCACGCGCTCGCGGGTGGTGGCGTAGTGCGTCTTGGGATACACCGTGTAGCGCTGCAGCTTGCGCAGCGACTCGCCGGTGAGCGGGTCGAACAGGCTGAGCCCCTCCACCTCACCGTCGAACAGCTCGATGCGCAGCGCTTCGGCATCGCTCTCCGCCGGGTGCACGTCGATGACCTCGCCGCGCACGCGGAACGTGCCGCGCTGCAGCTCGTACTCGTTGCGGGTGTACTGCAGCTGGGTCAGGTGGCGGATCAGGTCGCGCTGGTCGATCCGCTCGCCCAGCGACAGGATCAGGCGCAGCGACAGGTAGTCCTCCGGCGCGCCCAGGCCGTAGATCGCCGACACCGTGGCGACCACCAGCGCATCGGGCCTGGACAACAGCGTCTTGGTGGCGGCCAGCCGCATCTGCTCGATGTGCTCGTTGATCGAGCTGTCCTTCTCGATGAAGGTATCGCTGGCCGGCACATAGGCTTCCGGCTGGTAGTAGTCGTAGTAGCTGACGAAATACTCGACCGCATTGTGCGGAAAGAAGGCCTTGAACTCGCCGTACAGCTGCGCCGCCAGCGTCTTGTTGGGCGCCATCACCAGGGTGGGCTTCTGGATCTGCTGCACCACGTTGGCGATCGTGTAGGTCTTGCCCGAACCCGTCACCCCCAACAGGGTCTGCTTGGCCAGGCCGGCCTGGAAGTTCTCCACCAGCTTCTCGATGGCGCGGGGCTGGTCGCCCGCCGGCGAATACGGGGAAACAAGCTGGAAACGATCAGTCATCGCAGGCCGTCCGGGAATCGACCTTCGAGTATAGCCCCGGGGGCGTGAGCGCCCCTGCGGGGATTCCCTACATCAGGACAGGAGCTGTCCTGATGGCGCACCCTGTTCGCGCGCTCGATGCTGGATGGCCGGAACATTCGAGGAACCGCGCCATGGCAAGGATGCCATCGTCTTCACCCTGTGCTCGTCCCCCACGCATCGATCACCGCCACCGGGGTGTGACCCTGCTGGAACTGGTCGTGGCCATGTCCGTGCTGGCGATCCTGGCCGCGCTGGGCATCCCCTCGTTCCGCGCATTGCAGAAGCGCAGCCAGGTGGATGCCGCGCTGCACCTGCTGACCTCCCATTTCGCCTCGGCCCGCATCACCGCGATCACCCACAACGTGCCGGTGGTGGTGTGTCCCAGCCGGGGGGACGGCCTGTGCCGGCAGGACAGCGACTGGAGCGAGCACTGGCTGACCTTCAGGGACCCGGACGGCAACCGGCAGCCCGACGACGCCTTCGATGTCTTCCGCAACGAGCCGGCGCCCCATGCGCCCGGGTTGCGCCTGCTCTCCACGGCGGGCCGGCGCCAGGTGCGCTATCTGCCGACCGGCTACAGCTCCGGCAACAATCTCACGGTGCGCCTGTGCATCGACGGCGAAGTCAGCGGGCTGGTCGTCATCAACAATGCAGGGCGGATCCGCAGCGCCCGCCCGAGCGAGCCTGAACCCTGCGTCCAACCCGGCTGAACCTTTCCAATCAAGGCCTTGGCGCCGAGGCCTGCACCCACCGCCAGCGAAACGCCCGGACGATGCCGGACGACTTGCCGCCGCGCCGACGTGCCCGCTACAATACGCGCCCCGCCCGAATAGCTCAGCCGGTTAGAGCACTTGACTGTTAATCAGGGGGTCGTTGGTTCGAGTCCAACTTCGGGCGCCATGAAAATCAAAGGCCTACGCAGAAATGCGTGGGCCTTTCTGTTTTCCGGCTGGGAAAACGGGTGGGAATATTTTGTCCATAGGTGGTTGTTTTACCTGCTAAGGCCACAGGACTGCACGCCGACGAAGTTGATTCCAGAACGCTACGCGCAGGCTTGCTTCACGAGCTACTGCACGCGGACCTCTCGGGGTGAAAGTCATTGGTCAGCCCCCCCAATTGAAGGTCTCTGGGTCCGGTTATACATCGGCTTGTTAGCCGGACCCGGCGGGTCTAAGATCTAGCAGTATCAAGGGGATAGCCCACCATACGGTGCGCTGTGGATAAGTCGTATAACCGGACCCAGGGATCCGGCTATTAGGTAGTTAGGCGGCAATGAACTTTCCCCATAACCTGCGAAAGCTCTTCTCGTCGCCGATCTTCTTCGTTGCTCTTGGCTACGTAGCAGCGATTGCCTCGCTGCTTGCTCAAGACGCCGTACTTCGAGGCGACCTGATTCCAGGCAGTACAACCAGCGATCTACTGGCAACAACTATTGTTCCCCTCACCTTCGTTGGGCCCATGATCGGAGTTGGACTTGGGGCCCGCCATCTCTTGCATCGGCGGAGACTTGGAGAGAGCGCTCTTGGTCTGCTGGCGTCGTCGCCGCTCCTGCTTCTGTGGGCTCTAGCACTTGTGCGGTGGATTCGCTATGGCATGCTTGCCGCCTAACAATTCATGTATGGACTCCTCCGTCAATCGGTCGTTGCCGAAGTGATCTGATCGCGGAAGTGGAACGGTTGCAGTCGTGTATCCGGCCTTGGGGTGAGCAGCATCTGCCCGGGCCATCATGGAATCCGCGGGGCGGGTGCCTATCGTTCAAGCGGCCTGCCAGGCCGGCATTGTTATCGGCGTTGTCCGCTCCGGGACCGAACCCTTCGCCATGATCAAGATCGTTTCAGGCAACTCCCGACGTTGAAGCGGTGAATTTGCGCGTTGAGGCGGTGGGCTTAGGTGGCGTGCGGCCGCTCGCTGACGTGGCGCGGATCGAACGGCATGCCGTGGTGTTCCATCGCCCACAGCCGTCGGGCCAGCTTGTTGGCCAGCGCGCAGGCGGCCTTGTTGTGGCCGCGGGTGTCCTGAACCTTCAGCGCCCAGGCCTGCAGCGGATCGAGGGCTTGCCCGCGCCGCTGTTTCATCCGCGCCGCCTGCAGCACCGCGCGTGCGCCGTGGATCAGCAGCGTTCTTACGTAGACATCGCCGCGCTTGGTCAGGCCTCCCAGCCGGCGCTGCTGGCCCGAGGAATGCTCGCGCGGGGTCAGTCCCAGCCACGCCGAGAACTGGCGCCCGCTGCGGAAGCGCGACAGATCGCCGGCACTGGCCCGTAGCGCGGTCGCCGTCAGCAGGCCCACGCCCGGCACGCCACGGTAACGCTGCACCGCCACCTCGCGTGAGGCGAATTCCTCCAGCCGCTGCTCGATCGCCGCCATGTCCTTGTCCAGTTGCGACAGTCTGTCGATCTGCTCGGCCAGGCTGTGGCGCAGCGTCATCGGCAACTCGTTGTCACCGTCTTCCAGCGCATCGCGTACCGCCCCCGGCACCTTGGCCGCTCCAACGGGTACCGCCACGCCGAACTCGCGCAGCACGCCCCGCAACAGGTTGAGCGTGGCGGTACGTTCACCCTTGAGGTGTTCACGCAGCCGGTGCAGCGCCTGGATGCCCTGCTGCTCCGGGGTCTTGACCGGCACCCCGGCCATGCCGGCGCAGCGGTCCGCTTCCAGTATCCCGGCCACGTCGTTGCGGTCGGTCTTGTTGCCGCGCACGTAGGGGCGCACGTCACGTGCGGGAAGCAGGCGTACCGTGTGGCCCTGGCGCTGGAAGCGGCGCGCCCAGCAGTGCGCACCGCCGCAGGCCTCCATCAGCACCCGCAACGGCGGCCGGGTCTCCAGCGAACGGATGAAGGCCCGGCGCGAGAGGCGCTTGCGCTCGATGACCCGGCCCTGCGCATCGGCGAAGGCCAGCTCGAAGACCTCTTTTGCCAAATCGATGGCGACGGTACTAGCATGCATGGCGTGGACTCCTCTCGTGATCCCGTGTCCTGATGGAAACATCAGTCTGGCTCTTCGAAGCCGTTTGGTGACGCGGGAGGAGTCCATCCCATCATTCAAGCCGAACCCGCTTCGCGGGTCGGCTTAATTCCAGTGTTAGGCACCATGTCGGCAATCCTGCTCTTCACGGTCCAAGAAGCGTTTCAGTTGTCGGGGCGACCCGGGCCAGTTCTTGCCCCCGGTATTCCTAGCGATCAAAAGCTTCCGTCAGTTCAGATAGGAACGTCGATCCGCCTCGTCACGCCTGACGGCAAGAGCATTGACACAGAAGTTGCTGGTGTTGAGATGATCAACTATGGGCGCAGGCCGCCACCGGACAATCCTTCTGTTCCCATTGCTCTGCCGTCTTCCATATCAAAGGTTCAAGTCCCGGCTGGCACCAAGGTTTTCCTCATCGCTGCAGCAACTGACGTGACTGACAATGGTGCCTAACAATTCATTCAAGCCGAACCCGCTTCGCGGGTCGGCTTAATTCAGGCGTTAGGCGCCATGCCAAAGATCATAGTTGACCCCGCCAAGCTGTTATCGCTAATTGGCTCTTCCCCACCAACAGCCGAGACCGCCCTGCAAATATTTCAGCGCGTCACTGATGCTCCATCGTCGCTCCACGCGCAAGGCTGGTCCGCTGATGAGATATTCTGGTGTCGGTACTTTTATCTACGGCTGTACGCAAGCCTTCAGTCAATAGCCGGCTCTTCAGATGCCGGGCTCGAACAGCTCACATTCAAGCTCCTTGAGCTGCCTGAGCCGAGATGCGATCCAGACTGGCAATTGCTTGAGCCAATTGATGCGCTAGCCAAAGATACTGCGGCTGCCTGGGTCTGCTAATGGCACCTAACAATTCATGTATGGACTCCTCCGTCAATCGGTCGTTGCCGAAGTGATCTGATCGCGGAAGTGGAACGGTTGCAGTCGTGTATCCGGCCTTGGGGTGAGCAGCATCTGCCCGGGCCATCATGGAATCCGCGGGGCGGGTGCCTATCGTTCAAGCGGCCTGCCAGGCCGGCATTGTTATCGGCGTTGTCCGCTCCGGGACCGAACCCTTCGCCATGATCAAGATCGTTTCAGGCAACTCCCGACGTTGAAGCGGTGAATTTGCGCGTTGAGGCGGTGGGCTTAGGTGGCGTGCGGCCGCTCGCTGACGTGGCGCGGATCGAACGGCATGCCGTGGTGTTCCATCGCCCACAGCCGTCGGGCCAGCTTGTTGGCCAGCGCGCAGGCGGCCTTGTTGTGGCCGCGGGTGTCCTGAACCTTCAGCGCCCAGGCCTGCAGCGGATCGAGGGCTTGCCCGCGCCGCTGTTTCATCCGCGCCGCCTGCAGCACCGCGCGTGCGCCGTGGATCAGCAGCGTTCTTACGTAGACATCGCCGCGCTTGGTCAGGCCTCCCAGCCGGCGCTGCTGGCCCGAGGAATGCTCGCGCGGGGTCAGTCCCAGCCACGCCGAGAACTGGCGCCCGCTGCGGAAGCGCGACAGATCGCCGGCACTGGCCCGTAGCGCGGTCGCCGTCAGCAGGCCCACGCCCGGCACGCCACGGTAACGCTGCACCGCCACCTCGCGTGAGGCGAATTCCTCCAGCCGCTGCTCGATCGCCGCCATGTCCTTGTCCAGTTGCGACAGTCTGTCGATCTGCTCGGCCAGGCTGTGGCGCAGCGTCATCGGCAACTCGTTGTCACCGTCTTCCAGCGCATCGCGTACCGCCCCCGGCACCTTGGCCGCTCCAACGGGTACCGCCACGCCGAACTCGCGCAGCACGCCCCGCAACAGGTTGAGCGTGGCGGTACGTTCACCCTTGAGGTGTTCACGCAGCCGGTGCAGCGCCTGGATGCCCTGCTGCTCCGGGGTCTTGACCGGCACCCCGGCCATGCCGGCGCAGCGGTCCGCTTCCAGTATCCCGGCCACGTCGTTGCGGTCGGTCTTGTTGCCGCGCACGTAGGGGCGCACGTCACGTGCGGGAAGCAGGCGTACCGTGTGGCCCTGGCGCTGGAAGCGGCGCGCCCAGCAGTGCGCACCGCCGCAGGCCTCCATCAGCACCCGCAACGGCGGCCGGGTCTCCAGCGAACGGATGAAGGCCCGGCGCGAGAGGCGCTTGCGCTCGATGACCCGGCCCTGCGCATCGGCGAAGGCCAGCTCGAAGACCTCTTTTGCCAAATCGATGGCGACGGTACTAGCATGCATGGCGTGGACTCCTCTCGTGATCCCGTGTCCTGATGGAAACATCAGTCTGGCTCTTCGAAGCCGTTTGGTGACGCGGGAGGAGTCCATCCCATCATTCAAGCCGAACCCGCTTCGCGGGTCGGCTTAATTCAGGTGTTCTCGAACTACTTTGATGGGAAAACCTGTCGAGGGAGCCAATGGCATCACGGGTTCCACGCTATCCGGATTGGAAAATCGAACAAGGCCAAGTTGTTGATTTCAAATCTAAGTCCCGAAGTCTGTTAATCAGGGGGTCGTTGGTTCGAGTCCAACTTCGGGCGCCAAATACATCAAAGGCCGCGAGTGATCGCGGCCTTTTTCATTTGTCTACTATGCGCCACCTGTCTACTAATTGGGTGTGTCAAACATCGGTAATCGGCTGTAGCCCGTCGCCCCCGCTCACGGGGCGCATCTCGCGGTTGAGCTACCACGCAATGGCTTCGGCCTGTTCGCCACGATCAGAACGAGAACTTTGCGACCCGGCCACCGACGGTTTCGAACCAGGTGACACCCTCGGCCACCAGGTCGAGGCTCAGGGTGAACGACTCAACCTCCGGCAGCGGCACGATGAACCGAACGTGGCGTCGGTCACCAGGCTCGGTGATGCTATCGCTGACGGCGCCGCGGGCGTAGTCCGCGTCGAGCAGACTTCCGTCCTGGCCGTAGAGGTGGACGCCAAGATTGACCGAGCCCACCCCTCTCATGGAAGGTAGCCACGTCGATGATCCGGTGTTGGTCACCACGCCATCAATGACCACTGCGCCGTCCTGCCGAATGGACGTTAGCAGCAACTCGCCGCCAAGCCCGGCCGCCGCCCGCGAGTCTGTCTTGTTCGGGTCACCCTTATGCAGGAAAAACACCCGGCGATGCCGGCTTTCAGCCCGGGCCTGCTCGACAAGATTCAGCGCGGCCATGCTGGTCTTCTCGGTGAGAAATCTGTTGTACTCTCCGAGCTTGACCATGATGGGACTGGTGGCGAACACAGCCAGGTCGACAGACGAGAATCCACAGGAGACGGCTTCTCCAATCAACTCTTCCACGATGATGTCCGCTTCGATGACGCCGAAGCTGCGCATCTCGTACTGTGATTGATGGCTGCGCGAATGCTCGGGGCCCGGCTCATGGAAAGCCGCCAGCCCGTCGCGCTTCAAAATGCGATGAAACTCTCGGATGGCCGCCTTCTGGTCAGGCACGTGGTGGAAGGCGTCGAACACCACGATACGATCAAATGATTCATCCGGAAATGGAAGCTTGGCTTCATCGATGGGCGCATAGGAAATGGACGCGCCGTGCAGTGCTGGGTCGCTGTCTGCAAGTCGCTTACCCAGGTCAAGTGCGTTTCGGGACACATCCGCTGCAGTCACTTCGCATCCCACGCTCGCCAATATCCGGCTCAGCCAGCAGGTGCCGGCACCGAAGTCGAGCACCTTGGCCCCGCGGAACAGCTTCAGATTCCCTAGGACGGCTCCGATGCCGGCAGAGATAACCGACGCCTCCTCCACGGAGGCGAAGGGTTTTCTGGCCACGACCGAGTTTACGTCGACGGTCGAGAAGTACTGGTCGGCGCGCTCGGCGTGCTGCTGAAAACTGTACTTGGAAACGATGTCGCGGTAATCGATTACATCATCCATGGCTGAACCTTGCCTGGGCCTTGGCCCGAGTATATCAGCGGCGTCGACGGGCAATGAACGAGAAGGCGGTCCGCTGAGCACCTACTTTCGGTTTCGATGGCGCAGGAATTACCCGCAAATTGGAGTCCCGAATTCTCAGTGGAGTAGACGGGCCACTTTCGTTAGACGCCTTGCACGACAGCGGTTCCGGACAATCCAGCCATGAGACTGTTAATCAGGGGGTCGTTGGTTCGAGTCCAACTTCGGGCGCCAGATGAAAAACAAAAGGCCCGCATCGTCAGATGCGGGCCTTTTTCTATGGGGTCACCAGCATTGATCCGCGCTGCTGGCGGTACCGCTCTCTCCGCGTACGCCCTGCTGATTGATGGTAAGGGTTCCGCATAGCGTGTCGCGCGCGGCCTGGGCGCCCGACGGCACGATCCGGAGCGTATACGCCTTCGCCGCCGGGGTGCCGACGAACTCCGGGGCGGCATAGTGGGCCGCTACTTCCGCATCGCAGGTGGGGGCCGTCGCCCCCGCATAGGTCAGACGCGTGGTGTAGTGCCGCTCCATGAACTGGGCAGCCTCCTGAAGGCAGGCCGCCGCCGCGGCGCGCCGCGATTTCACAATCTGATCCTGATAGGTGGAAACCGCGATCACCGCCAGGATCCCGACGATCGCTATCACGATCAACAGCTCGATCAGCGTGAAGCCTGCCTCACCCCTGCCCTGTAGTCCGTGGTCGAACCTCTTCATAGCTCCCCCTGTGCGCTCCATCAGTCACCCACCACTTCACGCCACGATACACGCGCCGGCGCGAGCACGGACGAGTTGGTCTTTATTACGTTGCTTTCCGCGTTGTCCATATTCGTGAGCATCATGTTGCCGACGAAGATCGGGTTGTTAGGCCCGCTTGGTAGGCCCAGGCCGGACACCACAGAACCGTTGGACATATCGCTGTTGTTGAAGTTGCCGTCGTTGTTCAAGTCGAAGAACGTGGAGTTCAGACGTCCGCCCGTGAAGGGGTTGATCGCCATAATCCAGCCACGACCGCTCGGATCGCACACGCTCGTATTGTCGGGAATACGCGTCGTTCCGATCAGCGCCAGGCCCTGAAAGATGTTCGGTACGACCATGCGCTCGCCTTCCGCGCCATTCAATGGCGATACCAGGTCGATGTACCAGCCATTCACGCTGGGCGTGGTGACCGCATCGATCACGCGGGCGCCGAGGCCATTGGCCAGCGTCTGCTCGCCTGTGATCGCCACGCGCTGAAGCGCATTGCGTCCGGCAATGGCTACGCCGCGGTCGATCAAGCCATACCAGCTTTGCACCTGCGTATCTGACAGGTCGGCTTCGCTAACGTACTTGCCGGTGCCGAAGTAGACCCACGTATCGTTATTGCTCGGATTACGGGACACCGTGGGCGCCGCCGTGATGGGCTGGGCTGTCGTACCGTCGGTCGCCTGGAACATCGCCGTGACGGTCGGCGTGCCGGCCAGATTGCCGAACCTCCAGAGATTGCCGCGCAGATCGCCTGCATAGACGCGGTCCACGAAATCCGTGGCACCGGTGTTCCAGACATTGGGGCCCGACAGGCCGTTGTCGCCGGCCACGCCCGTGCTCACCGTCGTCACCGCGCCATTGTTCAAGCGAATGGTCACCAGCTGCGCGGTACCGCCGCTGCCATTGGGACCGTTACCGATGAAGACGCGCCAGTCGCCGTTGGCCACCTGCGCGATGATCGGCTTGCCCAGCGAATTGCCCATGGCCGGGATATCCGTGGCCGTCTTCTCCCACAGAAGACTGACGTTCGAAGGGTTGGTCACATCGAGCGCGTAAACACCGCGCCCACCGCGCCCAAGCGTGCCCACGAGGATAGTGCGCCATTGGCCACCCCAATAGGCGTCGGCTACAGTGATGTCGCCATCAACGTAGTACTGGTGCACATAGTTGGGATCAGCCAGCGCGGCCAGCCGCGGGATGACCTGGGACGGAATGAAGGCGAACGTCTCCGCGCCCGTCGTCGCGTTGAAGCCATGCAGCATGCCGTCGTTGGCACCGACATAGACAGTCGGCGTACGCGTGGCGTTGGCGAGCACGAAAGCCAAGTAGTCGTCCGCACCGGTGAATTCCGCGCCGTAGAACAGGCGCGAATTCGGCGCACCGACGTAGACCGGCTGCGAGTTGACGATGTCGCCCAGCACGCTCTGACGGGTACGCAGGGTACCTACCGGCATTTCGTTCGTCCGGTCGCCGCGGATGTAATCCACGACCGCCTGGGTCCCCAGCGCGGGCGCCTGCGACAGCGAGGTGAACAACTGCATCGCGCCGCCGTTGTTGATGTAGATCCGCCGGCTGGCGAAGTTGGCGGGGAACTGAGAGCCCGCCGTCCAGGCCTGCGTCAACGCACCAGTACTCTGGTTCACGTTGTAGCCGACGAGTTCGCCACGCCAAGCGCCGCTGTAGAACTGCGCCTGGTAGGTCATCGCGCCGGTTTCCAGCTTGGTCGTGTTCGACGCGAACGAGCCCCCCGAACCGCGCATGTCCTGGACGATCTTCGCGAAGACCTGCTTTAGACTTTCGACCATCCTCCCCGCCTCAGAGGCGACATAGAAATTCGCCGGGCGCTTGAAGCTCGTGACTCCATTGACATACTGGTTCGTCGCCCACCATTGCGAGTCCGCCAGAGGCGTGACATTGGTATCGGGGTTGTAGCCCGCCGGCACCGTGAAACCACCATACTTTGTCGCCAGCGCGTATTGGTTGGTGTGCGGCGTCTTATAATCGCGATTTTCCACCACATCCACCCAGTAGGTGGAAATCGTCTGCTTTCCCGCGATCGGGTTCGGTCGCGTTGCCGGACGGATGTCGCGCGTGTGCGCGTCGTAGGCAAGTGCCGCGATGTAGGCGGAGTTGTTGTGGCCCGAGTTATTGAAGTACGCCGCCGTGGAGCGCGTCGTAGCATCGGCTTCCGAGAAACCTTCCATTCGCCAGATGTTCTTCAACATGGCGACGACGTCGACCGATGTATCGGCGTCGACTTCGGCGGGCTTCGCCGGCTCCCCCGCGCTACTGGTCGCGCCCGGAAGATTCTTGTCTCGCCAGGTATTGGTATCGCCGACGCCCAGAATCACGTTGGTCTGGCACGAATAGCGAATTGGATCATCCCAGTCGGTAATGACGGGGAAGCCATCGGCCAACTGGTAATCGCCATTCACCACCGCATACGAAGGAACATTTCCCTGATTCTTGAAGTAACGCAGCGCCGTATAATAAAGCTCGCTGACGTTATCGTAGGATTTGGCGTTACGCCCCGTTTCCATCTGTCCGAACTTGTTCAGGTAATTGATGACGCCGCTATTGGTGATGTTGGCGTTGGTATTGGTCGCGTCTGTCGGGTCGGGATTCTGGTACAGGATGCCGGTAACCGGATCCCACTCGCGGTTCGGATTACCCTGCGCGCCCGACTCGGGGAACTGGCTCGCGGGCCCGACGAACTTCTGGCGCGCACGCATCACGCCACCCTCTGGCTCGGTGCCGCCGCCATTGTTCAGATAACCGAAGATGCTGTAGCGGATGCTGTTGGCGTACTGCTGGATCAGGCCCTCGGGCTTCGCCACGCCGCTATAGGTCGTATTGCAATTGGCTTCGAGCATGCCGGCGACACACACCGCCACACGCACGCTGACCTCGAACACGACGTTGGCCTGGCTGACCTGACGGCCGTTGACGGTGATGTTGCTGTTGTCGAGCGTATGCGTCGCAGGGTTATAGGCAACGGGCTGCCCAGTACCCGGGTTGTTGAGGGCCAGCGCGGCCGAGTTGGACCCGCTGGTGAAGCGCATTTTGTTACCTAGGCCGTCGATGCGGGTGCGGATGGTGTTCCAACTGGCTGGGGTGGCCGCATTCACGGCCGTCGGATTGGAGCTGCCCGGGTAGGTACGGCGGGGAAAGTTCGCCGTGGCACTGTCACTGCCATCACGGTCCGCTTTCGCCTTTTCCAGCCAGGTGGCGGCCGTGGTATCCCGTACACGGTAACCACCCGTCAGCGCCGAGCGGAAAGGATCGATGGTCTGGGTCGCGGCCCAGTTCATGTAGTTGCCGCTCCACAGCGCGCCCGTGCACGTGTGGCCCGCAGCAGCGGAAGATTGAGGTGCGAAGTGGCGCTCGCTCTCGGTAGCGCTGTACTCATAGCGATAGCACTTCTCGGAATCGAAGTAGCCCACGTACGTATTGGTGGGCACGTAGTCGCCGAAATTCGCCACGCTGATCAGCGTCGGGAACTCCACGGAAGGCACGAGCGCCAGATTGCCGGGCACGTCGCGGCCGATCGACAAGGGCTTCTGGGAGATGTCCAGCGACGCGGCCGGGAACGCGCTGGCGACGGCGAACAGGCCCACGAGCACCGCAAGCATGCGCTCCCTCGCCTTCCGGAAGGCCGCGCTCGCGCGGATCCCGGAGCGGGACGACGGCTTCGACGGAATGGATTCAAGCGTCATCGCACACCTCACTTGACCACGATGTTGGATTGCAGGACCACGACGGCCCGGTCATTGGCGGACGGATCATGGCTGCGACCCGTGATCCGGTAGAAATGCTGCAGGGGAACGCCGCCCGTGCCGCCGTACTGGGCACTGTTGGCGCTGCTGGCCAACGAAAGATCGTCTTCGTTGGTGTACTGCCCCATGTACTCGATGTAGTACTGCGGCGCGCCCGCACCTGATGCCAGCGTCTGGATGTTGGTGGTGGCGTTGGTCCAGCAGTTGCGACCGCCCGAACAACCGGCCGTGCCGGTGAGCGCGTTCGCGGGGATGGACGGACACGTCACGCCTGCCGCCGTGCAGTTGAATCCGATGGTGGCGCCGGCCAGTTCCGCGGCCTGCACGGCGGCCTCGGCGTCCCGCAACGCGGTCTCGGCCGACTGGAAAGAGAGGCTGCGGTCGTAGAGGTTCGCGCTCATGCGTTCATCCAGCAACGTGGTCCGCAGCACGGCCAAGCCGAGCAATGTCATGACCAGCAGGAGAATCAGCACGACCACCAAGGATGCGCCACGCTGGCACGACGGTGTCGGATAGACGGGGCGCGTCATGGGTTGCGATTCCTGATCGTGACGGTGTTCGCGATGGTGCGCACCACCGGCGCACCATCAATCCTCTCATTGCTCTGCAGGGTCAGGACCACGCGCACGGCCGTGACCTGGGCCCAGTTCGTCACCGCATTGGCGTTCTGGTAATCCGTGCTGCCGTTCGACAGGTACTGCAGCTGCATGTCCTGCACGCCCTCCGCAACTTCCTGGACAGTCGATGCAGGTGCCGCGCCGCTGCTCGTCAGCATGACTTGGTAAAGCGAGCGTCGCGCCGGGTCGCTTGTACTGACGCCGACATACCAGGCCGTCGCCTTCAGCTTCGCGATCACCGAATTGGGTCCGTACGTGTAGTACGCCCCGGGATTTGGGACGCAAGGCACCTGCTTGGGATACTTCAACGATTTCGTGCAGTTTCCCGGGGAAGCCACGCCCATGCCTGCGTTGTGGACGATCGTGACATTCGATGAGCTGGCATTCGTGATCTGGAAGATGGCCGCCTGGACGAAATCGCACACCATCACGATGTCGCCATCGACCAAACCGTGTGCGGTGGTGTTCACCTTGAACTGTGCGGAATTCGGCTTGTGGTCAGTGACCGTCACGTCTCCGGAAGAACCGGAACGCAGTTCCACCGCGTCCGTCCCAGCGATGCGGTTGCGCTGAGCGGTGCCGGTGGTCACCGTAGGAAGCGCCTGCCCAGCCTGACCATCGTAACCCCGGATCCCATCGCCCCAATCCGTGCCCCACGCGCTCGTGCTGTCCAGCACGTTCACGATCGGCACCTTGGCCGAGCAGGGCGAACTCGCGGTCTGGCGCAGTTCGCGCGCGAGCAGTTCGAACGCCACGCGGCCGTTTTCTTGGACAAAGCTGAGGTTGTCCGCAGAGCGGAACACCTGACGGTTCGACATGAAAATACCGATCGCGGCGCCGACCACCAGCAGACCAAGCACCAGCGCGATCATCAGCTCGATCAGACTGACGCCGAAGACCGCGCGCGCGCCAGAAAAGGAATGTCGGGATTTCATATGCGCACCGCCGTCACCACCCTGTTGCGCGCCGGTACGCCGTCCTGAAGTGCGGCTGGCGCGGTTTCCGTATCGTCGCTTGCACGTGAGTCATCCCAGTCGAGCGTGATGACGAACTGGTTGCCGTTCTGCACGATGCTGGCGCAGGCACCTGCGCCCATAGATTGCGGGTTCTGCATGTCCGTGAACCATGCGTGGAGATCCTTCTGCGCCAACGTACCTCCTGTCGCAGGCGCGGTGCAGGTGCGTCCAATATTGTAGTCCCCCGCAATGGCGCGCTGACGGTTCGCGCGCATCGCATCCAAGATCGAATAGGTCTGGATAGTTGCCTGGGTCCGCTCCAGAGCGCTCTGATTATTCCGAAGTGCGGTCGCCTGCATGGCCGCCACGCCAAGCAGACCGATGCCCATGACGAGCACGGCAACCAGCACCTCGATCAGGCCTGCGCCACGCTGTGATCGAGGGACCGCGACGCGCGGGTTCATGCAGATGCTTGATTTCATCATTGACCTCAGGGACACGTGCCGGTACCCACTGGCGTGGTGACCGCGATGCGACTCCCGCCCGCGAGGGTCACCGCACGCTTGTTATCTGCAGGCTGAGTGGTGGGAATACAAACATCGAAGGTATTGTCGACCAGCGCGCCCGATGTGTTATTACGCACCATGCCGTCGGCGCGGAACGTCAACGCTTGAGCGGTGCTGCGGAGTTGGACGGGCGCCTTGACACTACTGGATCGCAGCAGGGTCTCCCCGCCGTCCACTACGGCGTTGCCATTAGTGTCCACGAAACTGATCCACCTCCCCCAAGTGGCCCCGGCGGCAGTATTGCAAGTCGTGCCGTTGGTGCTCCGGCATACGGTTACCCGACGGTTGCTCCGCAATGACTCCAGCCGCGCCTCCTGCAACCCCGCTACCAGCTCATTGGACTGGGCGGCCAACCGGTTGCTGTTGATCAGCGAGGTGAAGCTGGGCACGGCCAACGTGATCAGGACCGCCAGCACGGCCAGCGTGATCATCAGTTCCACCAGCGAGAATCCCGCGATCAACGCCTCCCCGGTCTTCAAACAGGAAGATCTCCCCGACCATGACCTCATGCTGCCTGAGCGCATGCGCTACTTCCCCAATGGCGAAGTGCCACACTAGGCCACGGCTTGGCGGCTATCCAGTACTCAGCCGATGGACGGAGCGGTAGGCGGAGCCAGCGGCAAGCTGCTGCATCCGCGCCCCGGGGCGGGCATGATGAGAGCGCCCCCGCCCGCCCCGCAACTCGCATGCCAGCCACCCACACCCCGTCACCTCTCGACGCACTCTGGCAGACCTCGGTCGTGGTCTGGGTGTTGCTGGCGGGAGAGGGCCTTGCCGCGATCCTGGCGCTCGCACCGGCGGGCGACGGCAATCGCTGGGTCCATTTCGGCGTGGCCTCATTGGCCATCCAGTGGGTCCTGCTCACCACGCTGGGCGCGCTGTATGGACTTCGCGCGCGCCTTGCGACCTGGCGTCCCGCCCATGTCGCCTACGCCGGTCTGCTGCTGCTGGTCCTGTCGACCTGGGCCATCTTCGGAATGAGCGCCTGGCTGCTGGCGGACCTGTGGCCCATGGACGACGGCGAGCGGCGTCACTGGTTTCTTCGATTGACGGCGCTGGCGCTCACGGTCGGCGCGCTCGGCCTGGCCGCTTTCCAGAACCACTGGCGCGCCCGCCAGCTGGCCGTGCGCGCCAAGCAGGCCGAACTCGAGGCCCTCCAGGCCCGCATCCGGCCCCACTTCCTGTTCAACACCCTCAATACCGGCGCTGCGCTGGTGCACCAGCGTCCGGAGGAGGCGGAGCGGCTGCTGCTGGACCTGTCGGACCTGTTCCGTGCCGCGCTCGCCGGGCCGCGTGAAATCACGCTGGCCGACGAGCTTGCGCTGGTACGCCGCTACCTCGAAATCGAAAGCCTGCGTTTCGGCGATCGCCTGCGCGTGGAATGGCAGGTGCCGGCCGCCCTGCCCGACGTGACGGTGCCCGCGCTGTCGATCCAGCCGCTGGTCGAGAACGCGATCCGCCACGGGGTGGAACCGGTGGCCGCGGGGGGCGACGTGCACCTGCAGGTGGCGACGGACGGCGACTGGCTGGAGGTGGCGGTGGCCAATGCCCTGCCCGCCGCGCCGGTACGCCCCACGACGGGCCACCAGGTCGGCCTGAACGCCGTCCGCGCCCGGATCCAGGCCATGACGCACGGGCGCGGCAGTGTGCGGACGACGACGACGGAGGGGCGCTACACCGCCGTCATCCGGATTCCCATGGCGCCGTGACCGCTCAGGTCACCACGCGGTAGCAGGGCTTGTACTCGCCCGCGATCTTCATGCGGCGCTGTTCCACGAACGCACGCAGCAGCGCATCCAGCGCCTGCATCATCGCCGGCTCGCCGTGGATCTCGAACGGGCCGAATTCCTCGATCCGGCGCATCCCGTCTTCCTTCACGTTGCCGGCCACGATGCCGGAGAACGCCCGGCGCAGGTCCGCCGCCAGGTCGTGCACCGCGCGCCCGGGCCGCAGCTGCAGCGCGGCCATGGCCTCGTGCGAGGGCACGAAGGGTTGCTGGTAATCCTCGGGTATCTGGATGGCCCAGTTGAAGAAGAACGAATCCTTCTGTTCGATCCGGTATTCGCGCACGCGGCGGATGCCGGCACCCATCTTCTTCGCCACGGCCACCGGGTCGCCGATGACGATCTCGTAGCGCGCGGCGGCCGCGTCGCCCAGCGTCAGCCGGATGAAGCGGTCGATCTGCTCGAAGTACGGCGCGGCGATGGTCGGTCCGGTGAGGATCAGCGGGAACGGCAGGTCGGCGTTGTCCGGATGCAGCAGGATGCCCAGCAGGTACAGGATCTCCTCCGCCGTGCCCACGCCGCCCGGAAACACGATGATGCCGTGGCCGATGCGGACGAAGGCCTCCAGGCGCTTCTCGATGTCCGGCATGATCACCAGGTGGTTGACGATGGGATTGGGCGACTCGGCGGCGATGATGCCCGGCTCGGTCACGCCGATGTAGCGCGTCCTGGTGCGGCGCTGCTTGGCATGCGCGATGGTGGCGCCCTTCATCGGCCCCTTCATCGCGCCCGGACCGCAGCCGGTGCAGATGTCCAGGCCGCGCAGGCCCAGCTCGTATCCCACCTGCTTGGTGTAGAGGTACTCGTCGCGCGAGATGGAGTGGCCGCCCCAGCAGACCACCAGGTTGGGGTCGCTCGGCTTCAGGATGCGGGCGTTACGCAGCAGGCCGAAGACGGCGTTGGTGATGCCTGCCGACGATTCGAGGTCGGCCGCGTACTCCGGCCCCAACTCGATGGCCGTGTAGGCCAGGTCGCGCACCACCGCGAAAAGCAGCTCGGCCACGCCACGGATGATCTCGCCATCGACGAAGGCCATGGCCGGCGCATTGATCAGGTCGATGCGCACGCCGCGGTCCTGCTGCAGCACCTGGATATCGAAGTCGGGGTAGAGATCGCGCGCGGCGCGCGGATCGTCCGAGGCGCTGCCGCTGGTCAGCACCGCCAGCGCGCAACGGCGCAGCAGTTCGTGCATGCCTCCGGCGGAGGCGTCGCGCAGGCGCGCCACTTCGGCGCGGGAAAGCACGTCCAGGCCGCCGCGCGGATAGATGCGCGCGTCCTGCACCGGCAACGCCCTCGGTGCCGTTTCACTCATGGGGTGTTCCTGTTCTCGGTCGTCAGTAGCGGGACTTTAACGCAGTCGCCGGGGCAAGAGGAGCCCGCGCAAAAGAAAACGGCCGGGTTTCCCCGGCCGTCTCCTTCTTCCGCAAGTCCTGGAGAATCAGAACTCGTAACGCAGGGTCATCAGCACCGACCAGCGCGAGACCACGCGGGACGGATAGGACGAGTTCGCGTCGTACGGGCGCAGGCTCTGGTAGGTCGGGCTGCCCGAAGAATTGACGATGTTGTAGACATAGGTGCCGTCGGCATTCACCCGGCCCAGGTTCGCGAAGTAGCGGGTATCGAAGCCGCCGATCTCCTCGGTCACGCCCCAATCCTTGTTGAGCATGTTGAGGAAGTTGTAGATATCCAGACGGATGATCGACTTGTGCTCCTTGAAGAAGCCCGGCAGCTCCTGCTGGAGACTGACGTCAAGCTGGTTGATCCACGGCAGGCGCGCCTCGTTGCGACCCGCGATCTGGCCGCGGTGCGACGCCAGGTAGGGGTCGCTGTCGATGAAGGCGTGGAAAGCGGCGATCTGCTCGGCGGTCGCCGAACCGTAGCTCACCATGGGGTCGTTGATCAGCGGGATGTACGCCGGATCCTGGAAGATGCGGTCGCCATTGACGTCGCCATTCATGATCCACGTGTACGGCAGGCCATCACGCCCGTTGTAGAACGCGGTGATGCTGGTCTTGTAGTCGCCGAAGAACGCATGCTCCCACCCCAGCGAAGCCTTGATCGAATTGCGGATCTCGCGGCTGGCGGTGCCGGCGATCTCCTCGTTCGGATTCAGGCGGGACACGAACTGGTAGCTGGACCATGCCTGCGAGCTGGCATTGGAGCCGACTTCCTTGGCCTTGGTGTACGTGTAGCTGAGGTTGCCGTACCAGCCATTGGCAAGCGGCTTGTTCAGCGAGAACGTCACCGCGGTCGACGACCCCTTGTCGGTGTTGCTCAGTACCGTGGAGTTGTAGCTGAAGGCCGGGTTGAGGCCGCAGTTCTTGTTGCTGCTCGACGTGGAGCCGTTGAGGTTGCACCAGTAGCTCTCACGGCCGTCGGCCAGCGTCCCCTGCACTTCGCCGATATTGAGCGCGCGGTAGAACGCGCCATCGCGATCGCGGATGTGCTGCACTTCGACCGTACCGATCAGGCCGTACCAGGGCAGCTCGGCGTCGTAACCCAGGCTGGCCTTCCATACGGTCGGCAGCTTGAAGTCGGGGTCGATCACGTCGATCTGGTTCGCGGGCGAGCCATCCTCCGGGATGTTCTGGTTGTAGGGATCCGGGCTGAACGGCGCGTTCTCAGGATCGGTCTCGAAATAGGACAGCGCAGTCACGCCACCGTTGTTCTGGTAGGGATTGGCGAGCCAGACGAACGGCGGGACGCTCTGGAAGGAGCCGATACCGCCACGCAACTGCGAATAGCGCTCGCTGTCGAACGTGTAATTGAACGACACGCGCGGCAACACCACCTTGTTGTCCGAACCGAGCTTGTAGTCGTTGCGGAAGCCGAAGGCTTCTTCGAAGCCCGGAGCGGCAACCGGCGCCTTGTCCGCCTTCGGGATATTGACGCGGACGCCGTAGGTCAGCGACAGGTTGTTGTTGACCTGCCACGTGTCCTGGATGAAGGGACTGACCTGCGTGTAGACCAGCGCGGCCGCGGTATCGTTGATGTCGAAACCCGGAGCCGGCGTGCGCAGCGCGTAGGAGTCGTAGTTGCCGTCCGCGAAGTCTTCGAGGCTCGCGAACACATACGAGCCGTGCAGGTCGCGGCCATACAGGTTGAACACGTCGTTGCGCAGGTAGTCCAGGCCGCCCTTGATGACGTGATCGCCGGCGTAGTAAGTGCCGGACAGGGTCGCCGCCAGACGCTTCGTGTTGATCTGGTTCTCGTGGCGGTTGTTGTCCTCGCCGATGAAGATGGAACCACCGTCGGCGGTCTCGATCTCGACTTCCGGCTGGTTGACCGGATTGCCGTTCACCTGGTCGAACTTCTGATGGCTGACCTTGAATTCCGTGGAGAAGTTCTCGGTCCAGTCGCTGAACAGTTGCAGCGACGTGTTCTTGGTGATGTTGTCGATGTTGTACCAGTGGCTGCTCAGCACCACGTTCTCCGCACGCTGGTCGTACGGTGACGGGCGGAACTCCTCGGTCTGCTGATAGGTCAGGCTGGCGCGATGGTAGTCGCTGATGTTCCAGTCCAGCTTGGCCAGGTAGCGCTTGTTGTCCAGGTTGACGCCCGTGGCGCCATAGACACCCGGCTGCAACCCCAGCTGGTTGGCGATCGCGATGGCCTGTTCGACGTCGGCCGACGAGACATAGCCGTTCGCCAGGCCGTCGGAGCTGGACGTGCCGCCGAAATTCTTGATCGTCTGTTCTTCATAGGAACCGAAGAAGAACAGCCTGTCCTTCAGGATCGGGCCGCCGAAGGTCACGCCCTTGGTGATGTCGGTGTCGAACAGGTTGTAGTCCTCGCCGTCGCGCGAACCCACCATGCTGCCGGCGTCCTTGTACGCGTAGTACACCGAACCGTGGAACTCGTTGGTGCCCGACTTGGTCACCGCATTGACCGTGGCGCCGACGGTATCCGAAGCCACGTCGTAGTCCGAGACCTTCAGGTCGTAGGCCGCGATCGTGTCGACCGAGATCGGGGAGCCCACATAGGGCATGCCGTTGGCATTCAGGCCGAAGGGGTCGCCCTGCGACATGCCGTCGACGGAAATGGTGTTGAACCTGTTGTTGACGCCCGCGACCGAAATCGCACCGCTGGCCTGATCGGTCACTTGAATGCGCGGATCGAGCCGGGCCACGTCGTCGACGGCACGGCTGCCCTGGGGGGTCAGTTCGAGCTGGCGGCCGCTGACCGACGTGCCGACGCCCTTGTTGTCCGAGGTGAAGACTTCCAGGCCGCGCGTGCCGACGACGGCGACCGACGCCAGCGTCGTGGCGTCGTCAGCGCCCAGCGCCGCGTTGACCGTGCTGACCTGGTTGAGCTGCAGGAATACGTTGTCTTCCGTCTTCGTGCCCGTGCCGGCCTTGGTGATGAGGATCTCGTAGGGACCACCCACACGCAGGCCGCGCGCGGTGTAGCGACCGCTGGCGTCGGTGGTGGCGCGGCTGACCGTACCGGATTCGACGTGGGTGATGGTCACCTCGGCGCCGGCGACGGGCTGGCCGCCGTTGTCGGTGACCAGGCCGCCCACACCGGCCGAGGTGCTCTGCGCAAAGGCAGGCGCGGCGGCGAGTGCGACGACGAGGCCAAGGCTGAGCTTGGACAGGCGAAGACGACGGGATTGGTTCATCGGATAAACCTCGGTACGGGAGTGATGTGGCGAAGCTGGCTGACAGGACGTGCGGAACCACCCGGTGGGGTCGGTTCTGGAGGGCGTGCTAGGGGTTCCCATGGCCCACGCGGCGTCCGCGGAGGTTAATAACAGGTTAACACGATAGGACCATTTTGTGACCGCGGCATGACAAAATTCCGCGGCGCAACATGACAGTCGGGCGCCCCTCTGCAGCCGCTTTGCAGGCCCGGTCGGCGCCTGCGGCCCGGGCTGCCCGGTCAGATGTTGGGCGGTGTCAGCTTGAGGTAGGTCCCCACGCCATCCAGCACCATCTGGACGGAGATGGCGACCAGAAGCATGCCCATTAGCCGCTCGATCGCGGTCAGTACGCTGCGGCCCAGCCATTTGTAGAGCACGGTGGCCGAGATGAGGATGGCCGCGGTGGCGGCCCAGGCGATCAGCAGGGCCAGGCTCCAGTCGCCCAGCCGGTCAGGCTCGGAGCTGCCCATCAGCATCACGGCCGCCATGCCCGACGGGCCGGCCACCAGGGGAATGGCCAGCGGCACGATGAAGGGCTCGCCGCCGGGCGTCTCGCCCATCAGGCCTTCGGGCCGCGGAAAGATCATCCGCACGCCGATCAGGAACAGCACGATGCCGCCGGCGATGGCCACCGACTCCTGGCGCAGGTGCATCAGGTCCAGGGCGTACTTGCCGCACCACAGGAACAGCATCAGCACGGCGAGCGCGATCAGCAGTTCCCGGACCACCACGATGCGCTGACGCCGCGTCGGCAGCGGCTTGAGCACGCTGAGGAACACCGGGATGTTGCCCAGCGGATCCAGGATCAGGAACAGCAGCATCGCCGCCGAGAGGATGGTCATGCGCGCACTTTCCAGACCTGACCGCGATGGGTGGCGCCCGCGGATGACAGCAGGGTGACACAGGCGTCGGCGTAATCGCCCGCCTCGCGGGCCTGCAGGTCGTTGTCGTCCGCATAGGCCCGCGACCTCAGGCCGGTACGCATCGGACCCGGCTGCAGCGCGGAAACACGGACGGACGACGAGGCCAGTTCCGCATGCAACATGCCCACCATCGCGGCCAGGCCATGCTGGGCGATGCCGTAGGCGCCCCAGTAGGGCTGGCCGACCCGTTCCAGATCGTCCAGTGCGAACACCAGCGCCGCGTCCTGCGACTGCCGCAGCAGCGGCAGGCACGCCTGCGACAGCCACCAGGGCGCCGTCAGGTTGACATGCATGGCGCGCGCGAACGCGGCCGGGTCGGTGTGCTCCAGCGGCGTCAGCCCCTTGAACTCCACGGCACAATGGAGCACGCCGTCCAGACGCCCCAGTTCCGCGCGCAGGCGATCGGCCAGTTCCGCGTAATCGTCGGGCGTGGCGCCTTCCAGGTCCAGCGGATACAGCAAGGGCTCCGCACCGGCCTGCGCCACCGCGTCGTACACGCGATTCAACTTCGGCAGCTTGCGGCCCAGCAGCACCACGGTGGCACCGGCGCGAGCGCAGGCGACGGCCGCCGCGCTGCCCAATCCCCCATGCGCGCCGCTGACCAGGATCACGCGCCCATCCAGCGCGCGCGGCGCGCGGGTAGGCAGGCCGACCAGACTCACGGCGAAAGGGCCTCGGCGACGATGCGCTGCAGTTCACCGGACTCGTGCAGTTCGAGGGTGATGTCGCAGCCGCCGATCAGTTCGCCGTTGATGAACAGTTGCGGGAACGTGGGCCAGTTGGAGTAGCGCGGCAGGTTGGCGCGGATCTCCGGCTCTTCCAGCACATTGATCGTATACAGGTGCTCGGCGCCCGCATCGCGCAGCGCCTGCACCGCGCGGCTGGAAAAGCCGCACATCGGGAACTGCGGCGTGCCCTTCATGAAAAGGACGATCGGGTGGCCATCCACTTCGGCCTGGATGCGTTCCATCACCGGCATGCTGATTTCTCCTTCCTTGACGGTTTGCCAACCGCCGTCGGGTACACTTTCGGTCCGCTCCGCAGGCCTCGCCGGCGGATTGCCCATTGTAAGCCCAGGCATCGCTCCGACGATGCCCGGCATGCCCCTTGACCCGCCTAGCACAAGGAAACCGAGCCATGGCCATCGAACTGCCCCCCTGCCCTACGACCGCACCGCCCTGGAGCCGCACATCTCCGGCGAGACGATCGACTTCCACTACGGCAAGCACCACAAGACCTATGTGGACAACCTCAACAAGCTGATCGAAGGCACCGAGTTCGCCGAGGCTCCGCTCGAGGAGATCGTGCGCAAGTCGCAGGGCGGCATGTTCAACAACGCCGCGCAGGTCTGGAACCACACCTTCTACTGGAACTGCCTCAAGCCCAACGGCGGCGGCGAGCCGACCGGCAAGCTGGCCGAGCTGATCAACAAGACCTTCGGCGATTTCGCCAAGTTCAAGGAAGAGTTCACCAAGACCGCCATCGGCACCTTCGGTTCCGGCTGGGGCTGGCTGGTGCAGCGCCCGGACGGCTCGCTGGCGCTGGTCAGCACCTCCAACGCCGCCACCCCGCTGACCGGCGAAGACAAGCCGCTGCTGACGATCGACGTGTGGGAGCATGCCTACTACATCGACTATCGCAACGCGCGCCCGAAGTACGTGGAGTCCTTCTGGGCCCTGGTCAACTGGGATTTCGTGGCCGGCAACATGCGCTGACCGTGCGTCGACACCGCACGTTGACACCGCACTTGGAAGCGGCCGGGGAAACCCGGCCGTTTTCTTTGCGCGACGCTGGCTGGCCGATGAATGCGGCGCGGCCGCGCGTCAACAGCCGCCAGTGCGCAGGCGTTCCCGGAGCCGTGGTCCCACACCGAGGAGAACACCATGGCACTGCGTTATGGATTGGCTGGATCCCTGCTCACCGTCCTGCTGGCGATGTCGGCGAACGCCGATGCCGCGCCACGCGACCGCGACGACAACCCGCCCGGCCCGGCCGGCGGCCGCGGCACCAACTGGGAGAATCCGCCCGGCTGGAAGGGTGGCCCCGGCACGTCGCCGGATCGCCGCTGGTACCGGCATGGCGGCAAGCGCTACGAGTTCGTCGTGGTGAAGCACGGGTACTACTTCAATCCCCAGTACGGCTACTGGCATCCCCGCTACGGCTTGTGGGACCAGGCCAAGCGTTGCTGGGTGGACCTGGACAACAATCCGCCGGGGCCGCGCGGCGGCCGGGGCACCAACTGGGAGAATCCGCCCGGCCCCAGGGGCGGGGCGGGCGCTTCGCCGGACAGGTTCGGGCGTTGCCGCTGAGGCACGGCACCGCGCCGTGCGGAACGGCCAGGTGAACCGGCCGTTCCTCGCTCCCGGATGTGGGCGCCGACGTCAGGCGGTGAGGCGGGCGACGACCGGCGCGACCTGCGCCTGCCGCCCCAGGGCGACACCCACGCGTGCAAGCGCATGCGCGAGCGCTGCGGCATGGTCGGCCCGCAACGTGGCATGACCCACCTTGCGCCCTGCGCGAGGCTCCTTGCCGTAGTCGTGCCAATGACCGCCCGCTTCCTGCAGCACGGGCGCAGCGGCGGGCATCTCGCCGATCCAGTTCAACATGCACGCATGCCCCAGCGCGCGCGTATCGCCCAGCGGCAGGCCGAGCACGGCGCGCAGGTGGTTCTGGAACTGCGAGGTCTCCGCACCTTCGATCGTCCAGTGCCCCGAGTTGTGCACCCGCGGGGCCATCTCGTTGGCCAGCCAGTGGCCATCGCGATGGAAAAGTTCCAGCGCGAACACGCCCACGTAATCCAGCGCCTCGGCCAGCCTGCGCGCATGTTCGCGCGCCGCGTGCGCCTGGACATCATCGATGTGCGCCGGCGCCAGGCTGGCCGACAGCACGCCGTCCACGTGCCAGTTCTCGGTCAGAGGCCATGTGCGGAATTCGCCGTCGCGCCCCCGCACCGCCACCACCGACAACTCGCGCTCGAACGGGATGAACGCCTCCACGATCAGGCCGACCGTCGCCGCCTGTGCGCCCAGCGCTTCCCACGCCGCGCCTACGTCGTCCACCGAGCGGAGCCGGAACTGGCCCTTGCCGTCGTAACCCAGCCGGCGCGTCTTCAGGATGCAGGCACCCCCGAGACGCTGCACCTCTTCGCGCAGTTGCGCATGCGAGGCGACATCGGCGAACTCACCCACCGGAATGCCCAGCTCCCGGAACAGGGTCTTCTCGACCAGCCGGTCCTGCGCGACCGCGAGCGCGCGCGGATTCGGGAACACGGGCACACGCTGCGCCAGCCACTCCGCGCTTTCGGCCGGCACGTTCTCGAAATCGAAGGTGGCCACGTCGACCTTCGAGGCGAACTCGGCCAGGGCCGACTCGTCGCGGTAGTCGCCGACCAGCAGCGGCGCGAACTGGCCCGCGCAGGCGTCCGCCGCCGTGTCCATCACCAGGAAGCGCAGGCCCAGGGGTGCGCCGGCCAGCGCCATCATGCGCGCCAGCTGTCCCCCGCCCAGGATGCCGACAGTCGTCATAGTGGCTGGCGCGGATCGTCGTGCGCCATCACCTCATCGGTCTGGCGCGTGCGGAACGCGGTCAGCGCCGCACCGATGGCCGGATGTTCCGGCGCGAGCATCGCCGCGGCGAACAGGCCTGCGTTGGCGGCACCCGCGTTGCCGATGGCGAACGTGGCCACCGGAATGCCGGCGGGCATCTGCACAATGGACAGCAGCGAATCCATGCCGCTGAGCGCCTTCGACTGCACCGGCACGCCCAGCACGGGCACCGCGGTCTTGGCCGCCAGCATGCCCGGCAGGTGCGCCGCGCCGCCAGCGCCGGCGATGATCGCGCGCAGGCCGCGCGGGGCGGCGGCCTCCGCGTACGAGAACAGCACGTCGGGCGTGCGGTGCGCCGAGACCACCTTCACCTCGTACGGCACGCCCAGCGCGTCCAGTTTCTGCGCGGCGTGCTGCATGGTGTCCCAGTCGGAGCGGGAACCCATCACGATGCCCACCACGGGGCTGGATACGCTGGCGGTCATGGCCGTCCTCGGTCGCAAAGACGTATTCTACCCTCCTGACTGAACCACCGATCGAGTCCCCACCTCCATGGACCGCAAACTGCTGGACCTCCTGTGCTGCCCGTCCACCCGCCAGCCGCTGGCCGTGCTGGAAGCGCGCGGCCTGGAAGCGCTGAATCGCGCCATCGCCGCGGGCCGGGTCAGGCGCGCCGATGACTCGCCGCAGTCCGAGGCGCTGCGCGAAGCCCTGGTGACGCACGACCGCAAGACCGTCTATCGCGTCGAGGACGGCATTCCCGTCCTGCTCGCCGAGGAAGCCATCGCCACCGCGCAGGCGGACGACTTCCCCGCCCGATGAGCCTGCCTCCGACGCCACCCCCGGCGGACCTCGTGGCCTCCGATGTCGCGCGTGCGCTGGCCGAGGATGTCGGCAGCGGGGATGTCACCGCCGCGCTGCTGCCCGACACCGCCGACATCGCCTACCTGCTCTGCAAGGAAGACGCCGTCATCGCAGGCCGTCCGTGGTTCGACGCCTGCCACCGCGCGCTCGATCCGCAGGTGCGCATCGACTGGCGCGTGCAGGACGGCGACCGGGTACCCGCCCGCACCGTGCTGGCCACCTTGTCCGGCCGCACGCGCGCACTGGTCACCGCCGAACGCACTGCGCTGAACTTCCTGCAGACGCTGTCGGGCACCGCCACCACCACGGCTGCCTACGTGGAGGCCGTGCAGGGCACCGGCTGCACGGTCCTGGACACCCGCAAGACCCTGCCCGGCCTGCGCCTGGCGCAGAAGTACGCCGTCCGCTGCGGCGGCGGACAGAACCACCGCATCGGCCTGTACGACGCGGTGATGCTGAAGGAGAACCACGTGCGTGCCGCCGGTTCCCTCACGGCCGCGATCCGCGCCGCCCGCGCCGCGCAGCCCGCGCTGCCGCTGATCGTGGAAGTGGAGACGCTGGCGCAGCTGGACGAAGCGCTGGCCGAAGGCTGCGAACGCATCCTGATCGACGACTTCGATGCCGCATCCCGTCGTGAGGCGGTCCGTCGTGCCAAGGCGCCGCCGTTCAACGGGCGCATCCCGCTGGAAGTGTCGGGCAGCGTGGACATGACCACGCTGCGCGGCATCGCCGCCGACGGCGTGGACTTCGTGTCCATCGGCGGTCTGACCAAGCACGTCCGCGCGATCGACCTGTCGATGAAGCTGGGCCCGGCGCCATGAGTCCTGCATGTCGCCGTTGAGCGCCCTGCTGTGGCTGCTGGCGGCCGGCGCCGGTTTCGCCTACTGGAATGCGGCGCGCGCAGCGGCGGAACGCGCCGGCGAGTTGGGCCGCAATGCCTGCAAGGCGGCGGGGGTGATCTGGCTGGACCAGAGCGTGCACGCCAACGGCCTGCGCCTGCGCCGTGGCGAGGACGGCTGGCTGGGATTCGAGCGCAGTTTCCGTTTCGAGTACTCGCACGACGGCACCGACCGCCATGTCGGCCGGCTGGTCCTGCGCCAGGGAAGGCTGGTGTCGTTCGTGGGCCCGGTGGCGCCGTCGGTAACGCCCCTGGACCCGCACTGAGCATCGCGCGGCGCCTTCGGCAGGCGGCGGCGGTCCGGCCTACTTGACCACGCGCAGGAAGGGCGGGCGTTTGCCGCCGGGCGGCGGGGTGTCGTCGTCGGGCGGGGTATCCGTCATGGGCGCGTCATCGCCGCCCGCTGCGTCCGTGTCGGCATCGTGCGTCACGTCTTCGGGCAACGCCATGCCCTGCCCCGTCTCGCGCGAGTAGATCGCCAGCACGGCGCTGATGGGCACGTAGACCGGTTGGCTCACGCCGCCGAAGCGCGCGGTGAAACTGACCGCCTCGTTGTCGATCGTCAGCCGCACGACCGCGCGCTCGGCGATGTTCAGCACCACCTTGCCTTCCTTCACCGCACTGGCAGGCACCTGCACGCCGGCCTGGGTGGCGTCCACCAGCAGGTGCGGCGTCATGCCGTTGTCGGCGATCCATTCGTTCAACGCCCGCAGCAGGTACGGGCGGTGGCTGGTCATGCGGGAGGAGGCGTCGGTCATTTCATTTCTCGGCGGCCATCGCGGCGCGGCGGCGTGCGGCCAGCCTGGCGCGTTCGCCGGTCAGGCCGGGATCTCGCGCAGCTTCCTTTCCGCGTCGGTCAGGCTGCGCAGGAATCCGGGGTGACGGAAGATGCGGTTGCCGTAGTCGTCGATGGCCTTGCCGTCCTTCGGCAGCGGCACGTCCAGCGACGGCAGGCGCCAGATGATCGGGGCCATCGCGCAGTCGGCCAGGCTCATTTCGGGATTGAGGAAGAACTTGCTGGCCTTGAACAGCGGCACCGATGCGGTCAGCAGCTCCTTCAGCCGCTTGCGGCCGGCCTCGGCCTGCTGCTTGTTGCCCAGCTGGATGGCTTGCACCTGCGGCACCCAGTCGTGTTCGATGCGCAGCATCGCCAGCCGCAGGCGGGCACGCGAAAGCGGGTCCACCGGCATCAGCGGCGGATGCGGATAGCGCTCGTCCAGGTATTCGCTGACCACGGACGCGGCGTACAGCACCAGATCGCGCTCCACCAGGGTGGGCACGGAATGGTAGGGATTGAGGTCGATGAGGTCTTCGGGCGGATTCTGCGGATCCACCGGGACCAGGTCGTAGGTGACGCCCTTGGCGGCAAGCACCAGCCGCACGCGGTGGCACAGCACGTCATCGGTGGAGGAAAACAACGTCAGTGTATTGCGCATACGTGGGCTCGCAGCCATTCACGGCTCTCCGACGACCGGAATCCGCCGATCGCACCGACGCCGCCAGCCCCTTGCCGACGGTCGCCACGGTCCCTGAGTGTGCAATCCCCGCCGGGAAAAGCCAAGCAACCCCGGCCTGGCTTTTGCCCCGTGGGTGCGGGCATGCGGCCCGCACCGTGGCGTCGGACGCGACCTCGCTAGTGGACGTCCTTCCAGTACTCCTGCTTCAGCAGGTAGGCCAGGAACGTCAGCGCCGCCAGGAACAGGATCACCCACACACCGATGCTCTGGCGCTTCAGGGCCGCCGGCTCGCCGACATACTCCAGGAAGTTGGTGATGTCGCGCGCGGTCTGGTCGAACTCCTGCGCGCTCAGGCGGCCGGCCTGCGCCACCTTCAGGCCCTCGACATGGCGCTCGCCGGTGGCCGGATCGACCGGGCCGAACTCGGCGTGCTGCAGGCCCTGCAGCTCCCACAGCGGGTTGGGCATGGAGGCGTTGGGGAACAGCTGGTTGTTCCAGCCCAGCGGGCGCGATTCGTCCAGGTAGAAGGACTTCAGGTAGGTGTAGATCCAGTCGCTGCCGCGCACGCGCGAGATCACGCTCAGGTCCGGCGGCATCTTGCCGAACCATTTCTCGCCGCCCGCGGCGGGCATGGACACCTGCACCTGCTCGCCGAACTTGGCGCCGGTGAAGTTGAGGTTCTTCATCACCTCGTCTTCGGTCAGGCCCAGGTCCTCGGCCATGCGCGAGTAGCGCATGTACTTCAGCGAATGGCAGCCCGCGCAGTAGTTCATGTACAGCTGCGCACCGCGCTGCAGCGAGGCGCGGTCGCTCAGGTCGTTGCCGGCCTGGAGCGTGGCGCCGCCGCCGGCGGCGGACGCGGAGAACGAGATCAGCAACCCGCTGGCGAAGACAGCTAGGCGAGAGGCGAAAGTCTTAGTCATGCGTCGTCACCCGCTCGGGCACTGGCTTGGTCTTGTCGATCTTGGTCCAGATCGGCATGGTCAGGAAGAACAGGAAGTAGAATGCGGTCAGGAAGCGGCCGACGATGGTTTCCACCGGGTCCGTGCCCGGGCCGGCGCCGATCTTGCCCAGCCAGACGAAGCTGATGGCGAACAGGCCCAGCAGCACCTTGGACATCAGGCCACGGTAGCGGTAGGACTTCACCTTCGCGCGGTCCAGCCACGGCACCAGGAACAGGATCGCGATGGCGCCGAACATCACCAGCACGCCGCTCAGCTTGTGCGGAACCACGCGCAGCATCGCGTAGTAGGGCGTGTAGTACCACACCGGCTTGATGTGCGCCGGCGTGACCAGCTTGTTGGCCTCGGTGAAGTTGTCGTGCTCCAGGAACCAGCCGCCCATGGCGGGAGCGAAGAACACGATGAAGGCCGCGATGATCAGGAAGCCGCCGACATAGAAGCCATCCTTCACCGTGTAGTACGGGTGGAACGGCACGCCGTCGGCCGGCGCGGTGGGCGACCAGCGGTTGCCCTTCGGGCCCTTCTTGATCTCCACGCCGTCGGGGTTGTTGGAACCGACTTCGTGCAGCGCGAAGATGTGCAGCACCACCAGCAGCAGCAACACCAGCGGCAGCGCGATGACGTGCAGGGCGAAGAAGCGGTTCAGGGTGGCGTCGCTGGGCAGGTAGTCGCCCATGATCCACTCGGTCAGGCCGTTGCCGATCACCGGGATGGCGCCGAACAGCGAGATGATGACCTTGGCGCCCCAGAACGACATCTGGCCCCACGGCAGCACGTAGCCCAGGAAGGCTTCGGCCATCAGCACCAGGTAGATCAGCATGCCCAGGATCCACACCAGCTCGCGCGGCTTCTGGTACGAGCCGTACATCAGGCCGCGGAACATGTGGATGTAGACCACGATGAAGAACAGCGAGGCGCCGGTGCTGTGCATGTAGCGGATCAGCCAGCCCCACTCCACGTCGCGCATGATGTACTCGACCGAGGCGAAGGCTTCCGCCGCGCTCGGCTTGAAGTGCATCGTCAGGAAGATGCCGGTCAGGATCTGGTTGACCAGCACCACGATCGACAGCACGCCGAAGATGTACCAGATGTTGAAGTTCTTGGGCGCGTAGTACTCGCTCATGTGCTTGCGGTACACGGGCATGAAGCCCGGCGCGCGCGCGTTGAACCAGTCCATCACGCCATCGGCGGTACGGGTGAAGATGTTCGCCATGGCTTATGCCCCCTGCGGGTCGAGACCGACGACGATGGTCGTGTCGTTCTCGTAGTAATGCGGCGGCACCACCAGGTTGGTGGGTGCGGGCACGCCCTGGAACACGCGGCCGGCCATGTCGAAGCGCGACTTGTGGCAGGGGCAGAAGTAGCCGCCCTTCCAGTTCGGGTCGTAGGGCTCGGGCTTGATCTCGGCGGCCATCTCGGGCGAGCAGCCCAGGTGGGTGCACAGGCCGACCAGCACGGAGATCTCCGGCTTCAGCGAGCGCGTCTCACCCTTGATGTAGGCCGGCTGCTGGTCGAGGTTCTCCGACAGCGGGTCGCGGAGGTTCGCGTCCAGCGTGGGCAGCGCGTCGAGCACGGCCTTGGAACGCTTCACGATCCAGATCGGCTGGCCGCGCCATTCCAGGATCAGGCGCTGGCCTTCCTGCAGGCCGCTGATGTCGGCAGTCACCGGGGCACCGGCCAGCTTGGCCCGGGCGCTCGGATTCCACGACTTGATAAAAGGCACAGCTGCAATACCGGCACCTACTGCACCCACCACGGCGGTGGTCGCAGTCAGGAACCGGCGTCGGCCCGTATTCACAGGCCCATTGACCCCATCGATGGCCATCCGGCACTCCGCAAAACAATCAGGTAGCAAAAAAGGCTGCCAAGGCCGCACCCATGGACCGGTACGGGCCGCAAAAGACGGCAAAGTGTAACGGATGGCTTAATGGGCCGACAACGGCTGCCGCCGAATCAATGGCTTGCGTGCATCCGGGCGCGTCCGTCGCGGCTCAGCGCGCGGCGACGGCTTGGCGGTAGCGGTCGGCCAGCACGGCCACGCGCTGCACGTAGCGCTGGGTTTCCTTGTAGGGAGGAACGCCGCCATGGCGGTCCACGGCCCCCTCGCCCGCGTTGTAGCCGGCGGCGGCCAGGGTGAGGTTGCCGTTGAAGCGCTTCAACAGCCAGGCCAGGTACTGCGCACCGCCGCGGATGTTCTGGCCGGCGTTGTAGCTGTCGGTCACCCCGAACCGGCGGGCCGTGGCCGGCATCAGCTGCATCAGCCCCTGGGCGCCCGCATGCGACAGCGCCATCGGGTTGTAGGAGGACTCGGCGTGCATGATGGCCCGCAGGATGGCCTCCTCCACGCCGAACTCGCGCGAGGCCGCGGCGATCTCGGCCTGGTAGGCGGAGGTGTTCAGGCGCAGCCGGCCGAAGTCCACGCCCGGGTTGCCGCAGGCGAAGCAGGTTTCGATGTAGCTGTACTTGATGGTGCGCAGGCTGGCGACCTGGGTGCCGCCGCGCGGACGCGTGCTGGTGTAGTGGCGCACGCCGTCCTTGATGTAGGAATAGACCTGCCCGCTGACCACGCGGCGGGGACCGGTGGCGGGGGCGGAGGCCTGGGGCGCCGCGGCGGGCACCATGGCGGCGGCCGAATCCGACAGCGCCGGCGTGACGGCCGCGCCCACGGCGGGCGGCGGCGTGGCGGGCCGCGACACGGTGGCGACCTGCGCCGGCCGGCTCCGGTCCGGGGTATAGCGGCTGATCACCTCGCAGCTGGCGCCGCTGACGCGCTTGCTGACGTAGTTCGGCACACCGTCGTCGCCGGTGCACTTGTACAGCGTGCCCGCGCTGGCCGGCAGTGCGGTCAACGCGGCCAGCATGGCCAGAAGCGTCAGAGTCCCCCTCATGCCGCGCAGTGTCCCCAATTCGCCAGCGGTTGCCAAGTCCTTGTCCAACAAAGGTTTCCTCCAATCTGTGCGGCCGGTCGGAGTTCCAGCAGCCGGCGGCACGGCGGGCCGGGATGGCCTGTTACCCGCTATCAACGCCGTCCGGTGCGGGTTCCGGCCGTCCCAACGCGTAAACTACGCGGCCCTGCCCGCCCCCACCCGACTGGATTAAGCGCCATGACCGGGACGCAAGCCCCCGACCTGCCGACCACGGCCGGCCCCGCCGTGACCGACCCCACCCTCGTGCCCCTGCCGCTGGCCAGGCCGCGCAGCCCGGACGTCGTGCGCGGAAAACTCTTCATCAAGACCCACGGTTGCCAGATGAACGAGTACGACTCGGCCAAGATGGCCGACGTGCTGGCCGCCTCCGATGGCCTGGAGCTGACCGACAACCCCGAAGAAGCCGACGTGGTGCTGGTCAACACCTGCTCCATCCGCGAGAAGGCGCAGGAGAAGGTCTTCAGCCAGCTGGGCCGGTGGAAGGCGCTGAAGGCCGGTGGCCGCGACGTCATCATCGGCGTCGGCGGCTGCGTGGCCTCGCAGGAGGGCGAAGCCATCGTCAAGCGCGCCCCCTATGTGGACCTGGTGTTCGGGCCGCAGACCCTGCACCGCCTGCCGGAGCTGATCCGCGCCCGCCGCGAGCAGAACAGGCCGCAGGTCGACATCAGCTTCCCCGAGATCGAGAAGTTCGACCGCCTGCCCGAACCCCGCGCCGAAGGCCCGTCGGCGTTCGTGTCGATCATGGAAGGCTGCTCCAAGTACTGCTCGTTCTGCGTGGTGCCCTACACCCGTGGCACCGAAGTCAGTCGGCCGTTCGAGGACGTGCTGGTGGAAGTGGCGCAGCTGGCCGCCCAAGGGGTGCGCGAGATCAACCTGCTCGGCCAGAACGTCAATGCGTATCGCGGTCCTTATGGCGACGGCGAAGTCGCGGACCTGGGCCTGCTGATCCGCACCATCGCCGAGATCGACGGCATCGGCCGCATCCGCTTCACCACCTCGCACCCGCTGGAGTTCAGCGACTCGTTGGTGGACGCCTACCGCGACGTGCCGCAGTTGGCCAACTTCCTGCACCTGCCGGTGCAGGCGGGCAGCGACCGCATCCTCTCCGCGATGAAGCGCGGCTACACCGCGCTGGAGTTCAAGCAGAAGATCCGCAAGCTGCGTGCGGTGCGGCCGGACATTTCCATCAGCTCGGACTTCATCGTCGGCTTCCCCGGCGAGACCGACGCCGATTTCGAGAAGACCATGAAACTGATCGAAGACGTGGGCTTCGACCAGAGCTTCTCCTTCATCTACTCGCGCCGCCCCGGCACGCCCGCCGCCGACCTGCCGGACGACGTGTCCGACGCAACCAAGCACGCCCGTCTGGACCGCCTGCAGAAGCACATCAATGCCCATGCCGCCGGCATATCCCAGGCCATGGTGGGCACGGTGCAGTCGGTGCTGGTGGAAGGCCCGTCGAAAAAGAACCCGAACGAGCTGACCGGCAAGACCGAGAACATGCGCTCGGTGAACTTCCCCGGCCACCCGCGCCTGCTGGGCCAGTTCGTCGACGTGGTGATCACCGAGGCCCTGACCAACTCGCTGCGTGGCCGCATCGCAGGCACCGACTGACGCTGCCCTCCAACCGACGGCAGACGTGGGCGATGTGGCCGCACAGGCGGATCCCGCGGCCAGCAAGGTTCCTGTAGGAGCGCCCCATGGGCGCGATGCTGTGGGCTTTGCCGGTTTCCGGAGACGAGCAAAGGCATCGCGCCCATGGGGCGCTCCTACAGGTGCAGCTTTTCCAGGATCAATCCAGGCGCTTGCGGAAGCGCAGGATCGCCGCCGTCATCATCACCCTAGTGAAGACCAGCAGGGCCAGCACATCCGTCCACGCTAAGCGCTGCAGACGTGGGCGATGTGGCCGAGCAGGCGGATCCCGCCATCGGCAAGGCTCCTTTGTAGGAGCGCCCCATGGGCGCGATGCTGTGGGCTTTGCCGGTTTCCGGAGACAAGCAAAGGCATCGCGCCCATGGGGCGCTCCTACAGGTGCAGCTTGTCCAGGATCAATCCAGGCGCTTGCGGAAGCGCAGGATCGCCGCCGTCATCATCACCGTGGTGAAGGCCAGCAGGGCCAGCACATCCGCCCACGGTAAGCGCTGCAGACGTGGGCGATGTGGCCGAACAGGCGGATCCCGCGGTCGGCAAGGTTCCTTTGTAGGAGCGCCCCTTGGGCGCGATGCTGTTGGCTTTGCCGGTTTCCGGAGACGAGCAAAGGCATCGCGCCCTGGGGCGCTCCTACAGATGCGGCTTTTCCAGGATCAATCCAGGCGCTTGCGGAAGCGCAGGATCGCAGCCGTCATCATCACCGTGGTGAAGGCCAGCAGGGCCAGCACATCCGCCCACAGTTCCCAGAGACTGGCGCCCCGCAGCATCACGCCGCGGATCAGGCGCAGGAAGTGGGTCAGCGGCAACGCTTCGGCCATCCACTGCACGATCTTCGGCATGCCGGCGAAGGGGAACATGAAGCCCGACAGCAGGATGGAGGGCAGGAAGATGAAGAACGTCATCTGCATGGCCTGGAACTGCGACTGCGCGCGGGTGGAGATCAGCAGGCCCAGCGTCAGGTTGGCCACGATCAGCAGGCAGGCGGCGATGTAGACATGCAGCAGGCTGCCGCCCAGCGGCACGTCGAACAGCCACATGCCCAGCGCCAGCACCACCGTGGTCTGCACCAGGCCGATGGCCACGTAAGGCAGCACCTTGCCGATCATCAGCTCGGCACTGCTCACCGGCGTGGCGATCAGCAGTTCCATGTTGCCGCGCTCGCGTTCGCGCACGATGGCCACGCCGGTGAACAGCACCATGGTCATGGTCAGGATCACGCCGATCAGGCCGGGCACGA
The DNA here is from genome assembly GCF_022965755.1 of Pseudoxanthomonas sp. F37. NCBI lineage: Bacteria > Pseudomonadati > Pseudomonadota > Gammaproteobacteria > Lysobacterales > Lysobacteraceae > Pseudoxanthomonas > Pseudoxanthomonas sp. F37. The sequence continues at coordinate 1,147,253 of NZ_CP095187.1, read as the reverse complement.
TGTTCACCGCCGAGCGCCGCTGCGGATTGTAGAAGCCGACCACGCTGATGGTGCGCGTCGCCAGCGGACTGCTGCTGTCGTCCAACGGCATCTGCGCCAGCTGTGCGGCGGCACTCTGCACCGCGTTGTCGCTGCCGTCCACGAAGATCTGCACGGCCTCGCGGCCCTCCGCGCGGCGACGCTCGTAGTCCGGCGGGATCACCACGCCGATGCTGATCTCGCCCCGGCGCATCGCCTGCACCAGTTCCTGTGGCGTCGCGGCTTCCTTCGTGGGTGCGACCACGCCGGTGGCCACGATATCCATCAACAGCGCGCGCGAGGCGGCGGTACGCGCCTGGTCGGCGATGCCGGCGGACAGGTCGCGCAGGTTGGTGTTGATCGCATAGCCGAACAGCAGCAGCTGCATCACCGGGATGCCGACGATCATCGCCAGGGTGATGCGGTCGCGCCGCATCTGCCGCAACTCCTTCACCATCACCGCCGCCAGGCGCCGGAGGTTCATGCGGCCTCCTCGCGCGCGGGCCGGCCGCGCGTGGCGGAGACGAAGACGTCCTCCAGGTTGGCCGGCGCAGCGGACACGTCCGCATCGATCCCTGCCGCGCGCAGGCCCTGCGCGATGCGGTCCGCGGCCTGGCCGTTCTCCGCCATCAACACGCGCAGCAGGTTGCCGATCTGCGCCACGCTGATCACGCCCGGCAGGCCGACCAGCGCCTTCTGCGCCTGTCGCGGCTGTGCGGCTTCCACCACCAGCGTGCGCCCGGCCAGTTCGCCGGTCAGCGCGTCCGGCGTGCCGTCCGCCACCAGCACGCCGCGGTCGAGGATGGCGATGCGGTGGCAGCGCTCGGCCTCGTCCATGTAGTGCGTGGACACCAGCAGCGTGGTGCCGGCATCGGCGAGCTCGAACAGCTTCTCCCAGAAATCGCGGCGGGACTCCGGATCCACCGCACTGGTCGGTTCGTCGAGGAACAGCAGTTCCGGCTGGTGGATCACTGCGCCCGCGAGCGCGAGGCGCTGCTTCTGCCCGCCGCTCATCGTGCCGGCCAGCTGCTTCTGCCGGTCCTGGAAGTGGTACTGCTCGACCAGGTCATCGATCCGTCGCCGCGCCTGTGCGCGCGGGATGTCCTGCACGGCCGCCAGGAATTCCAGGTTCTCGCGCACGGTGAGGTCCTCGAACAGCGAGAACTTCTGGGTCATGTAGCCGATACGGGTGCGCAGCGGCTCGGCCTGCTCGGGGATGCGCAGGCCCAGCACTTCGATCTCGCCCGCCGTCGGCGTCAGCAAGCCGCACAACATGCGGATGGTGGTGGACTTGCCGGAGCCGTTCGGGCCGAGGAAGCCGTAGACATGGCGTCGCGGAATATCCAGATCGACATCGTCCACCGCCACCAGCGCACCGAAGCGCTTGGTCAGGCCACGCACGCGGATTGCCAGTGCTTCCTCACTCGTCGCCATCGGACACCACCTGCAGCGGGGCGCCCACCGGGAGATTGGCGGCATCCTTCCCCAGGCTGATCTCCGCCAGGTAGCTGAGCCGCTGTGCGTCCTGGCCGGTCAGCGCGAAGTACGGGGTAAAGCTGGGCTCGCTGCGGATCATCCGCACGCGGCCCTGGTAAGTCGTGTCCTGCCCGTCCAGGCGCACGCGCACGGTGTCTCCCACCTTCAGCCGATTGCGCAGCGCCTGCGGCAGGTACACGCGCGCGTACGGCGCTTCGCCCACCAGCATCACGGCCAGCGGCGCGCCGACCGGGGCCTGGTCGCCGAGCTTGTACGGAAGGCTGTCGATGCGGCCCGCACGCGGTGCCACGATGTCGAGCTTCTCCAGTGTCACCGCCTGCACGCGCGCCTGTGCTTCTGCCGCTGCGACGGCGGCTTGGCCCTGGGCGACCTGTTCGGCGCGCGTGCCACGGTCCAACTCCAGCAACGCGGCCTGCGCCAGGCGCACCTGCGCCTGTGCGCTCTGCGCCGCGGCGCGCGCGCGATCCACCTCGGAGGCCGCGACCAGGCGCTGGCGCCCCAGCGGCTGCAGGCGCGCGTAATAAGCGTCGGCATCCCGGGCCTGTGCCTGCGCGGCGGCCAGGCTGGCGCGCGCCTGGGCGATGGCCTCGGCGCGGGGACCGGCGCGCAGTTCGGCCAGCACCTCGCGGCTTTGCGTGGCCTGTGCCTCCACGGCCGCCAGCTGCGATCGGGTGCGCGTCAGCTCCAACTGGAGCAGCGGCGCACCCGCGGTCACCTGCTGGCCTTCGCGCACATCGATGCGCACGATCTTCTCGGCCACCGGCGCGGGCAGCGTCACCCGGTCCCATTCCAGCGTACCCAGGGCCTGCGGCGCGTCCGCCCCGCAGGCGGCCAGCGCCAGCATCACCGTCGCCAGCACGGCGCTTCGCAGTTCACTTCGCATGGTCAAGCTCCAGGCCGCGGTCCAGCAGCACCAGCGTGTGCCGGCGCAGGTCGTCGAAATCGATGTCGTCGGCGCCGAACAGCTGGCGCCAGATGGGCGCGCTGGCCAGCGGAAACATGGTCAGCCCGATCAGCGACACCATCAGCAGGCGCGGGTCGAGATCGGGATTGAGCTGTCCGGCCTGCTGCGCGGCGGCGAAGCGGCCGGCCATCATCGTCGGCAGCAGCGGACCGACCTGGCGGATCATCACCTCGCGCAGCGCGCCGCCCTCGCACAGGATCTCGCGTACCCACAGCGTCGGCAGCCACGGATGCTCGGCCACCACCGCGCCGATGCCTTGGACGAAGCCGGCGACCAGGCCGGCGATGTCGCCGTCGCCGGCCTGCATCACCGGCGCGCGCATCCGCGCCACCACCGGCAGCAACCGCTCGGTCACCACCGCTTCCTGCAACTGCGCCTTGTCGCCGAAGTAGTAGTGCACCAGCGCCGGCGTCACCCCGGCTTCGGTGGCGATGTCGCGCAGCGATGTGGCCCCGATCCCGCCGCGGACGAAGCACGCCAGCGCCGCATCCAGCAGGGTGGCGCGCAGGTCCGCGGTTTCTGCGGTCGGGCGCCGCCCACGGGCGCGCTTGCGCGGGGCGGCCTTGGGCGGGGCGTCCGCCTTGCCCGCGTGTCGGCGGGGATGGGTCGTCGATGTCATGGGATTTATTTAATTTTCCAATTAATTAAATTTCAAGCCCGTTCCGACGAACGGCGGCGCGGGTGGCCGGCCACCGGGCCGGCGCGCTACCCTGCGCGCCCGCCTTGCGTTTGCCAGGATCGCCGCCATTTCCTCGGACAGCCCCCGCCTGTGGGTGTTCACGCTGGAAGCCCGGCCGCGCGCCGACAGCCCGGACTTCGCCGAAGCCGGCGGTGCGTACGTCACCTGCTACCAGAAGCCCGGATTCGCCGATGACCCCATGCGGCGCGCGTCCGAGTTCATCCGCGAACAGGGCTGGGTGGTCGTGGCGGTGGAGGACGAACCGGTGCAGATCGACCGCGACGAAGCCCCCAATCCCGACCACTTCGACCAGGCCCTCGTCGAGGACGAGGTTTACGTCTTCAACCAGTGGCCGGTCGAGGATGCCGACGACCAGACGCGCCACTAGCCCCCCGGATACATCGAACCCCTGCCCCATGACTGCCCCCAGCAAGCGCGAATTCACCCTGGAACCCGAAAACACCGAACGCCTGGCCAACCTGGCCGGCCCCTTCGACGCCCACCTGCGCCAGATCGAACTGCGGCTGGGCGTGGAAATCGCCAACCGCGGCGCCGTCTTCCGCGTCACCGGCCCGGAGAAGGCCGTGGCCGCGACCGAGAAGCTGCTGCATGCGCTGTACCAGGAAGCCGCCGGCGAAACCTTCGACAGCGAGGCCATCCATCTGCGCCTGAATGCCGCCAACGTGGACCAGGTGGCCGACGAGGGCTATGCCCCGCAGGACGTGGCCATCAAGGTCAAGCGCGGCACCGTGCGCGGTCGCGGCGCCAACCAGGCCAAGTACCTGCACGCCATCGCCACCCACGACATCAACTTCGGCATCGGCCCGGCGGGCACCGGCAAGACGTTCCTGGCCGTGGCCAGTGCGGTGGAGGCGTTGAACGAGTCGCGCGTGCAGCGGCTGATCCTGGTGCGCCCCGCGGTGGAGGCCGGCGAGAAGCTGGGCTTCCTGCCCGGCGACCTCTCGCAGAAGGTCGACCCCTACCTGCGGCCGCTGTACGACGCCCTGTACGAGATGCTGGGCGTGGAGAAGGTGGTCAAGCTGCTGGAGAAGAACGTCATCGAGATCGCGCCGCTGGCCTACATGCGCGGCCGCACGCTCAACGATGCCTTCGTCATCCTCGACGAGGCGCAGAACACCACCATCGAACAGATGAAGATGTTCCTCACCCGCATCGGCTACGGCAGCACGGCGGTGGTGACCGGCGACCTCACCCAGATCGACCTGCCGCGGAACCAGAAGTCGGGCCTGAAGGACGCCCTGGACGTGCTGCGCGAGGTCGACGGCATCTCGTTCACCTTCTTCACCAGCCGCGACGTGGTGCGCCATCCGCTGGTGGCGAAGATCGTGCGGGCTTACGATGCGCGTGACGGCAAGGATGCCGAGACCGGACCGGCCGCGTGATGCCCGCAGCGTCGAGCTTGCTCCACCGCTTTGCTTCGCGGGATGATGACGCCGCGAGCCGTCGGGCACGTTCGACTCCATCGAGGCATACCCCATGACCCAAGGCCCCGTCCGTCTCGACGTTTCCGTCAGCTATGCGCTGCCGCGCACCGGCATCCCCTCGCCGGTGAGCTTCCGCAAGTGGGTGGCCGCGGCGCTGAAGGGCCGCATCCGCGAAGCGGACCTCGCCATCCGCATCGTCGACAGCAAGGAAGGCCGCGCGCTCAACCGGCATTACCGCGGACGCGACTACGCCACCAACGTGCTCAGCTTCCCGGCCGAGATGGCCGAAGGCGTCAAGCTGCCCAAGGGCGTGAAGATGCCGCTGCTCGGCGACCTGGTGATCTGCGCGCCGGTGGTCGCGCGCGAGGCGAAGGAGCAGAAGAAGCCGCTGGCCGCGCATTACGCCCACATGACCGTGCACGGTGCCCTGCACCTGCTGGGCTGGGACCACGAGGACGACAAGGAGGCCGACTGCATGGAACAGCTGGAACGCGAGATCCTGGCCGAACTCGGCATTGCCGACCCCTACGCGGAAGGCTGACCGTGCCGCGCCTGCTGTCGCTTGCGTCCTGTATCGCACTGGCCCTGCCCGTTCCGGTGCATGCCCGGACGGCCCCGCCCGACCTCGCCGCACTGATCGAATGCCGCGGCGACATGGCCGGCTTCATGGCGCTGGCGCCCGCCCTGCAGGACCCCCTGGAGGCCGTGGCACTGGGCTGGCAGCCGCTGCCGCAGGCCAACATGTTCATGACCGAATACCGCCTGGCGTCGCCGATCCGCGTGTTCGGGCACGAGAGCAGCCACATCGCCTTCTCCGGCGGCAGCGTGATGGCGATCCTGGACCTGCCCGACCCCCGGCCGCTGGCCGGCGAACTCGGGCTGGAAACGGCCATCGATACGCCGGCCAAGGCCATGTTCGGCAAGGAGCTGCGCAGCGAAGAATCCCGCGATGGCGAAAGCGGCCAGGTGCTGATCGAATCCGTCATTCTCAACGTCAGCAACGTGTCCTCGCATCCCGGCAAGACCCTGGTGGGGTGCAGCTACAGCCTGGACCTACCCGAGGAGGCTCCGGACGCCGACGCGCCCGAAGGGGCGCCAGCGCCTGCGTCCGGCGGACAACCGCGTTAGACTGAACCCCACGCCCCAGCGGGGCGACCATTCCCCAGAGATGTCAGAAGACGACAGTACCCGCGCGCCGGACGGCTCCGACAAACCCTCGGAGAAGCGGCGCTCCTGGCTGGACCGCCTCAGTTCGGCGTTCTCCGGCGAACCCAGCACACGCGACGACCTGGTGGACCTGCTGCGCGACGCGCAGTCCGACGGCCTGATCGGCGGCGACACCCTGAAGATGATGGAAGGCGCCATCGCCGTGGCCGACCTGACCGTGGGCGACGTGATGGTGCCGCGCGCGCAGATGGTGTCGCTGCCGGTGGAGGCGCGCTTCCTGGACCTGATGAAGCAGGTGGTGGAATCCGGCCATTCGCGCTTTCCCGTCCACGGCGACAACAAGGACGAGATCCTGGGCATCCTGCTGGCCAAGGACCTGCTGCGCGGGGTGGTGGCCGACAACGGCCCCGGCACCGTGCGCGAGCTGCTGCGGCCGGCGGTGCTGATTCCCGAGTCGAAGAAGCTGAACCTGCTGCTGAAGGAGTTCCGCCTGTCGCGCAACCACATGGCGATCGTGGTGGACGAGTACGGCGGCGTGGCCGGCCTGGTGACCATCGAGGACGTGCTGGAACAGATCGTCGGCGAGATCGACGACGAGCACGACGAAGCCGAGGACGGCGCCGCCCTGATCGCCGCGCAGGCCGACGGCCAGTTCGTGGTGGATGCGCTGACGCCCATCGCCGACTTCAACGAACGCTTCGGTGCCGACTTCCCGGACGACGAGTACGACACCGTCGGCGGGCTGGTCACCGCCGCCATCGGCCACCTGCCCGAAACCGGCGAGGAACTGACGCTGGGCCGTTTCCTGTTCCGGGTGGCGCGGGCCGATGCGCGGCGCGTGCACGCATTCCATGTCGGGGTGCTGGCGGATGCGTAGCGCGATCGCGCGCCTGGCGCTGCTGGGCGCGCTGTGGCTGCTGGCCGCCACGGCGTGGGCGGCGCCCCGCATCGGCGTGGCCACCATGCAGCCCGGCGAGGTGTTCTTCGAGCGCTTCGGGCACAACGCCATCATCGTGGTCGATCCCGCCAGCGGCGACGCCATCTCGTACAACTTCGGCTTCTTCGACCCGTCGGAAGCCGATTTCGTGGGCAACTTCGCGCGCGGCCACATGATGTATTACCTGGTCGCCCTGCCGTTCGAGCAGGACCTGGCGCAGTACCGCGACAGCGGCCGCGGCGTTTCCCTGCAGTGGCTCGACGTCACCCCCGGACAGGCGCAGGCGCTGGCCAGCGCGCTGGCCGAACGCGCCCGGCCGGAGAACGCGCGCTATCGCTACGACTACTTCACCTCCAACTGTTCCACCCAGGTACGCGACGCGCTCGATGCCGCGCTGGGCGGCGCGCTGAAATCGCAGCTGGCGGGCCGTTCGCGCGGCAACACCTTGCGCAGCGAAGCCGTGCGGCTGGCCTCGCCGGCAACGTGGATGTGGCTGGGCTTCGACGTGGGCCTGGGCCCGTCGGCGGACAAGCCGATGTCGCGCTGGGAGGAAGGCTACGTGCCGATGCGCCTGGCCGACAGCCTGCGCGAGGCGAAGAACGCCGATGGCCGCCCGCTGGTGCAGTCGGAGATGCAGCTGCTGCCGCACCGTATCGCGCCGGAGCCGGCCGAAACGCCACGCCGCTGGTGGCCCTGGCTGCTCGCGGGCGTGGTGGTCGCGGCGCTGGTCGCGTGGCTGGGGCGGCGCTGGCCCCGCGTGATCGCGGCCGTGGCGCTGCCGTTCTGGCTGCTGTGCTGCGTGGCGGGCGCGCTGCTGGTGTACCTGTGGGGCTTCACCGACCACTGGGCCGCGTGGGCCAACCGCAACCTGCTGCTGTTCAATCCGCTGTGCGTGCTGCTGGTGCCCGGCGCAATCGCCGTGCTGCGCCGCCGCAACCCGCCGGTGTGGTTCGGCTGGCTCACGCTCGCCATCGCCGCAGGCGCGCTGGTGGCGTGGTTCCTGCACTGGCTGCCGTTGCGGCCGCAATACAACCAGGCGTGGATCGCGCTGATGATGCCGGTCCATCTGGCGCTTGCATACGTATTCATGCCGCGACGCTTGTCGCCCTGAGCCCGGCCACGCACGATGCGGCCCTCTGCTCATCGCGAGGGTCGCATGCACCGTTTCCTGATTCCGCTCTTCGTCCTGCTGTCCAGCGCCACCGCGCATGCGGCGCCCGGACCGCGCGTGACCTCGCCCGACGGCACCCTCGTGGTGGAACTGGCCACCGACAACGACGGCCGGCCCTCGTATGCGGTGTCGCGCAAGGGTCAACCGGTCATCGCCCCGTCGCGGCTCGGCTTCCTGCTGCTGGATGCGCCCAAGTTCGAGCGCAACATCGAGATCGTGCAGCCGCGCACGCGCACGTTCGACGAAACCTGGGAACAGCCCTGGGGCGAGCGCCGCTTCATCCGCAACCACTACAACGAACTGACGGTCACGCTGAAGGAGAAGGCCAGGCCCTTCCGCCGCTTCGACGTGGTGTTCCGGGTGTTCGACGATGGCGTGGGCTTCCGGTACCGCTTCCCGGAGCAGCCCGGCCTGGAGCAGGTGAAGATCAGCGAGGAGCTGACCGAATTCTCGCTGGCGCGCGATGCCACCGCGTGGTGGATCCCCGCCGGCGAATGGAACCGCGAGGAGTACCTGTACCACCGCACGCCGGTGCAGCAGGTCGGCGATGCGCAGACGCCGATCACCTTCAGGTTCGGGGACGGCACCCACCTGTCCATCCACGAGGCGGCACTGGTCGACTACAGCGGCATGAACCTGACCCGCGTGGAGGACCGCAAACTCAAGGCCGACCTGACCCCGGGCATCGGCGAAGGCAAGGTGGTGCGTGCGGCGCCGTTCGATACGCCGTGGCGCACGCTGCTGCTGAGCGACGATGCGGCGGGCCTGGCGATGTCCAGCCTCACGCTGAATCTCAACGAACCCAACGCCCTGGGCGACGTGTCGTGGGTCACACCGATGAAGTACGTCGGCGTGTGGTGGGAAATGCACCTGGATCTGAAGAGCTGGGCGTCCGGCCCCAAGCACGGCGCCACCAACGAGAACGTCCGCAAGCACATCGATTTCGCTGCGAAACACGGCTTCGGCGGCGTGCTGGTGGAAGGCTGGAACGTGGGCTGGGACGGCGACTGGTTCGGCAACGGCGAGGATTTCAGCTTCACCCGGTCGTATCCGGATTTCGACCTGGAAGCGCTCAGCCGCTACGCCCGCTCGAAAGGCGTCGTGCTGATCGGCCACCACGAGACCTCCGGCAACGCCGCGCACTATGAAGAGCAACTGGGCGACGCCTTCGACCTGTACCAGCGCGTGGGCGTGCCGGCGGTGAAGACCGGCTACGTGGCCGACGCCAGCCAGGCCAAGGTCACCGGCGCCGACGGCCAGCGCCACTACGCGTGGCACGAAGGCCAGGACATGGCGCGCCATCACCTGAAGGTGGTGACCGAAGCGGCCAAGCGCCACATCGCGGTGAACCCGCACGAGCCGATCAAGGACAGCGGCCTGCGCCGCACGTATCCGAACTGGATCACCCGCGAAGGCGCGCGCGGCATGGAGTTCAGCGCCTGGGGACAGCCCGGCAACCCGCCGGAACACGAGGCCAACCTGGTGTTCACCCGCCTGCTGGCCGGCCCCATGGATTACACGCCGGGCATCTTCGGCATGAAGACGCGCTCCACCGACGGCATCGCCACCACCTGGGCCAAGCAGCTGTCGCTGTACGTGGTGATCTACAGCCCGTTGCAGATGGCCGCCGACCTGCTGGAGAACTACGAGAAGAATCCGGCCCCGTTCCAGTTCATCAAGGACGTGCCGGTGGACTGGGACGACACCCGCGTACTGAACGGCGAAGTGGGCGACTACGTGACTATCGCCCGCAAGGAACGCGGCGGCGACAACTGGTACCTGGGTGCGCTGACCGATGAGGACGGCCGCACGCTGAGCGTGCCGCTGTCCTTCCTGGAGCAGGGCCGCCGCTACACGGCGCAGATCTACCGCGATGGCGACCAGGCGCACTGGAAGACTGCGCCGCAGGACATCGTGATCGAAGAGCGCACGGTGACCCGCGCCGACACGCTGACGCTGAAGCTGGCGCCGGGCGGTGGGCAGGCGATCCGCTTCGTGGCGCAGTGATGACGGAGGCTTGTGTGTAGGAGCGCCCTTGGGCGCGATGCTCTTGTGCAGGCATCCACCGGAAAGCATCGCGGGCATGGCCCGCTCCTACCGTCGGCGCAGAGGTGACCGGGCTTGCCGCGACCGCGCGCGTGGCGCACGATTCACGCCATGAACGACCTCGCGCCCGTCGATACGAAACCCGCCCTGCCCCAGTGCGTCATCAACTGCGTGGTCTACGACCAGGGCGGCAAGCGGCGCGACATCGGGCTGGACGAGATCAGCGACGTGCTGGCCGTCGATGACGGCAGCTTCATCTGGGTGGGCCTGTACGAGCCGGCGGACGCCATCCTGGAGAAACTGCAGGAAGAGTTCTGCCTGCACGACCTGGCCGTGGAGGACGCGCAGAATGCGCACCAGCGCCCGAAGCTGGAGGCCTATGGCAACTCGCTGTTCGTGGCCGTGCACACGGCGCAGGTGGTGGACGACCGCATCCGCTTCGGCGAAACCCACGCCTTCCTGGGCCCCCGCTACCTGGTGACGGTGCGGCATGGCGCGTCGCTGTCGTACGCACCCGTGCGCGAACGCGTGCAGCGCGAACCGGAGCTGCTCGCACTGGGGCCCTCGTACGGGCTGTATGCGGTGCTGGACTACGTCGTCGACAACTACCGGCCCATCATCGACCAGTTCAAGCAGACGCTGGATGCGCTGGAGAAGGACATCTTCTCCGACACCTACCGGCGGGTGACGGTGGTCAAGCTGTACGAGCTCAAGCGCGAGCTGACCCAGATGCGGCTGGCGGTGGCGCCGCTGCAGGACGTGCTGGCGCAGCTGACGCGTTCGCAGAGCGCGCTGATCCCGGAAGAAGTGCGGCTGTACTTCCGCGACGTGCAGGACCACGTGCTGCGCGTGAACGAGTACACCGACACCCTGCGCGAGATGCTCACCACGGCGCTCAGCGTGAACCTGTCGCTGGTGACGCTGGCGCAGGGCGAGATCGTCAAGCGCCTGGGCGCGTGGGCCGCACTGCTCGCCGCCCCCACGCTGATCACCAGCTGGTACGGCATGAACTTCGAACACATGCCCGAACTGGCCGGCCGCTTCGCCTATCCCATCCTGATCGCCGGCGTGGCGCTGGCCTGCTTCGGCCTGTACCGCCTGTTCAAGCGTTCGCGCTGGCTCTGACGCCCTACCCCGCCGGATTGCGACCAAAGTCGAAGACCGAATCAGGCATTACGGATTGACCCCACCGGCGCGCGGGAGGACCCTACCCCGGTTCTCCCTGGAGGTGTGCTTATGAAGGGTCTGTCCAAGCTCGGCTGGGCATTGCTTGCGGTGGCGGGCGCGTTCGCGCTGGGCACGGTGGCACTGCGGCGCGGCGAGCACATCAACGCGCTGTGGATCGTGGTCGCCGCGGTGTCGATCTACCTGATCGCCTACCGCTTCTATGCGATGTTCATCGCGCGCAACGTCATGCAGCTGGACCCCCTGCGCGCCACGCCGGCCGTGCTGAACAACGATGGCCTGGACTACGTGCCGACCAACAAGCAGGTGTTGTTCGGCCACCACTTTGCGGCCATCGCCGGCGCCGGCCCGCTGGTGGGTCCGGTGCTCGCCGCCCAGATGGGCTACCTGCCCGGCCTGCTGTGGCTGGTCGTGGGCGTGGTGTTCGCGGGCGCGGTGCAGGACTTCATGGTCCTGTTCCTGTCCAGCCGGCGCAACGGCCGTTCGCTGGGCGACCTGGTGCGCGAGGAGCTGGGGCCCATTCCCGGCACCATCGCCCTGTTCGGCGCGTTCCTGATCATGATCATCATCCTGGCGGTGCTGGCGATGGTGGTGGTGAAGGCGCTGGCGGAAAGTCCCTGGGGCATGTTCACCGTCATCGCGACGATGCCCATCGCCCTGCTCATGGGCGTCTACATGCGCTACATCCGCCCCGGCAGGATCGGCGAGATCTCCGTGGTGGGCCTGATCCTGCTGCTGGGCGCCATCTGGCTGGGCGGCAAGGTGGGCGCGCACCCCACCTGGGGCCCGGCCTTCACCTTCACCGGTACCCAGATCACCTGGATGCTGATCGGCTACGGCTTCGTCGCCTCGGTGCTGCCCGTGTGGCTGCTGCTGGCCCCGCGCGACTATCTGTCCACCTTCCTCAAGATCGGTACCATCGTCGGCCTCGCCATCGGCATCCTGATCGTGATGCCCGACCTGAAGATGCCGGCGCTGACCCAGTTCGCCAGCACCGGCGATGGTCCGGTGTGGAAGGGCGGCATCTTCCCGTTCCTGTTCATCACCATCGCCTGTGGCGCGGTTTCGGGCTTCCATGCGCTGATCTCGTCGGGCACCACGCCCAAGCTGCTGGCGAACGAGTCGCACATGCCGTACATCGGCTACGGCGGCATGCTGATGGAATCGTTCGTTGCGGTCATGGCGCTGGTCGCCGCCGCCATCCTGGAACCGGGCATCTACTACGCGATGAACAGCCCGGCCTCGGCGATCGGCACCGACGCCGTCGCCGTGGCCGCCAAGGTCAGCGAGTGGGGCTTCCACATCACGCCCGAGGTGCTCGAAGCGACCGCCCGGGACATCGGCGAGCACACCATCCTTTCGCGTGCCGGCGGTGCGCCCACGCTGGCCGTGGGCATCGCGCAGATCCTGCACCAGGTGCTGCCCACCGCGAACAGCATGGCGTTCTGGTACCACTTCGCCATCCTGTTCGAGGCGCTGTTCATCCTGACCGCGGTGGATGCGGGCACGCGCGCCGGCCGTTTCATGCTGCAGGACCTGCTGGGCAACTTCATCCCGGCGCTGCGCAGGACCGAATCGTGGACCGCCAACATCATCGCCACCGGCGGCTGCGTGGCGCTGTGGGGTTATCTGCTCTACACCGGCGTGGTGGACCCGTTCGGGGGCATCCAGACGCTGTGGCCGCTGTTCGGCATCTCCAACCAGATGCTCGCCGGCATCGCCCTGATGCTGGGCACGGTGGTGCTGTTCAAGCTCAAGCGCGACCGCTATGCGTGGGTGACGGCCGTGCCCGCCGTGTGGCTGCTGATCTGCACCAGCTACGCCGGCCTGATCAAGCTGTTCGACAAGAACCCCGCGCAGGGCTTCCTGGCGCAGGCGGACAAGTTCAAGACCGGCATCGCCCAGGGCGAGATCCTGGCGCCGGCCAAGAACATGGAGCAGATGCAGCAGATCGTCACCAACGCCTACGTCAACACGGGCCTGACGGCATTGTTCCTGTTCGTGGTGTTCAGCATCCTGGTCTTCTCGATCCGGACCATCCTGATCGCCCGCCGCCATCCGCAGCGCACCGACCGGGAAACGCCGTACATCGCGCTGACGGCGGAGCAGCAGGCCGCGCAGGCGGGCCTGTAGGCCATGGGCACGCAACTCGTCCCGCTCTCGCACTTCGCCACGCACAAGCGCGTGTGGCGCAGGCTGGTGCAGACCGCGCGCCTGTGCTGCGGCATCCCGGACTACGACAACTACGTCCGGCACGTGCTGGAGAAGCATCCGGACCGCGAACCGATGGACTACAAGACCTTCTTCCGCGAACGACAGGAAGCGCGCTTCGGCGGCAGGAGCGGGTTCCGCTGCTGCTAGCCGCGTAACCGCGAAGACACTAGGAGGCGGGGCCCGAGGGCCTCGCCTTCTTGTTGCCATTCATCGCCAGGACCATTTCTGTTGGCCGCTGCGGCCTAGGCGCGGCGTTGTTCCCTGCACGGCTTGCCTTGCGCAGCCATCCAACACCGCACCGCAAGGGGACACCATGAAGATCGCAAACACCATCCGCGGCCGTATGCGGCTGCGTACCCTGCTGGGCTCGGCAGGCGCCAGCCTGCTGCTCTGCCTCGGCCTGAGTTCCAGCGCCCTCGCCAACGGCACCATCGGCACTCCGACGCCGGTCGACGCCGGGCTCAGCTGCAAGGATTTCGACACCGCCGGCATCCTCACCGAAATGGTGATCAATCCATTGCCGGTCGGCATCCAGGCGCACACCGACGGGACGCTCACGGTGGATACCATCCACTTCGAATCCACCAGTGGCTGGCTGCTTTACTGGGAGCAACTCAGCACCGGCCAGTCCATCCACAGTGTGTCCATCAGCGGTGGCGGCAGCGCCATGCTCTACACCTACGACCCGCCCGTGACCGCGGACGCCGGCCTGCACCTGCCCGGTTCCAGCACGCTGGTGTCGATCTCCACCACTAATCCTTACCCACAGATCAACCAGGCCACGTTCTGCTACAGCACGCCGGGCGAAACCGGCTTCGAGGGCTGCACGCTGGGCTACTGGAAGGTGAAGAAGCACCACGACTCGTGGCCGTCGCCGTACGCGACCTACAGCAACCTGCAGAACTACTTCGGCCTGGATGCGCCCGACGCCAGCCTGCTGACCGCTCTGAGCTTCCAGGGTGGTCCGGGTGTGGATGGCGGCAAGCGCATCCTGTTGAAGCAGGCGGTAGCGGCGCTGCTCAACTCCGCTTCAGGCGGCGTGGACTACCCGCTCACCACCGCACAGGTCACCAGCCAGGTGACCGCGGCGCTGGCCACCGGCGATCGCGAAATCATGCTGTCGCTGGCCACCACGCTCGATGCCTACAACAACCAGGGTTGCCCCCTGAACTGACCCCTGATCGATCCGCACGCGGAGAGCGAGCGGGAGGAGACGATGCGCATCCTCCCGCTCCGCGTGCGTCCAGCCCGAGCCTATGCCATGCCGCGCAGCAGGATGCCGGTGATGTACGCGCAATATGTGCCCAGCGCATAACCGAACACCGCCAGCAGCACCGCCACCGGTGCCAGCGAAGGATGGAATGCACTGGCCACGACGGGCGCCGACGCCGCCGCGCCGATGTTGGCCTGTGAACCCACCGCAGCGAAGAACAACGGCGCCTTGATCAGTTTGGCGACGATGAAGAGCAGCAGGCCATGGGTCAGGATCCAGATTGCGCCCAGCAGGAACAGCCACGGCTTGTCGACCAGCGCCTTCAGGTCCATGTGCATGCCGATGGTGGCGATCAGCACGTACAGCATCGCGGTGCCGACCTTCGACGCACCGGCGCCTTCCATCTGCCGCGCGCGGGTGAAGCTGAGCAGCAGGCCCACGGTGGTGGCGATCACCACCATCCAGAAGAACGTGGAGGTCAGGCTGAATTCTTCCAGTTTCCATTCCGCCGGCAATGTCTTGATCCACTCGACCAGCGGCGTGGCGAGGAAATGCGCCAGGCCCGTCGTGCCCAGGCCGATGCCCAGGATGATCATCAGATCGGTCAGCGTGGGGTTGCGCGCATGCTGGGCGTGGTAGCTCTCCATGCGCTCGCGCAGGTCATCGATCACGCGGGTGTCGGCCCCCATCCAGCGATCGATCCTGGCGGCCCGCGGTATCAGGAACAGCAGGAACGCCATCCACACGTTCGCGACGAGGATGTCGACCGCGACGAACTGGCCGAACAGGGTGGAATCGACCGCGAAGACTTCCTTCATCGCCGCCTGGTTGGCACCACCGCCGATCCAGCTGCCCGCGAGCGTGGCCATGCCGCTCCAGGTATCGCCGGCCACGGTCTCCGGGTGGATGATGCCCAGCGCGATGAACGACACGAGGGCGCCCAGCATCACGCCTGCCGTACCGGTCAGGAACATGATGATCGCCTTCGGTCCCAGCCGCAGGATCGCCACCAGGTCGATGGCGATGCAGAACAGCGCCAGCGAGCTGGGCAGCATGTAGTCGCGCGCCATCTCGTACAGGCCGGACGCATTGCCATCGATCAGGCCGAAACTGTTGTAGATCGCTGGCAGCAGGTAGCACATCAGCAGTGCCGGCACGACGGCGTAGAACTTCTTCCAGGCGCCGGCCGGACGCGAGGCGCCCCAGAAGACGAAGGCCAGCGTGGCGGCCAGCAGGCCCATCACGACGGCGTCGTTCTGGATCAGTGCGGTGGATGGTGCGGCGGCTTCGATCGCCATCGGTCAGGACTCCCCTGCGGACTTCGGAAAAGGCGATGGCCGGCGCACGGCCGGCCATCGCGCGACACTCAACGGCCGATATGCCGCTTCAGCCAGTCGTTGACGGTGTCGTGCCACAGGATGCTGTTCTGCGGCTTGAGCACCCAGTGGTTCTCGTCGGGGAAGTACAGCAGCTTGGATTCGATGCCCTTGCGCTGCAGCGCGGTGAACGTGGACAGGCCCTGGTCCACGGGCACCCGGTAGTCCTTCTCGCCCTGCACCACCAGCATCGGCACGCGCCACTTAGCGACGTGATTGACCGGATTGAACTTCTCGTAGTTCTCCGGCTTGTCGAACGGCGTGCCGCCGTTCTCCCATTCGGTGAACCACAGCTCTTCGGTCACATAGCCCATCGAACGGGTGTCGAACACGCCGTCGTGGTTGACCAGGCACTTCCACGGCTCGTTCCAGTTGCCGGCGATCCAGTTGATCATGTAGCCGCCATAGCTGGCGCCCAGCGCGCAGGCGTTCTTGCCGTCGAGGAAGGCGTACTTCTGCTGCGCCGCGGCCCAGCCCTTCTGCAGGTCTTCCAGCGGCCGGTCGCCCCAGTGCTGGCTGATCGCGTCGGTGAAGGCCTGGCCGTAGCCGGTGGAACCATGGAAGTCGATCATCACCACCGCGTAGCCCTGGCCCGCGTAGGTCTGCGGGTTCCAGCGGTAGCTCCAGCCGTTGCCGAAGCTGCCCTGCGGGCCGCCGTGTATCAGGAAAGCGACCGGGTACTTCTGGCCTTCCACATAATCGTGCGGCTTGACCACGTAACCGTGCACGGTCTCGTTGTTCCAGCCGGCGAAGTCGAACTGTTCGAAGTCGCCGAAACTGACATCCTTCAGCACGTCCTGTGCGCTCGGCGTGATGGCACGCAGCGGCGCGCCGGCCAGGGTGGTGGTGAACAGCTGGTCGCCCGTCTTCAGCGTGTTGCGGGTGAAGGCCAACGTATCGCCGGCGATGTCGAAGGCCGAGATGCTGCCCTCGGCGACCACCGGCTTCGCCGTGCCGCTGGCGACATCGACGGCGAACAGCGGGTGCTGGCCCACGTCCTGTGCGGTGGTGTAGATCGTCGCGCCGTCCTTCGACACCACGATGCCGTCGGCGGAGCGGTCCCATGAAGGTGCGATCTCGCGCACCTGCTTCGAGGCCAGGTCCATCGCCATCAGGCCGAAGCGGTCGGCTTCGAAGCCCGGGCGCTTCATCGCGCGGTAGTACAGCGTCTTGCCGTCTGCGCTGAACACCGGGCCGGTGTCCCAGGCGGGATTGGACGCCGTCAGGTTGACCGGCGCGCCGCTGCCGTCCGCGGCGACCTGGTACAGGTCGAAATTGGTCGACCAGGCCTCGCCCTTGCCGGCCACGCGGATGGCGGCAACGACCGACGAACCGTCCGGCGACCAGGTGTACTCGTCGGCGCCACCAAAGGGCTTGGAAGGCGCATCGCCATCCAGGCTGTCGGTCAGCGAGGTGGCGCTGGCAACCGGCTTCGCCTTGCCTTCCGGCAGCGTGGCGACGAACAGGCGGCTGCGGCGGCCATCGGCCCAGGTGTCCCAATGACGGACGAACAGGCCGTCGTACACCACGCCGCTGCTCTTCTTCGCCGCGGTGTCGTCCAGCTTCTTCTTCGTGCAGGCGAAGTCGGCCTTGCAGTCGGCGAAGGTGTCGGTGCTGAACAGCACGCGCGTGCCGTCCGGCGACAGCTTGTAGCCGGCCACGTCCAGCGCGAACGCCGTCAGCTGGCGCGGCGTGCCGCCGCCCAGCGGCATCGCATACAGCTGCTGGGTGCCGGACTTCGCACTGAGGAAGTACACCGTCTTGCCATCCGGCGAGAACGAGGGCGAGTTGACGTTCCACCCTTCCGGCGTCAAGCGCTTCGGCGGCCCCATGTCGCGGGTCAGCAGGTTGCGGACCCACAGGCTGCTGCTGGCCTTGACCACGTCGGCATCGACGATGCGCTTGGCGAAGACGACCGTGCCCCCATCCGGCGACAGCACCGGCGAGGACACGCGGTCCAGCTTCTGCAGGTCGCGCACATCCAGACCGCGCGCGGCGGCGAGCGACGGCAGCGCCGCCAGCAGACAGAGGGGCAACAGGGCGGATCTGAGGTTCATCCGGGGCTCCGGCGACGGGAAAACCTCGATGTTAGGCGCTAAACGCGGCGCGGCGCAAAGGCGTGAAGTCACGCCCCTGCGCCGTGCAGCCGCTCAATGCGGGCCGGACCCGGCCTCACCCAGTGCCTTGGACCTGGCACCGGTGCGGTACAGCAGCCAGCCCACGATCGCCAGGACCACCAGGCCGACGATCTCGCCCTGCTGGAAGGCCTCCGGCAGCACCAGCACGTCGCGGTCCTTGGTGGCATAGATGGCGACGCCCACGGCGATGCCCATCAGCGCCTCGCCGGTGATCAGGCCCGCGGCGAACAGCGTGCCGGGGCGATGGATGCGGTCGCGCGCTTCCTCGTCCTTCGTGCCCACCATGCCGTGGCGCTTCTCCACCAGGTAGGCCAGCAGACCCCCCAGGAAGATCGGCACCATCAGTTCCAGCGGCAGGTAGATGCCGATGGCCGCGGCCAGCACGGGCACGCGGAAGCTGCTCTTGCGGGCCTTCAGCATCTCGTCGATCGCGATGATGACCGCGCCGATGACGGCACCAATGCCGATGATGCCCCACGGCAACTCGCCACCGAACAGGCCCTTGGCCACCGACGCCATCAACGTGGCCTGCGGCGCGGACAGCGGATTGGGATGTTCGGCCGTCGGCGCACCGATGCCGTAGGCCTCGGACAGGATGTTCAGCACCGGCGCCATGATCAGCGCGCAGGAGAACGCACCGATGCCGAGCATCAGCTGCTGCTTCCACGGCGTCGCGCCGACCAGGTAGCCCGCCTTGAGGTCCTGCAGGTTGTCGCCGCCCACCGCCGCGGCGCAACACACCACCGCGCCGATCATGATCGCGGCCACGGCCCCCAGCGGCGCCCCGCCCGCCCCCACGGCCATGCGCCCGCTCTCGCCCAGCAGCAACAGCAGCACGACCGAAGCGAACAGGATGGTGGCGATGGTGATGCCCGACACGGGATTGTTGGACGACCCCACCAGGCCGGCCAGGTAGGCCGACACCGACACGAACAGGAAGCCAGCCACGATCATGATGATCGCCATCGGGATGCTGACGTGCCACATGCCGACGATGGCCTGGTACAGCAGCAGCAACGGCAGCACGAAGACGACCAGGGCCACCAGCATCCACTTCATCGGCAGGTCGCGCTCGGTCTCGGCGACATCGGCGCCACCGGAACCGGCACGCGCGGCGGCGATGCCGCTCTTCACGCCCGACAGCAGCGACTTGCGCAGCGAGAACAGCGTCCACACGCCGCCGATCAGCATGGCGCCCACGCCCAGGTAGCGGATCTTGGCCGACCAGATGGCGCCGGCGATGTCCTCGGGGCCCGCACCCGCGATGCTCTGCGCCAGCGCGGGATCGGTGCCCAGGAAGGCCATGTGGTACAGCGGAATGGCGATGTGCCAGGACAGGATGCTGCCGGAAAGCACCACGATGCCGATGTTCAGGCCCACGATATAGCCCACGCCCAGCAGCGCCGGCGACAGGTTGGTGCCCATGTAGCCGAGGTATTTGCCGAAGAAGCCGGCGCCCGCCGCGGTATCCGGGATCAGGCGCATGCCGCTGTGGGCGGCGACCTTAAGCACCGCGCCGATGGCGGCGGAGAAGGCCAGGATCTTCAGGCCGGGGCCGGGGTTCTCGCCGGCCTTCAGCACTTCGGCCGCGGCCTTGCCTTCGGGAAACGGCAACGGTTCCTCGACGATCATCGAGCGGCGCAACGGTACCGAGAACAGCACGCCCAGCAGGCCGCCGAGACCGGCGATGGCCAGCACCCAGGAATACTGGAAATCCTGCCAGTAGCCCAGGATGATCAGGGCGGGGATCGTGAAGATCACGCCTGCCGCGATCGACGAGCCGGCCGAAGCGCCGGTCTGCACGATGTTGTTCTCCAGGATCGTGCCGCCGCCCAGCAGGCGCAGCACGCCCATCGAGACGACGGCCGCCGGGATGGCGGTGGCCACGGTCAGGCCGGCGAACAGGCCAAGGTAAGCGTTGGCGGCCGACAGCACGACGGCCAGCACGATGGCCAGCACGACGGCGCGGAAGGTGAGTTGCGGGGTCCCCTGCGGGCTCATTGCACGTTCCCGGATTGCGGAAAGCCGACACGCTAGCGTCCGCTGCCCGGCAAGTCCAGCCGGGAGAGGCCTGCCGGGCCGTCGCTATACTGCGGCCCGGACCCCCGCCGGAGCGGCCCTTGCAATTCCCTGCCCCCGCGGCCGCCGGCCGCGACGACTTCCTGGGCCACCCCAAGGGCGTCTACGTCTGCTTCTTCACCGAGATGTGGGAGCGCTTCTCCTTCTACGGAATGAAGGCGCTGCTGCTGCTGTATCTGACCAAGTACCACCTGTTCGCCGACGGGGCCGGCTACGACCTGATCGGCGCCTACGGCGGACTGGTCTACTGCGTGCCGGTGATCGGCGGCGTGCTGGCCGACCGCTGGCTGGGCATGCGCAAGGCGGTGGTCTTCGGCGGCCTGCTGCTGGTCGCCGGCCATGCCGGCATGGCGTTGGAAGGCGCGGCGGCGACAATGGTCGGTGGCGTGGTCACGCGCGATGAGGGCGCGCTGCGCACCATGTACCTGTCGCTCGCGCTGATCGTCATGGGCGTGGGTTTCCTGAAGCCCAACATCACCGGCATCGTCGGCCGCCTGTATCCGGCCGGCGATCCGCGCCGGGATGGCGGCTTCAGCCTGTTCTATGCCGGCATCAACCTGGGCGCCCTGCTGGCCTCGCTGGTGTGCGGCTACCTGGGCGAGACGCTGGGCTGGAAGTACGGCTTCGGCGCCGCCGGCATCGGCATGCTGCTGGGCCTGGCGATGTTCCTGTGGGGTCAGCGCTACCTGCACGGTCATGCCGAGCCCCCCTCACCCCCTGCGCTTCGCGCGCCGGTGCTGGGCGTTCCGCGCGAATGGCTGATCTACGCCGGTGCCGCCACCGGCGTGCTGCCCGTGGCCTGGCTGATGTGGGCAGCCGCGAACGGCGCGTTCGCGCTGGGCGGCGAGTTCTCGCTGGCGCTTGCGCTGATGCTGCTGGTGCTGGTCACGGTGCTGGCGTGGTTCGCCTGGTTCATCGCCACCCAGTGCACCCCGGTGCAACGGCGCCAGATGCTGGCGCTGATGGCGCTGATCTTGATGTGCCTGGTGTTCTTCACCCTGTACGAGCAGACCTACGGCTCGTGGGTGATGTTCACCGACAGGCTGCTGACCAAAGACCTGTTCCCGTCGCTGGTGCAGCCCACGTCGGTGGTGGTCTGGTCGGACAGCCTGGCGGCGAACATCGGCCTGTTCCTCGGCAGCGCGCCGTGGTCCACCTGGGCCCTGGTGGCGATGCCGGTGTCGTTCGTGGTCGCCACCCGCTGGTCGGAGCGCAGCGCGCGCCCCGGTCCGCCGCAGGCGCTGTTCCTGGCCAGCACCGCGTTGATGGTCGTGCTGGTGTTGCGCGATTCGCTGGTCCTGCAGCAGACCGCCGGCTCGCTGACGTACTTGGGCGCGCTGTTCCTGGTGGTGCTGGCGCCGGTGTTCGCCTGGCTGTGGTCGACGCTGGGGAGTCGCGGCCTGGACCCCTCCAAACCGGTGAAGGGCGCGCTGGGCCTGCTGTTCGGCGGCCTGTCCTTCATCCCGCTGGCACTGGCCGCGCAGCAGGTGGGCGACACCGGCGCGGTCGCCAGCGTGTGGTGGCCGGTGCTGGCCTATCTGCTGCTCGAGATCGGCGAGATGTGCCTGGCGCCGGTCAGCCTGGCCGCGGTCACCGAGCTTTCGGTGCCGCGCGTGGTGAGCCTGATGATGGGCATGTGGCTGCTGGCCACTGCGTTTTCCGAGACGCTGGCGGCACAGTTCGGCAAGCTTGCAGCGATGGACGTTCCCGCCGACGGAGCCCTGGACATCGCCCACGCCGCCACCGGCTTCGCCGACCTGTTCTGGCTGATGATGTGGATCGGCCTGGGCTGCGCCGCGGTCGCGCTGCTGGCATCGCCGTGGTTGATGCGGGCGATGCGCGCTGCGGACTGAGGCATCAGGCGCGGTAACGGGCCGCAGTCGGCCGCCCGTTGCCGCTCATCACTTTGCGGTCGCGCCGCCCAGGTGGCGGCTGAAGAACGCCAGCAGCTTCGTGTAGTAGTCGCGCTGGTTCTCTTCCTTGTAGTAGCCGTGGCCTTCGGTAGGGTAGTAGACAGCCTCCACGGGCACGCCGGCGGCCTTGAGGCGTCGCTCCATGAGCTCGGTATGCTGCACGGGCGCACGTTCGTCCTCACCGCCAGCGGCAAGGAACACAGGCACCTTGATACGGCCTGCCATGTGGGTGGGGGACGCCGATGCAAGATCCTTGGCTTCGCCTATCCAGTCCCTGAGGTAGGTCCGCCCTCTCCTCCTTTCCCGGGTATCGCCACGGGTGTGCATCATGGGCAGGTCATAGACACCCACATTGCCTGCGGCGCACCGGTAAAGGTCTGGCTCCTTCGCAACACCCGTCAACGCGGCATAGGCACCGTAGCTGGCGCCGTAGATGCAGATCCTCCGTGGATCCGCCACCCCGGTATCGATCGCCCACCGGGTCGCATCGGTGAGATCGTCCTGCATCGCGCCGCCCCATTCTCTCGCCCCCGCCTGACGGAAGGCGCGCCCGTAACCCCCGGACCCACGGAAATTCACCTGCAGGACGGCGTATCCCGCGGCAGCGAGCATCTGCACGTCGCCGTCGAACCCCCAGCGATCACGGATACCATAAGGTCCGCCATGGGGGTGGACGATCAAAGGCAGTTGCTTGCCCGTGCTGCCCTTCGGGGTGGTGAGATATCCATGCAGCAGCAGGCCGTCACGCGCCTTGATCTGGACGGGCGTGGAGGATGAGAGCTGCTCCGGGTCGAACCAATCCCGCCGGCTGAGAAGATAGCCCATCTTCTTTGCCGGGACATCGAAGAGATAGAAGTCGCCCGGATTCGTGTCCGAGGACACTTCCACCAGCGCCAGCGCACCATCCTTGGTGACCGACGTGATCTGCACGTAGTCGTTGGGGAAGGCGTCCTGCAAGCTACGCAGCAGCCGGCCATCGGGATGGTCGCTTCGAAGCAACTCGATTCTGGGCTTGCCATCCCAGAAGACCGCGGCTACCGGAATACCCTTGCCATCCCGCGAATACACGATGTCTTCAGGATCGACCCGGGGATCGCGCAACAGTTCGGTCCGCTGACCGCTCGCAAGATCCAGGGCCACGATGGCGTCGGTCCCCTTGGCCTGCTCCACACTCAGGTAGGCGACCCGCTGATCGGCGCTGAATCCCAGCGGAAGTTCGACCCGCTCAGTGACGTCTTCGTCGTTGAGCATCTTCCACTCCTGGCCTTCGCCAGCGCGGAGGTACAGCTGATTCGCGTTGTTCGCCGTAGCGCCATAGGCAAAGCGCACGACTCCACGGGCATCCGTGAGGAAATCGGCTTCCGTCACGGGCGAACGCGCCAGCACGGTCCGCCGCCCGGTGTAGACGTCCAACAACTCCGCACTGGTGTAAGGAAGATCAGCGAACGGACGCACCATCACCACGATGTTGCGGTCGTCGTCGGGCAGCGTATCGACAAGATATCCCGCAACGAAACCCGCCTTCTTCGGCTGGATCCGCGTCCCCGGGCCCGCGCCTTCGACCCGATAGCCCAGCAGGTTCTCCTTCTTGGAGCCATCCGCGTTCATGGCGAAGAGCTCACCGGTCAGCTGGGGCATGTCCAGCATGCCCAGCTTCTGTGCCACAGAAAACACCACGCGTTCGGGGTTGACCCACCAGAAGTCATGCACGTGGTTGTGCCTGCCCAGTGAAATCGACCCGGTCACCTTGTTGTCGCTCCGGCGAAGCACCACCAGCGAAGTCCTGTCTTCCTGTTGCACGGTGGCGGCCAGGAAGTCGCCATTCGGAGACAGCTTGATGTCGGTAAACGCATCCTTGCGGATGTAGGGGCCCAGATCCAATTCCGCCGCGCGCGTCATCGCAGGGCTCGCGATGCACAGCCCCAGCACGACGGCCATGGCGGCCATGCGATTCCATTTCCCCATACTGCCTCCCCAAGCGGCTCAAGCGTCCATCGTTCCACACTGGGCAGCCGCATTCAACGCACCTGCGGCGCCATGCCGCGCGCGCGGGTCGGCTCAGCTCGTCAGTACGCGCCGCAGGCTGTCGCTCCAATCCGGCAACCTGCGTCCCACGTGCGCCTCCACTTTGCCGATGTCCAGGCACGAGTACGCGGGACGACGGGCCCGGGTCGGGTATTCGGACGTGGCGATGGGAATCACCTTGGGCACGCGCGCGATCAGTCCGCGCGCCACGGCCTCTGCGAAAATGGTTTCGGCGAACCCATGCCAGCTTGTCTCGCCCCGGGGCGTGAGGTGGAACGTTCCCGATGGCGCATCCTGCAGGCGCAGCAATTCCGCCGTCACGTCCGCGATCAGCGCCGCCGGCGTGGGCGTACCCACCTGGTCGGCGACCACGCGCAGTTCGTCGCGGTCCGCGCCAAGGCGCAGCATCGTTTTCATGAAGTTGTGGCCGTGCCGGCCGTAGACCCACGCCGTGCGCAGGATCAGGTGCTGGCCACCCGCGGCACGGATGGCGTCCTCACCCGCCAGCTTGCTGGCGCCGTAGACGCCCAGGGGGGCGGTCGGATCGTCCTCTCGGTAAGGCCGCGAGCCCTGCCCATCGAATACGTAGTCGGTCGAGTAATGGACGAATGGGACGCCTCGCGCGGCACAGGCGCGTGCCAGCACGCCCGGTGCCTCCGCATTGGCGCGGAAGGCGGCCTCCGCATCGTCCTCGGCCTTGTCCACCGCCGTATACGCCGCGGCATTGACCACGATGGCCGGCGCCACGCGCGCGACAAGTTCCGCAAGAGCTTCCGGCCGGTCGAAGTCGGCCACTTCGCAGCGCGTATCGTCGGGCAGTTTGCCGGAACGCGTGGTGACCACGATGTCGCCCAGCGCACGCAGACTTCGCCTCAGCTCGTGCCCGACCTGGCCTTTACCACCGAACAGGAGAACGGTCATGCCGCGTACGTCGGCAGCCGGTCCGGTGCCACGTCCGCAAGCAGGGGCGCCACGGCATCCTTGGCCGACAGCTGCGGCTCGGTCACCGGCCAGTCGATGCCGATGGCGGGATCGTCCCAGCGCACACCGGCATCGGCCACCTTGTCGTACACGGCCGTACACAGGTAGCTGAACACCGCGCGCTCCGAGACGACGGCGAACCCGTGCGCGAACCCTTCCGGAATCCAGAACTGCCGCTTGTTCCCGGCGCTCAGCATGACGGCCGCCCATCGTCCGAAGGTGGGCGAACCGCGGCGGATATCGACCGCGACGTCGTACACCTCCCCTTCCAGCACGCTGACCAGCTTGCCCTGGGGATTCGGCCACTGGTAATGCAGGCCGCGCACAACGCCGCGCGCCGATGACGATACGTTGCTCTGGACGAAGGCGGTCGGCAGACCGTGCTGGCCGTAGCGCTCCGCGTTCCATGCCTCGAAGAAGAACCCGCGCCCATCGCCGAAGACCGCAGGCTCGATCACCACGCAGCCCGGCAGTGACGTCTCGAGCACCTTCATCGCACGACTCCGCGGGATACCAGGGACAGCAGGTACTGGCCGTATCCGTTCTTCGCCAGCGGCGCAGCCAGCCTCTCGACCTGGGCGGCATCGATCCAGCCATTGCCGAACGCGATCTCCTCGGGGCAGCACACGCGCAGGCCCTGGCGCGCCTCGATGGTCTCGATAAAGTTGGAGGCTTCGAGCAGCGACTGGTGGGTGCCGGTGTCGAGCCAGGCATGACCGCGCCCCAGCGGCTCCAGATGCAGCGCCCCGGCTTCGAGATACCGTCGATTGAGGTCGGTGATCTCCAGTTCGCCGCGCGGCGATGGTTTCAGCTCGGAGGCGTAGTCGCTGGCCAGGCCATCGTAGAAATACAGACCGGTCACCGCGTAGTTGGAGCGTGGCTTGGCCGGCTTCTCCTCGATGCCGACCACCCGCCCGTCCGGGTCGAACTCGGCAACGCCATAGCGCTGCGGATCGTTGACCCAGTAGCCGAAGATGGTGGCGCCTTCCAGGCGCTCGTCCGCACGGCGCAGCATGCCCGTGAGTCCATGCCCGTAGAAGATATTGTCGCCCAGCACCAGGCAGCTCGGCTGCCCGGCGACGAACTCTCTGCCGATCAGGTACGCCTGCGCCAGGCCATCGGGGCTGGGCTGCACCGCATACTGGATATCCATGCCCCATTGCGACCCGTCGCCCAGCAGCGCCTTGAACAAGGCCTGCTCATGCGGCGTGTTGATCACCAGCACTTCGCGGATACCCGCCAGCATCAGCACGCTGAGCGGGTAATAGATCATGGGCTTGTCGTAGACCGGCAGCAGCTGCTTGCTGATCGCCTGCGTCAACGGATAGAGGCGCGTACCCGAGCCGCCTGCGAGGATGATGCCCTTGCGCTTCGTCATCGCATCCACCTCAGGCCGCCGCGCCGATGCGTTCGAGGCGGTAGCTGCCGTCCAGCACGCGCTTCACCCAGGCCTGGTTGGCGAGATACCAGTCGACGGTCTCCGCGATGCCCTGCTCGAAGGTGTATTCCGGTTCCCAGCCCAGTTCGTCGCGCAGCTTGGAGGCATCGATCGCGTAGCGGCGGTCATGGCCCGGGCGATCGGCCACGAAGGTGATCTGGCTGCTGCGCGGCTTTCCATCGGCGCGCGGCACCCGTTCGTCCAGCAGCGCGCAGATCGCGTGGACCACCTCGATGTTCTGCCTCTCGGCGTTGCCGCCGACGTTGTAGGTCTCGCCTACCCGTCCCTTCTCCAGGACGGTGCGGATGGCCCGGCAATGGTCGCCGACGAACAACCAGTCGCGCACGTTCTTGCCGTCGCCATAGACCGGCAGCGGTTCTCCGGCGAGCGCCCGCGCGATGATCAGCGGGATCAGCTTCTCGGGGAAATGGTAGGGGCCGTAATTGTTTGAGCAGTGGGTGGTCAGCACGGGCAGACCATACGTATGGTGGAACGCGCGCACCAGGTGGTCGGAAGCCGCTTTCGACGCCGAATACGGCGAGTTGGGCGCGTAGGGCGTGGACTCGGTGAAACTGCCGGTATCGCCCAGCGAGCCGTAGACCTCGTCGGTGGACACGTGCAGGAAGCGGAACCGCCCGCGCGCCTCTCCTTCCAGTCCCTTCCAATGGTCGCGGACCGATTCCAGCAGGCCCAGGGTACCCACCACATTGGTCTGGATGAAGGCACCCGGACCCTCGATGGAACGATCGACGTGGCTCTCGGCCGCGAAGTTGATCACCGCCTCGGGCCGGTGCTCCGACAGCAGGCGACCCACGAGGGGGCGGTCGCCGATGTCGCCTCTAACGAACAGGTGCTGCGGACTGCCTTCGACGGCTGCCAGCGTGTCGAGGTTGCCCGCGTAGGTCAGGGCGTCGAGGTTGATTACCCGTACCCCGCTTGCCACGGCACGCAGGACGAAATTGCCCCCGATGAAACCGGCCCCGCCGGTGACGAGCCATGTCGGCACGTGCTTCTCCCGTCGCATCAGTTCTTCAGCGGATCGGGCACTCAGAACGGAATATCGTCATCCGCGAAGTCGTCCATCGGTGCCGGCTGCGAAGCCGGTGCGGGCGCCGGACGGCGCTGGCCGCCGCCCTGGTTGCCGTAGTCCTGCCGCGGGGCCCGCGCCGGGCGGTCTCCGCCCGCGCCACCACCGCCGCCTTCACGGCCGCCCAGCATCTGCATCTCGTCGGCGATGATGTCGGTGGAGTACTTCTCCTGTCCGTCCTGGCCGGTGTACTTGTCGTAGCGGATCGAACCTTCGACATACACCGAGCTGCCCTTGCGCAGGTACTCGCCGGCGATCTCGCCGAGCTTGCCGAAGAACACCACGCGGTGCCATTCGGTGCGCTCCTGCTGGTTGCCGTCCTTGTCCTTGCGCACGCTCGTGGTGGCCAGGCTGATCCGGGTGATCGCCATGCCGCCCTGGGTGTAGCGGGTTTCGGGGTCGTTGCCGAGATTGCCGACCAGGATGACTTTGTTGATGCCGCGGGCCATATCGATATCCGTTCAGGGATGCCCGCCGAGCGCGGGCAAAGACCAGTGGAGTATACCCGCCTGGCCCACGCCATCGGCCGCCGCCCCACCGGCCTGTAGGGCATTGCCGCACCCAAGCCCCTATAATTGCGCGACTTTCCGGCCCGCCGCCCCATGTCCGTCGTCGAATCCCCCCGTCCCTCCCTCGCCCTGCCCGGCATCCAGTCGCTCGCCCTGGCCGACATGACGGCCGTCGACGCCCTGATCCGGGCCCGCCTGGCCTCGGACGTGGTGCTGATCAACCAGATCGCCGACCACATCATTTCCGCCGGCGGAAAGCGCCTGCGGCCCATGTTGGTGGTACTGGCGGGCCAGGCCTGCGGCCCGACCACGCCGGACCACCACCAGCTGGCGGCCATCATCGAATTCATCCATACCTCCACCCTGTTGCACGACGACGTGGTGGACGAATCCGACCTGCGCCGCGGCCGCAGCACGGCCAACGCCCTGTGGGGCAACGCGCCCAGCGTGCTGGTGGGCGACTTCCTGTATTCGCGCAGCTTCCAGCTGATGGTGGAACTGGACCGCATGGACGTGATGCGCCTGCTGGCCGACACCACCAACCGCATCGCCGAAGGCGAAGTGCTGCAATTGCTGCACGTCCACAATCCCGACACCGACGAAGCCGCCTACCTGCGCGTGATCGAACGCAAGACGGCCGTGCTGTTCGCAGCGGGAACGCAGTTGGGGGCGATGGCATCGGGTGCCGATGCCGCCAGGCAACGCCGTCTCCACGACTACGGCATGGCGCTGGGCCATGCCTTCCAGATCGCCGACGACGTGCTCGACTACACGGCCGATGCCGATGCGCTGGGCAAGAACCTCGGCGACGACCTGGCCGAGGGCAAGGCCACGCTGCCCCTGATCCACGCGATCCGCCATTCCGATACCGCCACCGCCGAGCGCCTGCGTGCCATCGTGCAGGAAGGCGATGCGGGCGCCATGCCCGAGGTGCTGGCGGCCATCCGCGCGACCGGCGGGCTGGACTACAGCCGCGAGCGCGCGCGCCATTACGCGGCGATGGCCGAGCAGGCCCTCGATGGCCTGCCCGAATCGGATGCCCTGGCAGCCCTGCGCGGCCTGGCCCGCTACGCGGTGGAACGCGGGCACTGACCCGCGCCGCGCCTCACTTCGCGAACACCTCCTCGAAGAAGTCCGCCATCAGCCGGTAGGCGCGCCTGGCCGAGGGTTCGTGGTAGACGCAACCCGGTGGATTCTGCGCATCGGATTCGGCGAAGCAGTGCACCGCACCGCCGAAACTGACGAACTGCCAGTCGGCGCCGGCCTTGCGCATCTCGTCCTGGAAGGCGGTGATCTCTGCGGCCGACACATAGGTGTCGTCGCCGCCGTTGAGCACCAGCACCGGCGCCTTCACCGGACCGGCCGCCGGCAGGTCGGTGGCAAGCCCGCCGTGCAGGCTGACCACGCCGGCCAGGGGATCGCCCGCGCGCACGAGTTCCAGCACCGTGCTGCCGCCGAAGCAGTAACCGAACGCACCGATGCGCTTCGCGTCGACCAGCGCTCCGGGTTGCTGCCTCAGCACCTCGACCGCCTTCTGCACGCGCGCCCGCAACTTCGGCCGATCCGCGCGCATCGCCGTGGCCACCGGCCCGGCCTCGGCGTCGGTCCTGGGGCGGATACCCTTGCCGTACACGTCGGCCACCAGCACCACGTAGTCGTCGCCGGCCACCAGGCGCGCCTTCTCGATCGCCGACTCGTTCACGCCCTTCCAGTTGGGCACCATCACCAGCCCCGGGCGCGGCTGCGTCACGCTGTCGTCGTACACCAGATACCCGGAGAAGGTATCGCCGCCCAGCTTCCATTCGAGCGGTCTGGCGACGGGTGCCGCCAGCAGGACGGGCGACCAGAAAAGCGACAACAGGCCGGACAGCAGCAGGCGGTGGCGCATGGCGGACTCCTCGGGGGCAGGTGACGGACCCAGTCTACGCCGCCGCGCCGAAAACGGATCCGCCCGCCGGGCGGTCAGGCGATCCCCAGGCCCGGGATCGCCGTGATCGCATCGGGATCGAATCCGGCCAGCGCCGCGAAGTGGCGTCCACGCGCCACGTAGTCCTTGTACTGGCCGAAGCTGGGCGCGCCGGGCGACATCAGCACGACGCCTTCGCCATCCAGCGCCGCACGTGCGGCGGCAACCGCCTCAGGCAGGGTGTCCGTGGCGGCCAGCGCGAACCCTGCCTCGCGCGCAACGGGCGCGAGCAGCGCGTGGATGCGCGGGCCGTTGGCCCCCATCGTGATGATGGCCGCCGGCGCCCCGCCGCGCATGCGATGGGCGAAATCGGACCAGTCCACGCCCCGGTCGTGCCCGCCGACCAGCAGCGCGATGCGGCGCCCGGCGAAACACTCCAGCGCGGCCAGCGTGGCGTGCGGCGTGGTGCTGATGGAATCGTTGACCCAGGTGATGCCGTCGCGCACCCCCATCGTCTGCAGGCGGTTGGGCAGCGGACGGAAGGACTGCGCCTGCGCAGCCAGCGGAAGCGCATCGATGCCGCGCGCCTCCAGCGCCGTCAGCACGGCGCACAGGTTGCTGCGGTTGTGGCGTCCCGGCAGTGGCAGCGGGCGGGTATCCATGACGAACACGTCGCCCCGGTACAGATCGTCCTCGCGCAGGTGCCAGCCGTCGGCACGGTTGAACCAGCGCACATCGCTGTGCGGCAGGACGAGCGCGGCCAGCCGCGGATCGGCCGCGTTGAGCACGGCGATGCGCGGGTGTGCGCCCGTGACCAGCTTCAGCTTGTCCTCGATGTAACGCGTCTCGCTGCCGTGCCAGTCCAGGTGCTCGGGGAACAGGTTCAGCACGATCGCCACGTCCGGGCGTGCGCCGCTGTCGGCGACATCGCCGGTCTGGTAGCTGGACAGCTCGATGGCCCATTCGTCGGATGCCGGCTGAGGATCCAGCACCTCCAGCATCGGCAGGCCGATGTTGCCCGCCAGGACGGTGCGCTTCCCCGCCGCGCGCAACAGGTGCGCCAGCAGCGAGGTGGTCGTGCTCTTGCCCTTGGTGCCGGTGACGCAGAACGTATGCGCGACCACGCCGTCGTCGCCCGCGTGTTCGCCGAACCACAGGCCGGTGCCCCCGATGAAGCGTGTGCCTGCCGCGGTCGCGGCAACGGCCACCGGCGTATTCGGACTGATCCCGGGCGACTTGATGACGATCTCGAACGCGGAAAGGCGTTCGGCGCTCGCTTCGATCTCCACCGATAGCAGCGGGTCGCCCAGCGCCGCGGCGTCCGCGGCTTCCTGTTCGTTGCAGAACAGCGTCAGCGGCAGCGAGGGCAGCCGCCCGCGCACGGCATGATGGGCGGCGCGGCCTTCACGCCCCCAGCCCCACAGCGCGACACGCCGGCCCTCAAGCTGCGAAATTCGCACGCAGGCGCTCCCACAGCGCGGCGGGAATGCGGTGCTCGCCGCCGATTTCCAGCAAGGGCGCCACGGCCAGCTCCGACGCAGCCAGCTGCGGGCGGATCTCGCCATTGAAGCGCGCGACAATCACATCCTCCCGCCATTCCGGCCGCTCGCCCAGCGTCGCCATCGCCGCACGCGATTCCTGGCCTTCGCCGACGCATTCGAACGGTTTGTGGTCCTGGTATTCCAGCAAGGCGTCGAAGCCGGCGGTCTGGTTGGCGTCGTCGAGCAGGTTGCGGCCGAAGATGCCCACCAGGCGCGGCTTGGGCATGAACGGTGCCAGCGCCAGGAATACGAAGTGGCATTTCGGGCACACGCCGCACCAGCGGTTGGTCGGTCGTTCGCCCAGCAGATGGAAGTTGCGGTTGCAGCTGGAGAAATGCGCGTCGTAATGGTCGGTGCGGGCGAACTGCCGCGCCACCGCCAGTTCCGACAACGGCCGCAGCAGCGAGTAGTACTGCAGGTCCGCGGCCACATGCGATTGCACGTACTCGCCGAACGCCTGTTCGAAGGCCCAACCCTTCGACCACTGGTGGTTCACCTCGCCGGTGCCCGGGATCATGCTGCCGTAGCTGGCCGAGCGCTCGTTGGAAAACACCACCTGGTCCACGCCGTGCAGCAGCGCCGCCAGCACCATGATGGCCGAGTTGATGGCGGTGACCGGGATGTGGCCGTTCCAGGCGCCCTGGCGGTTGTACTCGAACAGTTCCGGCGCCAGCGCACGGCCGATGTTGAGCGTCGGCAGCCCGGTACGGGCCGCGCAGGCGGCGATCAGCTGCGAGCCGCCGATCCAGGTGACGGTCTGGTCGGTGCCCGCGCCCCGCAGCGCTTCGATGCTGACCAGCGAGTCCTTGCCGCCGCCGATGGCGACCAGCGCGTGCGCGCGCAGCCCCGCCGGCGGCGCAGCCGACGGCGCCTGGGCACCCACCGGGAAGCGTACCCGGCCATGCAGGCTCAGGCCGTTCCGGTAGGCGAATTCACCCAGACCGTGGACGTATACCTGTTCCATCAGCACCGCGGTGGCGGCATCGATGGCATAGCCCTCGATGCGGATCTCGTTGGGCACGGCGGCCTTGTAGTAGCTCACACCGGTGATCAGGTGCAACAGGCGCACCGCCTGTTCGACGGCCTGCGCGCGCGCGGCATCCAGCACGAACGGCGCACCCGGAACCGTCACGGTCTCGGTCAGTTCGGGGCCATCGTCGAAGGCGTACACCAGCCGCGCGATGCCGCTCTGCGCATCGAAGGAACAGCGGACGAAACGGAAGGCGCGGATGCTGGATTTGTCGAAAGTCGTCATGCGTGATCCGTGGAAGGAACGGCCTGGCGGCGCAGGTAGCGGCGGCAGGCGAAGTATTCGAGAACGAACAGCGGCGCGGCGCCGAACAGCAGGGCCGCGAGGGAACCGTAGAAGACGATGACCGGCAACCAGGCCAGCGCCTGCGCGAATCCTGCCGGACGGCTGGCCGCCACCTGGTCGATCCCGGTGGCCGCCACCGCCCAGGCGGCGATCGCGAACGGAAACAGCAGGAAAACCACCAGCAGCACGCGCAGGGTCATGCCGCCGGCCTTCCACCGATGTCCCGCGGCGCTGGCACGCGCATGCCAGCGGGCGACGAACCACGCGCCCGGCCCGGCCGCCAGCATCGCCGCCGGCATGAGGCGCAATGCCGATGCCAGCTCCGCCATGCCGGGCGTACGCCGGTCCGCATCCATGAGCAGCACGACCGCGACGGTCAGTGCCGCGGCGGCCGTCAGGCTGGACACGATGAGTTCAGTCCGCGGCGACATCGCCGGACACTCCTTCCATCACGTCTTCCGCCGGCAGGCCGCGCAGGTTGTAGTGGCTGGCCATCACGTAGCCGTAGGCGCCCGCGTCGGAGAACAGCAGCACGTCGCCCTCGGCCGTCGCCGAAGGCAGCTTGCGGCGCTTGCCGAAGATGTCGCTGGATTCGCAGATCGGACCCACCACATCGAACGGTTCCTGTTCCGTGTCGTCCAGGCGCGACAGGTTGGCCACATCGTGCCAGGCGTCGTACAGCGCGGGGCGTATCAGCGTGTGCATGCCGGCATCGCTGCCCACACGGCGGATGCCCAGCTTCTCCACCACCTGGGTGACCTGCGCCAGCAGCACCCCGCATTCGGCCACCAGATAACGACCCGGCTCGATCACCAGTTGATAGCCGGGATACGCTGCCTTGATCGCCGCGAGGCCTTCGCCCCAGGCCGCCAGATCGAAGGGTTCGTCCGTTTCCGCATAGGGGATGGGCAAGCCGCCCCCGATGTCGATGGTCTCGATGGTGCCTATCTGGTCCGCCAGCCCGCC
This sequence comes from Pseudoxanthomonas sp. F37, assembly GCF_022965755.1. Taxonomy (NCBI): domain Bacteria; kingdom Pseudomonadati; phylum Pseudomonadota; class Gammaproteobacteria; order Lysobacterales; family Lysobacteraceae; genus Pseudoxanthomonas; species Pseudoxanthomonas sp. F37. Next base: position 1,113,443 of record NZ_CP095187.1, on the reverse strand, counting down.
CAGTTCGTCGGCGATCTGGTTCCAGTGCTGCGCGCTCTCCACGCCGCTGCCCAGGTGCGCATGCAGGCCGACGACGCGCGCGTCCAGCGCACGCGCAGCGGACAGGAACTCCTCGAGCTTCACCAGCGGCAGGCCGAACTTGGATGTCTTGCCGCCGGTCTTCACCTTGTCGTGGTGGCCGTCGCCGCGCCCCAGGTCCACCCGCAGCCACAGGCGCCGCCCGCGGAACACCTCGGGCCAGTGCTGCAGCGCTTCCACATTGTCGAGGGTCACGTTGATGCCGCGCTCCAGGGCGAAGGCATACTCCTCGCGCGGCGCGAAGCTGGGCGTGAACAGCACGCGCTCCATCGGCAGCGCCGGCACCACTTCGAAGACGCGCTCCAGCTCGCCGCGGGAGACGCATTCCAGGCCGAAGCCCTCCTCCACCAGCGTCCGCAGGATGTCCGGGTGCGAGTTGGCCTTGATCGCGAAGAAGCGCCGGTCGACCGCCGCGATGCCCGCCAGCGCGCGGGCGCGGGCGCGCACCACGTCCAGGTTGTAGGCGTAGCGCGGCGTGCCGGCCCGCGCCAGCGACAGCAGCTGCCGGCGCGCGGCGGGCGCGCTCCACCAGCGCACGCCGCGATGGCGCACGGCCCCGTTGATCTCGCGCCAACTGGGACCGAACACGCTGGCCTCGTCGGTCGGCATGGCACCGCTGTCGATCAGGGCCTCGTGCAGCAACGGCAGCATGCCCTCGGCATCGGCCTCGTCGATCACGAAGGTCAGGTTGAGGTCGTTGGACGACTGCGAGATCAGGTGCACGCGCTCGCGGCCGAACATCGCCCAGACGTCGGACAGCTTGTGCAGCAGCGAACGCATGCCGCGACCGACCAGGGTGATCGCCGTGCACGGCGCGATCACCTTCACCCGGCAGATCTCGGCCAGGTCGGCCGACAGCGCGGCCAGCACATCGGTGCTGACCAGGTTCTCGCTGGGGTCCAGCGACACGGTGACGTTGGTCTCCGAGGAGCCGATCAGGTCCACCGACAGGCCATGCTTCTTGAAACGCGCGAACACGTCGGCCAGGAAGCCGACCTGCTGCCACATGCCGATGCCTTCCATCGACACCAGCACGATGCCGTTGCGGCGGCTGACGGCCTTCACCCCGGGCACCGTGACCGCGTTGCCGTCGATCGTGGTGCCCGGCAGTTCGGGGCGCTCGGTATCGAGGATGGCCATGGGCACGCCGGCATCGCGGCAGGGCTTGATGGAACGCGGGTGCAGCACCTTCGCGCCGGTGGTCGCGATTTCCTGCGCCTCGTAGTAGTCCAGCCGCGTCAGCAGGCGCGCATCCGGCACTTCGCGCGGATTGGCGCTGAACATGCCCGGCACGTCGGTCCAGATCTCCACGCGCTGCGCACCCAGCAGTGCGCCGAAGTAGGCGGCGGAGGTGTCCGAGCCGCCGCGGCCGAGGATGGCGGTGCCGCCGTCGGCATGCCGGGAAATGAAGCCCTGCGTCAGCAGCATGGCCGTCGGCTGGCCGGCGAACGCGCGGCGCCAGTCCTGGTCCGGCGCCGTATTGCAGGATACCGACAGCCGTTGCGCCCACGGGCTCTGGTTGGGCAGGAAGTTGGCCTGCAGCCAGTGGCGGGCGTCCACCCAGCCGAAATCCAGCCCCTGCGCGCGCAGGTAGGCCACACCGAGGGTGGAGGAGAGCAGTTCGCCCTGCGCCAGCACCTCGGCCTGCCAGTCGAGCGTGCGGGCGGCGGCACGGGGGTCGGCCAGCAGGTTGCGCAGCGCCGCCAGGCGATCGCCCAGCACCGCGTCGGCATCCAGTTCCAGCTCGGCGAGGAACTGGCGGTGGCGCTGCTCCAGTTTCGCCACGCGCTCGGCGCTGTCGGCCGCGCCGTCGGCGATGGCGGTCAGCTCGTTGGTGACGCCGGACAGCGCCGACACCACCACCAGCACGCGCGCGCCCCGTTCGTCCGCCCGCTGTTTCGCCAGTTTGCCGATCGTGTTCCAGCGATGGCGGCGCGACACCGAGGTGCCGCCGAACTTGAGGACGATCCAACGATCGGACGCGGGAGTGGCAGAGGGCATGGAGAGTGGGGTGAGGATGCCCGAACCCTTCGGGCGTGAACCGTCGATTCTAGCCCAAGGCCCCGCATGCGGCCCGGACCGTACCGCATGCAACGAACCGTCCCCCATGCCCGGAAAGCGGCGTGTTCTCCTGCCGTGCGGGTGCGGGTGCGGACGGAGGATGGGCGAGCTGAAGCTTCGCCCGCCAGCGGGCGGGCGGCGGTGGTGCGGCCCGCCATCGGCCGCCGCGCGACTTGGTAAGCTGCCCGGCCCCCACGCGAATCCCCCCATGACCTCTCGCCGCTACGTCCAGCTGGACGTGTTCGCCGACCGCCCCGGCGCGGGCAATCCGCTGGCCGTCGTCCTCGACGCCGCCGGGCTCGATGATGCCGCCATGCAGGCCATCGCCCGCTGGACGCGGCTGCCGGAAACCACCTTCGTCTTCGCGCCCACGCGCCCCGGTGCCAGCTACGCCGTGCGCATGTTCAGCCCGCGCCGCGAGGTGCCGTTCGCCGGCCATCCCAGCGTCGGCACCGCGCACGTGGTGCTGGATGCGGGACTCGCCGCGCCCGTCGACGGCCTGCTGATGCAGGAAGGCGCGGCCGGCGTGCTGCCGCTGCGCGTCGAGGGCGAAGGCGCGGCGCGCACGATCGCCGTGCGCACACCGCGCGCGACCGTGGTGAAGGAAGGCGATCCCGCGGGCGATGCGCTGCTGGGTGCCGCTCTGGCGGCCCTGCCCGCCGGCGCGCTGCCCCCCGCCCTGGTCGATGGCGGCCGCCGCTGGTGGTTGGCCGAGGTGCGCGACGAAGCCGCACTGCGTACCGCCACCCCCGACTGGGATGCGATCGGCGCCCTGGCGCGCGCCACCGACAGCATGGGCGTGTGCGCCTATGCACGCACACCGGGTCGTGACTACGACCTGGCCGTGCGCGCATTCGTGGGTGCGCCCGCCGCGTTCGAAGACGCGGCTTCGGGCGCCGCCAACGCGACCCTGGCGGCCTGGCTGAAATCGCGCGACGCGCTGCCGGGCCGCGACGGCCGCTACGTGGTCAGCCAGGGTCGCGAGGTCGGCTACGACGCCCGTCTGCAGTTGCGCGTCGACCCGGCCGGCGATGTCTGGTCCGGCGGCCACGTGCGCACCATCGTGACCGGCCGGATCGACTGGTGACGATGGCAACGTCGTGTGGGAGCGACGTCGGTCGCGAAAGCGCGATTCTCGAATGAGCCCAAGGGGCAGGCACCCCATCCCGGCGAGCCATCGCGACTCACCTCGCTCCCCCACAGGCAGAAAACTACTCCGCCTCGTAGACCGGTTTCCCATCCACCCACGTCGAGCGGACGCGCAGGTCATCGAGCTGCGCGCCCGGCACCGCCAGCGGATCCTCGTCGAGCACGACGAAGTCCGCGCGCAGGCCCGGGGCGAGCCGTCCCACTTCGCCCTCGTCATGCGCCGCCCATGCCGCATCGGCCGTGAAACCGCGCAGCGCCTCGGCCGCGCTGAGGCGCTGGTCGGGCATCCAGCCCCCCACCGGCGCACCGTGCCCATCCTGGCGCGTCACCGCCGCATGCAGGCCACGACGCGGATCGACCGACTCCACCGGGAAATCCGATCCCAGCGCCAGCTTCGCGCCACTGGCCTGCAGGCGCTGCCACGCATAAGCGCCCTTGATGCGTGTCGGGCCCAGGCGGTCCTCTGCCCACGGCATGTCCGAGGTCGCATGCGTGGGCTGCATCGAGGCGATCACGCCCAGTGCGGCGAAGCGCGGGAATTCTTCCGGCGCCACCACCTGAGCGTGTTCGATCCGCCAGCGGTGGTCGGCCTTGGCCGCATCGCCCAGCACGCGGACATAGGCATCCAGCACCATCCGGTTGCCACGGTCGCCGATGGCGTGCGTCGCCACCTGCACGCCGCAGTCGCGCGCCTTGCGCATCGCCGCTTCCAGCGCCGCCGGTTCGGTCACCAGCAGGCCACGGTTGCCGGGGTCGTCGCTGTAGTCCTCCAGCAGGGCGGCACCCCGGCTGCCGAGCGCGCCGTCGGCATACAACTTCACGCCCCGCATCTGCAGGCGGCCGCCGGCATGGCGGTACAGACCCTCCGCGCACAGGTCCGCCAGTGCCCCACCATCGCCATCCGCATACGTGTCGATGCGCAAGGGCAGGCGACCTTCATCGGCGAACCGCTTCATCAGCGCGAGGTCCTCGCGCGATACGCCCATGTCATGCACACCGGTCAGGCCGTGGCGCACGGCCGCCTGGGTGGCCTTCTCCAGCGCCTGCCGGCGGTAAGCCGCATCGGGCGCCGGCACCACCGCATGGACGAGCGACATGGCCGCATCCACGAACACGCCGGTGGGGCGCCCGCCCGCCCGCTCGATACGGCCGCCATCCGGTTGCCACTCGCCGTCCAGCGGTCGCGACGCCTTCGCCGAGGCCGCGCGCAGCGCCGCGCTGTTGGCCCAGCCGGCATGGCCGTCCACACGCTCGAGCCACACGGGGCGATCGGGAAAGGCGGCATCCAGGTCGGCAGCCGTGGGAAACACCTTCTCCGGCCAGTCGTTCTGATCCCAGCCGCTGCCCAGCAGCCATGCATTGGCCGGCAGCTGCTTCTCGTACTCGCGCAAGCGCGCGATCACGTCGGCCTTGTCGCGCGCATCCACCAGGTCCGCGCGCATCAGCGCGTAGCCCAGGCCCATCACGTGGCCGTGCGCATCGATCAGGCCGGGAATGACGGTCCTGCCGGGCGCCTCCACGCGGCGAGCGTCGGGATAACGGGCGCGCAGGTCATCGGCGCCGCCCACGGCGAGGATGCGGCCCTGCGCATCCCATGCGATCGCCTGCGCGACCGGGCGCGCCGGATCGGAGGTGTGCACGCGCTCGGCCGTCAGTAGGTGGACCTGCGCCTGGGCCAGGCCCGCGACCACCACACACCCCACGCCGAACCCCGTCAACCACGCCAGACGCCGCATGCCGCGCTCCCCTCCCGGTCCAGGGCGCGACTATGCGCAATGGCGCCGCGCACCGCAACAAGAAAGGGGCCTTGCGGCCCCTCGGTTGCGGCATACCCGTTCCTGCGAAGCTGCCTGCGCACCAGAACCGGCGCCAAGGCCTATTCGGGACGAACATCCACCCGGACGCGGATGCGGTCGCCGGGGTGATGGTCGGTGCGGGTGTGATAGGTGCGATTGCCGTATTCGTAGGTCACGTCGTAGCCGCTGACACGGCCATCACCGTAGTAGTCGTCGCCGTAGCGGCCATTGCCGACGGGCACCGGATCGCAGACGCGGACCTGGCCGCGCTGTACGGTACGTTCGCGCTGCGCGTTGTCGTAGATCGAACGCCCGGCCATGCCCCCCACCATCGAGCCCACGGCGGTGCCCACATAGCGCCCGCTGCCGTCGCCGATCTTGCTGCCCAGTACCGCGCCGGCGATGCCGCCGATCACGGTGGCGACGGTGCGGCCCGATTCCGTGCCACGGTCGGGATAGCGGCGATCGCCGTAGTAGCCGTCATCGCGGTAAGGATCGCCGTTGTAACCATCGTTGCGGTCACCATCGCCGTAAGCGTCACGCGCGTAGACGTCGTCGGCGTGGCGGTAGTAGCAGCGCTGCCCCGTCGCCGTACCGGCATAGCCTTCGTTGCGGCCGTACCCGTTGTCGATGATCGGATCCACGCGCACCACCCGCGCATAGTCGTAATAGGGTTCATCGCCATAGCGGTCTGTCGTGCCGTAGTAGCGCGCGGACTGTGCGGATGCCACGCCGGAGGCGAGCAGGCCGAGGGCCAGCACGGTGGCGGATGGACGCTTCATGTCGGGTACTCCCCCACGCCGGATTGGCGTGCAGGCATGCTCGGCCGATGCGGGTGAAACATGGCTGAACTCAGCGGGATGAAACGGTCCGGTTTAGCCACTCGACAGCTTGGGTGGCGATGCGCGCCGCCTCGCGTCCGAGCAGGGGACCGACGTGCGAACCCGAAACCGTTTGCAGCACGTCCGCGCCCCAGGCCTGGCCCATGGTCCGCGTGATCGCCGGGGGTACGTCGTCGTCATGATCGGACACCACGCACAACATCGGGCATGCGGGACGCGACACCGCGATACCGGATCGCGCTTCGCGCAGCACCGCACCGGATTCATCGCGCCAATGACGGAACGCGAACAGGGCAGTGGCCTCATCCGCTCCGGGCAATGCCCGGCGCGTACCCGACAGCCGCGCATCGCGCCGCCACGGCACCACGTCCGGCCAGTCGCGCTCGGGCATCCCGGTATGCCATGGGGAAGGTGGCAGCGGATTGACCAGTACCACCGCAGCCGCATCGTCGGCAGCACCCAGGGCCAGCAGGCCGCCCAGGCTCGCGCCGACCAGAACGCGCGGCCCGGGTAGCGCCGCGAGCGCCGCGCGGACCTGGTCCTGGTAATCCTGCAGGCAGGTCGCCGCCAATCCCTCATGCGCAGGCATGAGATCGGGGGCCTCCACGCGGAAGCCCGCCGCCTCGAACACGCCACGCCACACGTTCCATTCCCAGCCACCACCGCCCGCGCCATGCACGAGCAGGGCGGCACGCGAATCCGTCAAAGCAGGGTCGCCTCCAGCGAGACCGGCACCGACAGCGCGCGCGAGATCACGCAGCCGGCCTTGGCCTGCTGGGCGATCTCCTCGAACTGCGCCGCGCTGATCCCCGGCACGCTGGCCGAGACGGTCAGCTTGATCGCGGTGATCGTCGGGCCCGGATCCATGCCCGGCTCCATCGTCGCCTCGGCGCGCGTCTGCAGCTTGTCGGGCGTGAAGCCCGCCTTGCCCAGCACCGCCGACAGCGCCATCGTGAAGCAGCCGGCGTGGGCGACCGCCAGCAGTTCTTCCGGGTTGGTGCCCTTCTCGTCGCCGAAGCGGGTCTTGAACGAATAGTTCTGGCCCTCGAACAGGCCGCTCTGCGGCGTGCTCAGGCCGCCCTTGCCGGACTGCAGGTCGCCGGCCCACACCGCATCGGCGTAACGCTTCAAAGCCATGGTCGTGCTCCTCGGGTCAGGGGAGATGCAGGGTACACCGCCGGATGTTCACGCCATGTACCGCAGTGCGACTTGACCCCTCCCCCGCGCACGCCGGATGCTGAGCCCCCGCCATGACCGCCCGCCGAGCGCCACGCTCACGGGACGCGCTCTGCCCGGACAGCCATGACGGCCCTTCGACCCCATCCACGGGAGGAACGGCCTCATGTCGTACAGCACGCAACAGATCCGCAACGTGGCCCTGGCAGGCCACCCCGGCGCCGGCAAAACAACGCTCTTCGAAGCCCTGCTGCATGCCGGCGGCGCCCTCCAGGTGGCAGGCACCATCGAACGCGGCACCACCGTGTCCGATCACGACCCCCTCGAAAAGAGCCGCGGCCATTCCATCGATACCGCCATCGCCAGCACCGACCACGGCGGCATGCACGTCAACCTGATCGACACGCCCGGCTACCCGGAATTCCGCGGCCCCGCCCTGTCGGCGCTTTCCGCGGTGGAAACCGCCCTGATCGTGGTCGACGCCGACCAGGGCGTCGCCCATGGCACGCGCCGGCTGATGGAACGCGCCGCCCAACGCCACCTGTGCCGCGCCATCGTCATCAACAAGATCGACCACGAAGGCGCCAACTGCGCCGGCGTGCTGGCGGCGCTGCGCGAGGAATTCGGCGCCGAAGTGCTGCCGCTCAACCTGCCCGCCGATGGCGGCAAGGCGGTCGTGGACTGCTTCCGGCAATCGACGGGCACCTCCGACCTGGGCGATGTGGCCGACTGGCACCAGAAGATCATCGACCAGGTGGTGGAGATCAACGAGACGGTGATGGAACATTACCTGGACCTGGGCGAAGGCGGCCTGTCGGGCGAGGAACTGCACGATGCCTTCGAACAATGCCTGCGCGAGGGCCATCTGGTGCCGGTGTGCTTCGCCTCCGCGCGCACGGGCGTGGGCGTGAAGGAACTGCTGGACGTGGCCGAGCGCCTGTTCCCCAATCCGGCCGAAGCCAACCCGCCGCCCTTCATGAAGTCCGACGGCAGCGGTCCGCAGCCGATCGAGGCCGTGCCCGACCCGCGCGCGCACGTCATCGCCGACGTCTTCAAGATCGTCAACGATCCGTTCGTCGGCAAGCTGGGCATCTTCCGCGTGTACCAGGGCACGCTGAAGAAGGACTCGCAACTGTTCGTCGACGACGGCAAGAAGCCGTTCAAGGTGGGCCACCTGTTCAAGCTCAAGGGCAAGGACCACGTGGAGATCGAACAGGCCATCCCCGGCGACATCGCCGCGGTGGCGAAGGTGGAGGACCTGCACTTCGACGCCGTGCTGCACGACAGCCACGACGAGGACCACATCCACCTGGCGCCAATCGATTTTCCCAGGCCCATGTTCGGCCTGGCCATCGAGGCCGCCAGCAAGGGCCAGGAACAGAAGCTGTCCATCGCCCTGCAGAAGCTGGCCGAGGAGGACCCCGCCTTCGTGGTCGAACACCAGCCCGAATTGAACGAGACCGTGATCCGCGGCCTGTCCGACCTGCACCTGCGGGTCATGCTGGAGCGGCTGAAAGAGCGCCACGGCGTGGAGGTGAAGACACGCCCGCCGCGCATCGCCTACCGCGAGACCATCGCGGCGAAGGCCGAGGGCCACCACCGCCACAAGAAGCAGACAGGCGGCGCCGGCCAGTTCGGCGAAGTGGCGCTGCGCGTCGAACCGCTGCCGCGCGGCGCCGGCTTCGAGTTCGTCGACGAAGTGAAGGGCGGCACCATCCCCGGGCAGTTCCTGCCGGCCGTGGAGAAAGGCGTGCGCCAGGTGCTGTCGGCGGGCGCGGTGGCCGGCTATCCGCTGCAGGACCTGCGGGTGATCGTCCATGACGGCAAGCACCATCCGGTGGACAGCAAGGAAGTGGCCTTCGTCGCCGCCGGCAAGAAGGCCTTCCTCGATGCCGTCGCCAGGGCCAGGCCGCAGGTGCTCGAGCCGGTGGTGGACCTGGAAGTCGCGGTGCCGGAAGCGCAGGTCGGCGACGTCACCGGGAACCTGGCCGGCAAGCGCGCACGCATCAACGGCACCGACACCGTGCGCGGCGAGATCATGGTGAGGGCGCAGGTTCCGCTGGCGGAACTGGAAGGCTATGCCGCGGAACTGAAATCCATGACCGCCGGCCAGGGGCGCTACAGCCTGGATTTCAGCCATTACGAGCCCGTGCCGCCGGCGGTGCAGCAGAAGTTGATGGAGGCCTATCGGCCGAGGCACGACGAGGACTGAGCGGTGGCGCAGGGTGCGGCGTCCTGTCGCGCAGGCGCGCAAAGGACGCCGCATCCGGCGCATCTCCCCGCGCCGATCCGGTCGCTGCGCCGGTGATTTCCGACGTGCGGTGGAGGCGAAACAGGAAAAAACCGAAAAAAAAGGCGTTTTGGGGCCTTTCCGCTCTTGGCGCCGCCAGTTCTTTGCCCTACATTTCGCATGCCGACGCGATCGGCCCGATTACCCAACCACTCGACCGTAGAGACAGGACACATGGCAAAGAGCACCAAGAAGGCCGCGCCGAAGAAGGCCGCCAAGAAAGCCGCACCGAAGGCCGCCGCCAAGCCGGCCGCGCCGAAGCCGATCAAGGAAGCGCTGAGCAAGTCGGGCCTCGTCGCCCACATCGCCGAAGTCACCGCCGTGGCCGCCAAGGACGTCCGCGCCGTGCTGGCCTCGCTGGAAAGCGCCGTGCATGCGTCCATCAACAAGAAGGGCGCCGGCTCCTTCACCCTGCCGGGCCTGCTGAAGATCACCGCCGTCAACGTGCCGGCCAAGCCGAAGCGCAAGGGCATCAACCCGTTCACCAAGGAAGAGCAGTGGTTCGCCGCCAAGCCCGCCTCGGTGAAGGTCAAGGTGCGTCCGCTGAAGAAGCTGAAGGACGCCGCGGCCTGATCGCCGCGCATCTTGCGTGACCCGAACGGGACGGCCTGGCCGTCCCGTTTTTTTTGCCTGCGCGCGCCACCCTGCCGGAGGTCACCCTTGCGATCGCCCACCGCCGCCCGCAGGTCCGGGGTATCCCTCCCGAACAAGGCGCGCCAGGCATGAAGATCCAGGGTTTCCTCGACCACCTGCTCAAATCCTCCAGCGGCAACGGCAGCGTGCTCAATGCCGACTTCGGCAAGGGCGCCATCACCGGCGGCGCGCTGGGCCTGCTGCTGGGCAAGAACAAGACCTCGCGCAAGCTGGCCACCTACGGCGGGCTGGCGGCGATCGGCGTGATGGCCTACCGCGCCTACAACGATTACAAGCAGCAGCAGGGCGGCTTCGCCGCCGGCGCGGGTCCGCAGACGGTGGACCGCCTGCCGCCGCCGCAGGCGGAACTGCACAGCCAGGCCATCCTGAAAGCGCTGGTGGCCGCCGCCAAGGCCGACGGCCATATCGACGCCCGCGAGCGTGACGTGATCGAAGGCGAATTCTCGCGCATCGGCACCGACGGCGAACTGCAGCAGTGGCTGCATGCCGAACTGGAAAAGCCGCTGGACCCGGCGGAAGTCGCACGCGCCGGCAGCACGCCGGAGATCGCCTCGGAGATGTACCTGGCCAGCCTGATGGTGGCCGACCAGCAGAACTTCATGGAGCGCGCGTATCTGGACGAGTTGGCGAAGCAACTGCGGCTTGAGCCCTCGCTGAAGGCGCAGCTGGAGCGCCAGCTGGCGCAGCCGCAGCCGCCGGCACTGCCCTGACCCGCCATGCGGTCTGCCGCGCGCCGCGGGCGACGCATCGCCGGGTGGCTGCTCACGCTGTCGTTGCTCGGCCTCCTGCTGGCATGGGCATGGAACCGACCGTTCATGGCGCCGCCACGCATGCTGTGGGACATCTCGCGCGCGCCGCCGCCGGATGCCCTGCCGGTACCGGTGGACGGCGTGCGCGCACGGCAGATCGCCGACACGTTCGGCGCACCCCGCGGCGCGGACCGCACGCACCAGGGCGTGGACATCTTCGCCGCGCGCGGCACGCCGGTGCGCAGCGCCACGCGCGGCATCGTGGTCGCCGTCCGCGACGGCGGCCTGGGTGGCCGCCAGGTCTGGGTGCTGGGTCCCGGCCGCGAGCGCCATTACTACGCACACCTGGACGACTGGGCCCCCGGCCTGGCCACCGGCCAGGCGATCCAGGCCGGACATGCGCTGGGCGTCGTCGGCACCACCGGCAACGCACGCGGCACGCCGCCGCACCTGCACTACGGCGTGTACGGCGCCCAGGGCGCCTACGACCCGCTGCCGCTGTTCAGGGCAGGCGCATCGCCGCGCGCACGCTGAACCACGCCGGCCGGCGGAACAGTCCATCACGGAACGCCCCCTCGTCCGCCCTTCCGCACGGGCCTATCGTGGCGATGGTTCCCACCGCGCCACCTGCGTACGCCCCATGCCCACCGACACCCATCGCTACCGCATCACCGTCACGCCCATCGAGGACGACGGCCTGCAGTGCAGCGGCCGCTGCACCATCGAGTTCGAACACGCCTGCCACGACGACTGGATGCGCATTCTCGAGAACGTCCAACGCCAGCGCGGCCTCAGCGGCGACGAGCGCGCCGCGCTGGTCGTCGGCACCAAGCTGCTGAGCGGGCTGATGCTCGCGCACCGCAAGGACGCCGACGACCTGTTCGCACCGCTGCGCCCGCACATGGGCGAGTTCGTCCGTTCGTTGAAGGAGCGCGGCCGCGACGCCGGCTGAGCGCGACGTGGCGGGGGTAGACTCCGTGCGATGAAGGCCCGCCATGCCGCCGAAGCCGCCACCCTCGAGGACATCCCCAACATCGGGCCGTCCATCGCCGGCGACCTGCGCGGCATCGGGATCGCCACGCCACAGGCGCTGGTGCGCCAGGACCCGTATGCCCTGTACGAACGGGTGAACGCCGCCACCGGCCAGCGCCACGACCCCTGCCTGTGCGACTGCTTCATCGCCGCCGTGCGGTTCATGGAAGGCGGCGCGCCCACGCCGTGGTGGCACTACACCGCCGAACGCAAGCGGCATTTCGCCGACCCCGCCGGTTAGCGTCCGGACAGGCACGCCCGGCTATGGTGCGCCGACGCCTCCCGGAGCCCGCCATGCGCCGCACACGACGCCAGTTCTTCACCCTCGCCCTTGCCGCCGGCGCCACGCTCGCGCTGGCGGGTTGCAGCACGATCAATGCGGTCACCGGCCTGCTGGGCAACCAGATCAACTTCACCCAGCCGCAATTGCAGCGCTATCTCAACCAGAGCTTCCCGCGCGAGTTCGACAAGCTGGGGGGCCTGGTGTCCGCCACGCTGACCAACCCGCGCCTCAGCATCCCCTCCGGCGACGACCGGCTGCGCCTGGACTTCGACATCGGCGTGAGCGCCCTGGGTGCGCGCGATGTCAGCCGCGGGCACTTCGCGCTGGCCAGCCGCCTGCGCTACGACCCTGCCACCCGTGGCCTGCACCTGGACAACCCGGAAATCCTCTCCGTGGACGTGCCCGGCGCGGGCTCGCTGATGTCCGGCGGCACCCGCCAGCTGGTCAACACCGTGCTGCAGGAATATGCGCGCAGCGAGCCGGTCTACAGGATCGACAGCGACGTGCTGCGTCGCCTGCCGGCCAGCAAGCAGATCGGCGCGCCGCGGATCGAAGGCGGCCACGTGGTCATCCCCCTGCAGTGAGAGACGACACCATGATGAAGCCGCTCTTGGCCCGCCTTGCCCTGCTCGCCTTCCTGGCCGCGCCTGTCCTGGCATCGGCGGCCACGCCTCCGGTACTGCGGTTCGATGCCGGACAGCTGCAGACCGCCGCGCGCGCCGGCTTTCCGCTGCAGGAATCGTTGCTGGAGGGTTTCGCATCGTTGACCCTGAGCGATCCGGGCGTCAGCATCCCGCAGCCCGGCGAGCGCGTGCACTTGCAGATGAACTACGACATCGCCCTGGCCACCGGCGAGCGCCTGGAATACGGCAACGTGACCGTCAGCAGCGGCCTGCGCTACGACCCCGGCACGCGCGGCCTGCACCTGGTGGATCCGCAACTGGAGCACCTGGGGTCCGGCGCGGGCGGGCGCGGCCTGCCCGGCGGCTCGCGCGACGTACTGCAGGACCTGATCCGCGAGTACGCCCGCACGCGTCCGTTGTACCGGTTGAGCGCCGATGACCTGGCGCAGTTGCCCGGCACGCTGACGGCCGATTCGCTGCGGATCCGCGATGGCCACGTGGAACTGCAGTTGCCGGCGGACCCGGCACGCTGAGCCCACCACCCCGCATGCACGCGTGCCGTCGAGCCTGCTCGACTGCCCTCCGGCCCGGGCCGCCCATGCCGTGAAGAGAAGCGGGGAAAGGTCCGCACTGCGGGCGCGTGGCCGCCCGGTGGACGGGCCGGCAGCACCGCATCGGCTTCCGGGCGGTGCCGTTACAGTTCGAAGCGGTAGCTCAGCTTCACCACCAGCTGCTCGTCGTTGCGCAGGCTGAAGCTGTCGCGCAGCGCCTCGTCGGTGCCTTCCGTCCCGGCCAGCTGCTCATAGCCGCCGCGGGCGTACACCACGTACAAGTAGGACAGCGGGGCGAGCTCGTAGCGGTAGCGCACCTGGAAGCCCAGGTTGCGCACGTTGAAATCGTCCACCGGATCGCGGGCGGCGATGGCATGTCCGGACGGATCGAAGCGCCAGGCATCGTGTACGCGCGCGCTGATGGCGATCGCTTCCAGCTTCACGCGAAGCTCCTGCCGTGGGTCGATGTTCCAGTCCAGGCCGGCGCGCAGCTTGGTCTCGCGGCCGTCGAATGCGCCCACCAGGTCGCCCTGCGCGGCGCCTTGCCAGATCAGCCAGTCCGGGCGCCTGACGACGTTCAGGCCCGCGTTGAGGCTGAAGGCATCGTTGATGAAATACGTGGCGCCATACCAGAAGGCCGAGCCCAGCTTGCGGTTGCCCGCCAGGCCGCCGCCGAAGGCTTCCACCTCGACTTCATGCGCCCAGTTGCCCTTGCGCGGGCGTTCGTACTCGAAATACGCATTGGTGTTGGCCGGCAGGCGCACGATGCCGTTGCCGCGCAGCAGCGTGTCGCTGATCCCCGCGCTGTTGACGTTGATCTGCGCATACTCGTAGCTGCCGTCGCGCAGCTGGCCTTCGCGGCTCATGCGGAACTGGTCGTTGAGCTTCTCGCCGTGGTTGTTGTGGCTGCTGCTGACGCGCCAGCGCCAGTCCTTGGACGCATAGCGCGACGCCTCCGGCAGGCCGGTGAAGCGCTTGCGCGCCTCCCAGTGCAGGTAGTTGGTGCTGTTGCGCGACAGGTAGCCGAAGTCGTTGAGCTGCAGGTCGTTGCCGAAATGCATGGCGATCCACTGCTGGCGCCAGCCGTGGTCCATCTCGTAGTCGGCCCAGACGGTGGCGCCGTAGTCCTGCTGCGCGTCGCCGGCCTGGTGGATGCGGCTGCCCAGCAGGCGCGTGCGGATGTTCCAGCGCGCGCTCGGCCGCCAGTTGTGGTCCACCCCCAGCACGCTGGCCTCGCGGTCGCGCCCGGGATCGTCGACGCGGGTCAGCATGGCGCCCAGGTTCTGCGTGTCGAAATCGCGCACCAGCCGCAGCGCGTGGTAACGGCGCCCGCTGGCGCCATCCTCGTCGGCGGAGAACAGGCCGAAGTTGGCCCTGCCCAGGCTGCCGTTCAACTTCACCGCCGCGGTGATGTCGCCGGTACTGCCCACGCGGCGCGTGTACAGCTGCTGGCTGTCGTCCGACGGCGTGGTCAGCTCGAAGATGCCCTGGTTCTCGGTGAAGAACGGACGCTTGTCGCTGATGAAGGTCTCGGTGGCGCTGAAGTTCACCACCAGGTCGTCCGCCTCCACCTGGCCGAAGTCGGGATTGACCGTGGCCGACAGCTGGAAGCGCCCGTTGGGCTTCCAGAAGATGTCCGCGCCGCCGTTGAAATCGCTGCGCCCGCCCACGTCGTCGTACAGCCCGGACACGTAGGGCGTCAGCGCGAGCAGCGACTGGTCGTACTGCGGCACCGTGATGGCGGCGAAGTCGGACAGGAAGCGCGGGCGCTCGAAGCTGGCCTGCGGCCAGGCCATGCGCTCGCCGGTGGAGCCGATCACGCGGGCCAGGAACACCTTCAGCGTGCGCTGCCCGTCCGTGCCGTCGCGCATCGGCGCGGTATGCCACGGAACCAGCAGCTCGACCGACCAGCCCTGCGCATCCTCGGCGACCGCGTGCCGCCATTGGCCGTCCCAGTCGTCGCTGAACTGGTTCTCGTTGGTGATGATCTCGTCGGCGATGCCGCCGGTGGAACTGACGGTGAAGGCATAACCGGTGCGGCCGTCGCCGTCGAAATCGACGAAGGCGTTGACGCGGTCGACCTGTTCGTCGAAGTCGCGCTGCACCTTCTGCCGCGTGCGCGGCACGTGCGGCGGCTGGGTGTTGCGGAACGCGATGGCCAGGCCGTCCGGAGTGGCGAGCACCCAGGCCTCGGTGGCGAGCGAGCCCGGTTCGCCGGTCAGCGGCTGGGTCTTGCGGAAGCCGGCCACGTGCTGCGCGTCCTGCCATTCGGCGGGGTGGATGCGGCCGTCGATCTCGACGGCCTGGGCCGTGGCGCAAGGCAGGGCCAGCACGAGCAGGCCGGCGAATCGGGTCAAGGTCATGGCGGGCGGGTGGTGGTCCGGAGCGCGCACGGTATCGAGGCGGCGCGCATGCCACACCTGCCTTCGGTCATTTCAACCTTCCGGCATCCCGCGGCATCCGTGCCTGGTGAAGGTCAGCGCCCTTTCTTGGGCTGCAGCATCGTGCCCGTGCACTTCTTGCTGCCGCAGCGGCAGGCCCAGATCTTCTTCAGGCGCGCGGTATGCGGCTCGTCCAGGGTGATGCCGTAGTTGTAGGTCAGTTCCTCGCCGGGCTTGATGGCGCGGATGGCCTCGATGAACACCTTGTCCTTCTTGCGGTTCTTGCCGTCGTGCTCTTCGATCACCGCTTCGCAGTTGGGATCGCAGCTGTGGTTGATCCAGCGCGCCTTGTTGCCCTTGTGGTTGGCGTCGATCACGTACTCGTCGTTGAGGGTGAACAGGAAGGTATGGCCGGAGTCCACGTCGCCGGTGTCGTCGGCGTCCACTTCCTCGTGCGTGCGGCGCTTGCCCTTGTACTCCACCACCCGCTCGCCCTTCTGAATCGGTGCGATGGCGAACACGCCGTTGCCGTGGATGTCGGATTGGCGGGCTTCGATCTTGCGGGGCATGCGGGGGTCCGGCGGGAGGGAGGAGCGACGATTCTCACCCAACGCGCGGCGTTTCCCAACTTTCCGCTGCCTGAACGCTTCCGCGCGGGCGCGTGGCCGGTCCGTGCAGGGCGGCGCGTTCGATGCCCGTTCCCCTCATTGCGACCGCCTTCATGCGCGCCCACCCGATCCTGTTCGCCACCGCCCTGTGCCTTGCCCTGTCGGCCTGCCAGCCCTCCGAAACCCGCACCACCTCGCGTCCGCCGCCGTCCACGGCCAGCGACGCCGACCTGCTGGCCCGGGGCGAATACCTGGTGCGGACCACCGGCTGCAACGACTGCCACACGCCGGGCTATGCCGAATCCGGCGGCACCACCGACAAGGCCGGCTGGCTGGTGGGTTCGCCGATGGGTTTCCACGGTCCGTGGGGCACCACCTATCCGAGCAACCTGCGCCTGCGCATGCAGCAGCTGACCGAGGCGCAATGGCTGGAATACAGCGCCAACCTGCGCACCCGACCGATGATGCCGGACTTCGCCGTGCGCGCGATGACCGAAGAAGACCGTCGCGCGATCTACCGCTTCGTCCATTCGCTGGGCGCGGCCGGCCAGCCCGCGCCCGAAGCCCTGCCGCCGGGCCAGACGCCGCCGGCGCCGTACCTGGGCCTGGTGCTGCCCACCCCGCCGGCCGACACCGCAGCGGAACACTGAAATCCCACCGCCACCTCACCCGAGGTGGCCATCGAACATCCAGAACAGGCCCAGCGCCAGGCCGAAGACGGTCCAGAACAACTGGCCCAGGCCGCGAAACAGCTTCACGGCCAGGTAGACGCCGCCAAGGGCGAGCAGCACGCGCCAGACGAAACCCTGGTCCAGGCCGCGGGCGGACGAAGCGGAAGAGGCGTGGGAGGTGTTCATGGTGCGGATCCTGGGAAAGAGGCCGTCCGGAGTGGACGACGGCCATCTTCCCTGCACGCCGACGGCCGCATCAGTCGCAGCCGTCAGCCGTCGCGGGTGACATCCGTCAACCTCGCGGCACCGGCCTGAACGGGGAAAATCCCCGCATTTGAGCCCGGCGGACCAAAAGCGTACAATTTCGGTACGTTTTATGGATTGCCCGCCCCATGCTCCGCGTCACCAAGCTGACCGATTACGCCACCGTCGTCCTGACCGTGCTCGCCGCCCGCCCGGGCGAGATCCTCAGTGCGTCCGACCTGGCCGAGCATTCCGGCCTGGAAACGCCGACCGTCAGCAAGGTGCTGAAGCCGCTGGCGCAGGCCGGGCTGGTCGAAGGCCTGCGCGGCGTGCACGGCGGCTACCGCCTGAGCCGCGACGCGGCCGACATCAGCCTGATCCAGATCGTCGAGGCCATGGAAGGACCGCTGGCGATGACCGAATGCAGCCAGAGCGAGAGCCAGTGCGGCATCGCCCACCAGTGCGGCGCGCGCGCCAACTGGCGCCTGATCAACGATGTGGTGGCCGACGCCCTGCGCGGTTTCACCTTGGCGCAGATGATCGCCCCTACCCCCTCCTCTTCCGACGACGTGCGCAGGCGACCCATCGCCGTGCAGGTCGCCACCCGCTGAACCGCAGGCAGCCCCATGGCCACCGAGAACGCTGAAATCCTGGAACAGCTGGGACGTCGCTACGACGCCGGCTTCATCACCGACATCGAATCCGATTCGCTGCCGCCGGGCCTGGACGAGGACGTCGTCCGCGCCCTGTCGGCGAAGAAGAACGAGCCGGAATGGATGACCGAATGGCGCCTGGCCGCCTACCGCCACTGGCTGACCATGCCGGTGCCGCACTGGGCCAAGCTGAAGATCGGCCCCATCGATTTCCAGGCCATCAGCTACTACAGCGCGCCGAAGGCGAAATACGCCTCGCTGGACGAGGTGCCGCAGGAACTGCTGGACACCTACGACAAGCTGGGCGTGCCGCTGCACGAACGCGCCAAGCTGGCCGGCGTGGCGGTGGACGCGGTGTTCGACTCCGTCTCCGTCGGCACCACCTTCCGCAAGGAACTGGCCGAGAAGGGCATCATCTTCTGCTCGATGTCCGAGGCCATCCACGAGCACCCCGAGCTGGTGAAGCAGTACTTGGGCACCGTGGTGCCGGTGGGCGACAACTATTTCGCCGCGCTGAATTCGGCGGTGTTCTCCGACGGCAGCTTCGTCTTCATCCCCAGGGGCGTGCGTTGCCCGATGGAGCTGAGCACCTATTTCCGCATCAACGCCGGCCATACCGGCCAGTTCGAGCGCACGCTGATCGTCTGCGAGGACAAGGCCTACGTCTCCTACCTGGAAGGCTGCACCGCGCCGATGCGCGACGAGAACCAGCTACACGCCGCGGTGGTCGAGCTGGTGGCGCTGGAAGACGCCGAGATCAAGTACAGCACGGTGCAGAACTGGTACCCGGGCGACGAGGAAGGCCGCGGCGGCATCTACAACTTCGTCACCAAGCGCGCCGAGTGCCGCGGTGCGCGCAGCAAGGTGACCTGGACGCAGGTGGAGACCGGCTCGGCGATCACCTGGAAGTACCCGTCCTGCGTGCTGCTGGGCGACGACTCGGTGGGCGAGTTCCACTCGGTCGCGCTGACCCACCACCGCCAGCAGGCCGATACCGGCACCAAGATGATCCACGTGGGCAAGCGCACCAAGTCCAAGATCGTCAGCAAGGGCATCAGCGCCGGCCGTGGCCAGAACACCTACCGCGGCCTGGTGAAGGTGGACCGCAACGCCGACGGCGCGCGCAACTACACCCAGTGCGACAGCCTGCTGATCGGCAAGAAATGCGGGGCGCACACCTTCCCCTACATCGAAGTGAAGAATCCCACCGCCACGCTGGAACACGAGGCCACCACCTCCAAGATCAGCGACGACCAGCTGTTCTACTGCCGCGCCCGCGGCATCGGCCAGGAAGACGCCGTCAGCATGATCGTCGACGGTTTCTGCAAGCAGGTCTTCCGCGAACTGCCGATGGAGTTCGCGGTGGAGGCCAAGAAGCTGCTGGAAGTGTCGCTGGAAGGCAGCGTGGGATAACGGCGCGGTGATCCGCGACCCGGGACTGGCGATACGCCGGATTCCGCCCACCCATGAATCCCTCCGGGTGTCTCCGACCCATCACAAATGACAAACCACTAATCACATGCTCAAGATCGACAACCTCCACGCCCGCGTCGCCGGCAAGGACATCCTCAAGGGTCTTTCGCTGGAGGTGAAGCCCGGCGAAGTGCACGCCATCATGGGCCCCAACGGCGCCGGCAAGTCCACGCTGGGCAACATCCTGGCCGGCCGCGAGGGCTATGAGGTCACCGCCGGCACGGTGGAGTTCGAAGGCAGGCCGCTGCTGGAACTGGAACCGGAAGCGCGCGCCGCCGCTGGCGTGTTCCTGGCGTTCCAGTACCCGGTCGAGATCCCGGGCGTGAACAACACCTATTTCCTGCGCGCCGCGCTCAACGCCCAGCGCAAGGCGCGCGGCGAGGCGGAACTGGATTCCATGCAGTTCCTCAAGCTGGTGCGCGAGAAGCTGGCCGTGCTGCACCTGAAGGACGAGCTGCTGCACCGTGGCGTCAACGAAGGCTTCAGCGGCGGCGAGAAGAAGCGCAACGAGATCTTCCAGCTGGCCGTGCTGGAGCCGAAGCTGGCGATCCTGGACGAGACCGACAGCGGCCTGGACATCGACGCGCTGAAGAACGTCGCCGATGGCGTCAATGCGCTGCGTTCGCCGGACCGCGCCTTCGTGGTCATCACCCATTACCAGCGCCTGCTCGACTACATCAAGCCGGACGTGGTGCACGTGCTGGCCGGCGGCCGCATCGTGGAGACCGGCGGCCCGGAACTGGCGCTGGAGCTGGAACAGCACGGCTATGCATGGATCAAGGACCGGGTCGCCCCGGAGCAGGCCGCCTGATGAGCGCGTTGCTGGATTCCCTGTCGGCCACTTTCCATGGCGACGCCGCCCGCCGCAGCGTGCTGGACGAAGCGCTGCGCGACGGCCTGCCCGGCCCGCGTACCGAGGCGTGGAAGTACACCTCGCTGCGGCAGCTGGAGCGCCGCAGCTTCGCTGCCGTCGACGCGCTGCCGTCGCTGGACCCGTTGCTGCTGGCCGATATCCCGGCGCCGCGCGCGGTCTTCGTCAACGGGCGCTACTCGGTGGCGCTGTCGCTGACCACCGACCTGCCCGATGGCGTCAGCCTGCAGTTGCTGTCCGAGGCGCTGGCCGAGGGCGGCGATGCGGCGCGCTTCCTGCAGCGCCGCTTCGAGCGCTCCGACGAGGTCTTCGCCCGGCTCAACGCCGCACTGGCGACCGAAGGCCTGCTGCTGCGCGCCGAGGCCGACGTGCGCAGCGAACAGCCGTTGCACCTGGTGTTCATCGGCACCGAGGACGGCGCCGACCGTGCCTGGCACCTGCGCAATCTGATCGAGCTGCGGGCAGGCGCCGCGCTGACGGTGGTGGAGCATCACTTCGCCGCCACGCCGCACGCGCACTTCATCAATGCCCTGAGCCACGTGCACCTGGCCAAGGGCGCGACCCTGTCGCACGCACGCGTCCAGGCCGAGGGCGAGCGCGCAACCTCGCTGCTGCGTACCGATGCGGTGCTGGCGCGCGATGCCGACTACCGGCGCGTCGACCTGGAACTGGGGGCCGCGCTGTCGCGCCACGAACTCAACGTTCGCCTGGAGGGCGACAACGCGCGCCTGACGGCGAACGGCGTGCTGCTGGCCGGTGGCCGCCGGCACATCGATACCCGGCTGGGCATCGACCACATCGGCCGCGACACCGCCTGCGGACTGACCTGGCGCGGGCTCGGCGCGGGCCGCGCGCGCGCGGTCTTCCATGGCGGCATCCTGATCCGCGAGGGCGCGGATGGCACCGACGCCGCACTGTCCAACAAGAACCTGCTGCTGTCGGACAACGCCGAGATCGACACCCAGCCCGTGCTGGAGATCCACGCCGACGAAGTGAAGGCCGCCCATGGCGCCACGGTCGGGCAGCTCGACGCCAACGCCCTGTTCTACCTGCGCTCGCGCGGGTTGACCCAGGCCGAAGCCCGGCAGCTGCTGACCGCCGCATTCTGCCGCGAACCGCTGGGCGTCATCGCGCATGCCGGCGTGCGCGAGGCGCTGCTCGCCCGGGTGGACGCCGCGCTGGCGGCGCTGGAGGCGCCATGAACCGCGAAGCCCTGCCTGGCGCCGGCACCTCCGTCGACTGGGCGCGCGTGCGCGGAGACTTCCCGCTGCTGGCGCGGCAGGTGAACGGCAAGCCGCTGATCTATCTGGACAGCGCCAATACAGGCCAGAAGCCGGCATCGGTGATCCAGGCGGTCGATGACTTCTACCGCCTGCACAACGCCAACGTCAGCCGCGCCGTGCACACGCTGGGCACCGAGGCGACGGACGCGTACGAGGGCGCGCGCAGGAAGCTGGCGCGCTTCCTCAACGTGCGCGCCGATGAGCTGGTGCTGTGCAGCGGCACCACGTTCGCGATCAACCTGGTGGCGTACTCGTGGGCGCTGCCCCGCCTGAAGGCGGGCGACATCATCCTGGTGTCCCGCATGGAGCACCACGCCAACATCGTGCCATGGCAGCTGGTGGCCCAGCGTACCGGCGCGACGATCCGGGTGGCGGAGATCCACGCCGACGGCACGCTCGACCTGGACGCGCTGCACGCCGCGATGACCGGCGAGGTGAAGCTGCTGGCCATCACCCATACCTCCAACGTGCTGGGCACGGTCAACCCGGTGCGCGAGATCTGCCGCGAGGCCCGCAAGCGCGGCATCGTCACCGTGGTGGACGGCTCGCAGGCGGTGCCGCACCGCGCGGTCGACATCGCCGCCATCGGGTGCGACTTCTATGCGTTCACCGGCCACAAGATGTGCGGCCCCACCGGCACCGGTGCGCTGTGGGCACGCAGGGAACACCTGCAGGCCATGCCGCCCTTCATCGGCGGCGGCGAGATGATCAAGGAAGTCAGTTTCGACGGCACCGTGTTCAACGACCCGCCGCACAAGTTCGAGGCCGGCACGCCCAACATCGCCGGCTTCATCGGGCTGGGCGCGGCGGTGGACTACCTGGACGCCGTGGGCATGGCGCACGTGGAAGCCCGCGAAGCCGAACTGCTGGCGCATGCCACCGAGGAACTGGACCGGATCGACGGCCTGCGCATCGTCGGCCGCGCGCCCGAGAAGGCGGCGGTGATCTCGTTCCTGATCGACGGCGCGCATGCGCACGACCTTGCCACGCTGCTGGACCTGCAAGGCGTCGCCGTGCGTTCCGGCCAGCACTGCGCGCACCCGCTGCTGCAGTTCTACGGCGTCGCCGCCACGCTGCGGGCCTCGTTCGCGTTCTACAACACGCATGAGGAAGTGGACGCCTTCGTCGCGGCCCTGAAGAAGGCGCGCACCCTGCTGGCCTGACGCTGCGGGCATGCCCGCAGTCGCCCTACAATGGGCGGCATGGATACCCTCAGCTTCCGCCGCGCCACCCACGCCGACATCCCGGCCCTGGTCGCCCTGGTCACTTCCGCCTACCGCGGCGACGTCAGCCGGCAGGGCTGGACGACCGAAGCCGACATGCTGGACGGCCAGCGCATCGACCCCGATGTGCTGGCGCGCGACATCGACCGCGGGCGCAGCCGCATCGTGGTCGCCGAGCGCGCCGGCGTCCTGCTGGCATGCGCGCACGTGGCCGAGGAAGAGGGCGCGGGCTACTTCGGCATGTTCTCTGTACGCCCCGATCTGCAGGGCGGCGGCGTGGGCAAGGCCGTGCTCGCCGAAGCCGAACGCATCGCCGGCGAGGAGTGGCGGCTGCCGGTCATGCGCATGACCGTGATCGACCTGCGCGACGAACTGATCGCGTTCTACGAGCGCCGCGGCTACACACGCACCGGCATCAAGAAGCCTTTCCCCTATGGCGACGAGCGCTACGGCATCCCCAGGCGCGACGACCTGCGTTTCGAGGTGCTGGAAAAGCCGCTGGCAGGAGCGACCGCATGAGCGAGGCCTGGACGTTCGTCTGCGCCACCGGTGAGCTGCTGCCCGGGGAAATGAAGACCGTCTTCGACGAGGTCACCGGCACGCCCATCGTGGTCGTCAACCACGACGGCGAGTTGTACGCCCTGGAAGACAAGTGCAGCCATGAGGACTTCGAACTGTCCTCCGGCCACTTCGATCCGGCGGACGCCAGCATCGAATGCGTCCTGCACGGGGCGCGCTTCGATGTCCGCGACGGCCGTGCCCTGTGCGCGCCGGCCTACTCGCCGGTGGCCAAGTTTCCGGTGCGGCTGGAGCACGGCGGCATCTGGACCCGGGACGACCGGGACTGAGCCCGGCCCACGCGCCCTCCTGTTGTAACCGCAAATCATTCTCATTATCCTGTCGCAGCCCTGCGGCAGGTTGTCGCAGCCCGCCCCCTCCGAGGCTTCCGGTGCCGCGCGCATTCCGTCCCTTCCTGTCGACGTTCGCCAGCCTGCTCCTGGCAGGGCTGGTGTCGTCCGCGGGCATGATGTTGGCCGTCGTTCCCGCCCTGGCGGGCCATAGCGTCAGCGCTGCGTCGAGCCAGGCTGCGGCGAAGGCCGATCCCACGCTGACGGCGGCCGACCGCCCTGGCCTGCATGCCGCCGTGCCGGCGACAGCCGAGTACGACCCGGCGACAGGCCACGCGCCTGCCGCTGTCTGCGCGCCTGCCGGCGCCGCGCGCGAACGCACCCCGCCCGCGACGGTGGATCCGCGCACACGGCACCACGCCTACAGCGGGCGCGGCCCACCGCGCTGACGCACCCCGCGCCACCCGCCCCGCCGCGGCGCGTGCCTGCACGCCCCATGCCGCAGAGGGCGCGCATGCCTTCCGTTTCCCTTCCAGTCCCGCAGCCATCGCCACCGGGTCCATCCAAACACCCGAGGATGTCCATGAACCTTCGCCCTTCCCCGCTCGCCACCGCCCTGCTGATGACGATCGCCACCCCCGCACTTGCGGCGCCGGTCGGCGATGCCCCCGCCGACGCCGCCATGCAGGCCAAGGAACTGGACACCGTGGAAGTGCACGGTGAGCGCGTGCGGAAGGCCAGTTCGCCCAAGTACACCGAGGCCCTGGTCGACACGCCGCAGACCATCACCGTGGTGACGAGCGAGGTCATGGCGCAGCAGAACCTGCTGGGCCTGAAGGACGTGCTGAGCACGCTGCCCGGCATCACCTTCGGCGCGGGCGAAGGCGGCGGCGGCTACGGCGACAGCATCAACCTGCGCGGGTTCACCGCCAGCAGCGACATCACCACCGATGGCGTGCGCGACAGCGCGCAGTACACGCGCAGCGACACCTTCAACCTGGAATCGATCGAACTGGTCAACGGCGCCAACTCGGCCATGTCCGGTGCCGGTTCGGTCGGCGGCACCATCAACCTGGTCAGCAAGGCCGCGCGCGAAGGCGACTTCAGCACGTTCACCGTCGGCGCAGGCACCGACAACTACGGCCGGGTGACCGCCGACAGCAACTTCGACTTCGAGAACGGCGTCGCCGTGCGCCTGAACGCCATGGGACACACCCAGGACGTCCCGGGCCGCGACGAGGAGTTCAAGCACCGCTGGGGCTTCGCGCCCTCCATCGCGTTCGGCCTGGGTTCGGACACCCGCTTCACCCTGAGCTACCTGCACCAGCACGACAACAACATGCCGCAGTATGGCGTGCCCTTTGCGCTCAGCCCGTCCAACGACGGCCCCTTGCCCGGCGTGGATCGCGAAACCTATTTCGGCTACCGCAACACCTCGCGCCAGGAAAGCGACGTGGACATGCTGACCGGCGTGCTGGAGATGGACTTCGGCGACCGCGTCGGCCTGCGCAGCCTCGCGCGCCTGCAGCGCGTGGAGCAGTACACCAACGCCACCGCACTGCAGGGCACATGGTGCCTGGCGAACGGCACCAATCCCTACACGGGGGGGCCTGCGCAACCCTGCCGGCCGGTCCGGGCGTCCCCGCCGGCACCGTCCAGCCACCCGGCACCTGGTCCCCGACCGGCGGCCCGCGCGGCCTCGTCCGCGATACCGAGAACTTCATCGCGCACAGCCAGACGGACCTGACGATCGGCTTCGATACCGGCAGGGTAGGCCACGATGTCGTCGTCGGCGTGTCGTTCAGCAAGGAGGATTTCGAACTCGACAGCGGCTCCGGCTTCCGCAATGCGGACGGCAGCGAACTCGCCAACAACAACGCCAACTATCCGCTGCAGGACCTGGACAACCCCTACAACGTCTGGACGGGCCCGAGGAACTTCGTCCGCACCGGCCGCACCGAGGGCAGCCTGGAGAACCAGGCCCTGTATGTGTTCGACACGTTGAAGTTCGGCGAACGCTGGCTGTTGAACCTGGGTGCGCGTTACGAACACAACGAGGGCGACACGGTCACCTATGGCGTGACCGATGGCCGGATCACCGGGGTGAGCAACCGCTTCGAGAACGAAGACGACCTGTTCTCGTACCGCGCCGGCCTGGTCTACAAGCCGATGGACAATGCGAGCGTCTACCTGTCCTACGCCAACAGCAGGACACCGTCGAAGACATCGGTCAACGGCGCCTGCAACGCCAACACCTGCAACGTGGATCCCGAGACCGCCGTCAACATCGAGCTGGGCGCCAAGTGGGACGTGCTGGAGAACCGCCTGGCCTTGACCGCGGCGCTGTTCCGCAACGAGCGCCAGAACTACAAGGTGGCCAGCGCCGATCCGGCGGAGCCGGAGCAGGTGCTCGACGGCAAGGCCCGCGTGGATGGCGTCGCGCTGGGCGTGGCCGGCAACATCACCCGCGAGTGGGCGGTGTTCGCCAACTACACCTTCCTGGACAGCGAAGTGCTGCAGAACGCGGCAGACGAAGCCGCGAGCGACCCGGTCAAGGGCCGCGAACTGACCCAGACGCCGCGCCACGCGGCCAGCCTGTGGACCACCTACGCACTGGGCGACTGGACCTTCGGCTACGGCGCGACCTACCAGGGTTCGTTCTATCCGAACAACACGAACGAGGCCGTGTACCGGAAGACGGACGCCTACTGGGTCCATCGCGCCATGGTCGGTTACCGGATCAGCCAGCGGATCGGCCTGCAGCTCAACGTCAGCAACCTGTTCGACGAGGAGTACTACACCGGCATCCGCAACAACCTGACCGTCGATGCCGCAGGCGCAGTCACCGCCGGCAACGGCTGGGCCAATCCCGGCGAAGGCCGCTCGGCGGTGCTGACGGCCACGTTCCGCTTCTGAGGCAGGCACCGCCGGCACCCTGCCCATGCACAATGGGCAGGGTGCTCCATTCGAGGTCATCGACCATGCTGCTCGCCATCCCCGAGGTGTTGACGCCGGAACAGGTCGCGCAGGCACGCGCGCTTCTCGACGC
This sequence comes from Pseudoxanthomonas sp. F37, assembly GCF_022965755.1. Lineage (NCBI taxonomy): Bacteria > Pseudomonadati > Pseudomonadota > Gammaproteobacteria > Lysobacterales > Lysobacteraceae > Pseudoxanthomonas > Pseudoxanthomonas sp. F37. The sequence goes on along the minus strand of NZ_CP095187.1, from coordinate 1,086,856 downwards.
CGCCGACTGGGCGGACGGGCGCATCACCGCGGGCTACCAGTCGGCCAAGGCCAAGGACAATGCCCAACTGCCGGAAGATTCGCCCGCGGCCCGTGACGTCGGCGCACTGATCCTGGACGCACTGTCGCGCAACAGCACCTTTTTCTCCGCGGCGCTGCCCAAGCGCATCTATCCGCCGCTGTTCAACCGCTACGGCGGGGGCCAGTCGTTCGGCTACCACGTGGACAACGCAGTCCGCTACGACCGCAGCCGCGGCGGCGTGGACCCCATCCGCACGGACCTGTCCGCCACGCTGTTCCTGAGCGCGCCGGAAGACTACGACGGCGGCGAACTCGTCATCGAGGACACCTTCGGCACGCAGCGCGTGAAGCTGCCCGCCGGCCACATGGTCCTGTATCCGGGCACCAGCCTGCACAAGGTGACGCCGGTGACCCGCGGCGCGCGCGTGGCGTCGTTCTTCTGGATGCAGAGCATGGTGCGCGACGACGGTCGCCGCCGGCTGATGTTCGAACTCGACCTGTCCATCCGCCGCCTGACAGCGGACGTGCCCGAGCATGCCGCCCTGGTCCAGCTGACCGGCGTGTACCACAACCTCCTCAGGCAGTGGGCGGAGACCTGAACCAGCCAAACAAGAGCCGACCTTGTTTGCACTTGATAAGTATTCTCATTTAGAATGTCCCGCGCTGGCCCGCCTGCATGGCGTGCCCCGGGGACCTTCTTGAACCAGCCGTCTGACAACCTTTCCGGCCTGCACGCACAGGGACCGGCACGCACCCGCTGGCGGTCGGCGCTCGGCATCGCGGCCGTCGTGATCGCTCTGTCCGTGCTGCTGGGTTTCCGCTTGCCGGTTCCATCCGGCACGGGTCGGGCGGTTGCCGCTGCACAGACGACACCCGCGCTGGTCGCAAGGGAATCCCGCGGCCACGCCGGGGGAGCGCGCGAGGAGCGCCATCGCGACGTCCCCGCAAAAAAGGCGCGGCTGACCGCCCTGAAAGTGCAAAGCACCCGCGCGCCAGGACATGCCCGCCACTCCGTCTCGCTCCTGCCTTCGTCACGGCCGCGACATTCCCGTCCGCAACCGAACCCGGGCATGCCAGACGCCTCTGGCGCCCTGCGCCGCCTCGATCCGTCATTGATCCTGCATCACGGCCAGGCACCTCCCGCCGCCTGATCCGCTCCCCTGCCCGCCCGATCCAGGACGCTGCCTTCTTCCGATCGCGCGACCGCGCGACCGCGCGACGGGACCCTGCTGCCAACTTCTTTCCGGATCCCATGAACGTCATCCGTACGTCCGTGCGCGCCTCGCTGCGCCGCAACCGCCTTGCCCTTGCCCTGCTGTCCATCGCCGCCGCTCCCGCCATCGCAATCCCCCTGCCCGATGCCGCCGACGCCAGCACCCTCGACACCGTCGTCGTCACCGCCTCCGGCTTCGAGCAGAAGATCACCGACGCGCCCGCCAGCATCAGCGTGATCGCCGCGGAGGAGCTGCGCCAGCGCCCCTACCTCACCCTGATCGACGCCGTGCGCGACCTGGAAGGCGTGGACGTCGGCGAAACCTCGGACAAGACCGGCCAGAAGACCATCAGCATCCGCGGCATGGGTCCGGACTACACGCTGATCCTCATAGACGGCAAGCGCCAGAACAACCACGGCGACATCTACCCCAACTCGTTCGGCGGAAACCAGTTCAACCATGTTCCGCCGCTGGACATGATCCAGCGCATCGAAGTGATCCGCGGGCCGGCGTCCACCCTGTACGGCGCCGACGCGCTGGGCGGCGTGATCAACATCATCACGCGCAAGGTGTCGGACCGCTGGCAGGGCTCGGCCACGCTCGGCCACGGCATCCAGGAGAACAGCGATTTCGGCAGCGACAGCACCTTCGACTTCATGTTGATGGGGCCGCTGGTGAGGGATCGCCTGGGCCTGGGCGTGCGTGGTTCGCGGTACGAGCGCGACGCTTCGACGCCCGAATACGAAGCGATCACCGCGCCGGACGGCACCGTGTTCGAACGCGCGTTGGGCTTCGGCGGCGGCGGCAAGACCGTGGACAACACCAACACGAGCGCGGGCCTGACCCTGAGCTGGACGCCGGCGGACAACCAGAGCGTGGTCTTCGACTACGACACGTCCAGGCAGGTGTACGACAACACGCCGTACATCAACAACCTGGGCACCGAAACGTATCCGCTGGGCACCGTGGACGGACTGGACGGCATCTGGCGCGCGGCGCCACGGGTGGGATACGCGGCCGACCAGGAATTCACCCGCGACCAGTGGTCGGTCACCCACAACGGCCAGTGGGCCTTCGGCGACAGCTTCGTCTCGCTGGCGCACATCGATACCGGCAACCACGGCCGCACGCTGCCGTTCACCGTCGCCGAGCGACTGCTGCACCAGGACCTCTACTGCAGCAACGCCGCTACCTGCGCCACCGGCCCCTATGCCGGACTGACGCGTGCCCAGCGCCAGCAGCTGGCCATGGACGCCTTCCTTCCGCGACCGAAGCGCACCATGGAAAGCCGCCAGTACACGCTGGACGCCAAACTGGATTTCGCCATCGGCCAGGCGCACCGCTTCGTCGTCGGCGGCCAGCTGATCGACGGTGAACTGGAAGATGGCGTGTTCGGCATGGAAGGCGGCGGCGACGGCGGTGGCACCGTGCAGGAACACAGGATGTGGTCGCTGTTCGCGGAGGACAACTGGAATCCGCTCGATGCACTGACCATCACCCTGGGCCTGCGCCACAACGATCACCGCGTGTTCGGCAGCCAACTCAGTCCGCGCGCCTATGCCGTGTGGGACATCGACGGAGCGTGGACGCTGAAGGGCGGCGTCAGCACCGGCTTCAAGACGCCCAAGACCACGGACCTGTACGACGGCATCACCGGCTTCGGCGGCCAGGGCACCACGCCCTTCGTCGGCAACCCGGACCTGCAGCCCGAGACCAGCGTCAACAGCGAGATCGCGGTCTACTGGACCTCGGCCGACGACGCGCACACCTTCAACCTCACGGTGTTCCGCAACGACTTCGACGACAAGATCGCGCGCGGCGAAACCAGCCTGAGCTGCGAGCAGACCGGTGGCGTGCACCCCTGCGCGAACCTGGGCGACTACGCGCAACTGGGCTACACCACGTATGCGCAGAACATCAACATCGATGAAGTGCGCATCCAGGGCGTGGAGGTCGCCGGTCGTTGGGGCATCACCCGGACGCTAGTCGCTGCGCGGCAACTACACCTATACCGACAGCGAACAGCTGAGCGGCGCCCAGCAGGGCCTGCCGCTGACCAATACCGCCAGGCACATGGCGAACACGAGCCTCGACTGGCAGGCGACGGAGAACTTCAGCCTGCAGCTGCTGGCGGAAGCGCGCTCGAAGCGCTATCGCGACGTCATCGACGGCGTGCGCCGCGACTACCGGGACTACACCGTCCTGCACCTGGGCGCGCAGTACCGGTTCAACGAGCACGTCTCGCTCTCCGGCCGCATCAACAACCTGCTGGACGAGGACTTCACCACGTTCCAGACCATCTGGACGCAGGATGCCAGCGGCGCGTACGCGCCCAGCTACCTCGACGACTACAACAACAAGGACAAGTCGCGGAACCTGTGGTTGAGCCTCAACGTCAACTTCTGAGGCCCTGGGACGTTCCCCTTCCCGCGGGAAGGGGAACCCCCTGCAATTGAGAGGCATTCTCATCTGTGCTGTAATGGCCCGCCTGCGCCCCCTGCCTTCGAGACGCCGTTGTCCCCATCCGCCTCCCCCGCCCTGCAACAGCAACGCCGCGGCTTCTGGCTGCGCACGCTGCACCAGTGGCACTGGATCAGCTCGGCGGTGTGCCTGATCGGCATGCTGCTGTTCGCGGTCACCGGGATCACGCTGAACCACGCTTCGAAGATTGAAGCCGACCCCGACACCACCCGCGTCACGGCCACGATGCCCGCCTCCGTCCTGGCCACGCTCGGTGACCGCCGGCAGGGCAACGCGCCCTTGCCTGCTTCCGTCAGCCACTGGCTCGAGCAGGCGCTTTCGATACCCATCGGCCGGCGACCGGCCGAATGGTCGGACATGGAGCTCTATCTCTCCATGCCGGGCCCCGGCACCGACGCATGGCTGAGCATCGATCGCGAAACCGGCGCGGTGGAGTACGAAAGGACGGACCGCGGCTGGATCTCCTATTTCAACGACCTGCACAAGGGCCGCAACGCCGGGCCGGCGTGGGGATGGTTCCTGGACATCTTCGCCGTGGCCTGCCTGGTGTTCTGCATCACCGGCCTGTTCCTGCTCTACCTGCACGACCGGCAACGCCGCATGACCTGGCCGATGGTCGGCCTGGGCCTGCTGGTGCCGCTGCTGATCGCACTGCTCTTCATCCACTGACCCTGTTCAACGAACCCGCGAGTGACCGCATGTCGAAGATCGCCGTCCACACCACGCTGACCATCGCGCTCAGCGGCCTGCTGGCCACGCCGGCCTACGCCGCCACGCTGGATGTCAATGTCGAGATTCCCAAGCTCAACGTGGCCGAGTACCACCGTCCTTACGTCGCCGTCTGGATCGAAGGCGCCGACCAGAAGGTCGCCGCCAACCTTTCCGTCTGGTACCAGCAGACCCGCAATTCCGAAGGCCACGGCACCAAATGGCTGCCCGACCTGCGCCAGTGGTGGCGCAAGTCCGGCCGCTCGCTGAAGGTGCCGGTGGACGGAGTGACGGGGCCCACCAAGCCGGCTGGCAGGCATGCGTTGAGCTTCAGCGACAAGCAGCACCTGGCCGGGCTGGCTCCCGGCCAGTACACGCTGGTCGTCGAAGCCGCACGCGAAGTCGGCGGCCGCGAGCTGCTGAAAATCCCCTTCACCTGGCCCGCGAAAGGCGCGCCGCAGTCGGGCAAGGCGCAGGGCGCCACCGAACTGGGCGCCGTCGCGCTGACCGTCAAGCCCTGATCCTCTTCCACCTTTCCCGCTGGAGATTCCGATGAAGCGTTCCCTTGCCGTAGCCATCGCCCTGGCCTGCGCCATCCCCGCCACCGCGCTGGCGCACAAGGCGTGGCTGCAGCCCTCGCAGACCGTCATCGCCGGCGCCGATCCGTGGATCACGGTGGATGCGGCGGTGTCCAACGACCTGTTCTACTTCAACCATGTGCCGCTGCGCACCGAAGGCCTGGCCATCACCGCGCCGGACGGCAGCACGGTCCAGGCGCAGAACCTGGCCACGGGCAAGTACCGCACGGTGTTCGACGTGGAGCTGAAACAGCAGGGCACCTACCGTATCGCCACGGTCAACAAGGGCCTGATGGTCCGCTGGGAGGGCGCCGACGGCAAGCCGGGCGGCCTGCGCGGCGCCAAGCCGGAAGACCTGGCCACCAAGGTGCCGAAGGATGCGAAGAACCTGCAGGTGTCGCAGTCGATCGGCCGCATCGAGACCTTCGTGACCAATGGCGCGCCGAACGACACCGCGCTGAAGAGCGTGGGGGAAGGCATCGAACTGGTGCCGGTGACGCACCCGAACGACCTGTTCGCAGGTGAAGCGGCCACCTTCCGGATGCTGGTCGACGGCAAGCCGGCGGCCGGCCTGGAATTCGAGATCACCCGCGGCGGCACGCGCTATCGCAACGCGCAGGACGAGATCAAGGTCACCACGGACGCCCAGGGCGAGTTCAGCGTCACCTGGCCAGAAGCCGGCATGTACTGGCTGGAAACCGGTACCCAGGACGACAAGACCACCGTGCCGCAGGCCACCCAGCGCCGCCTCAGCTATGTCGCCACGCTGGAAGTGCTGCCCCAGTAAATCGGCACGCCGCCGCCGGACGCGGTGCCGGCGGCATGCATCGGCATGAACATCACCCCTCCCTCCCCCTCTGCGCCGGCGGCGCCCGTGCATGCGCTGCACGGGCAGACCATGGGCACCACCTGGTCCGTCCAGTACGCCGGCCCGGCGAGCATCGATCCGCATGCCCTGCATGACGCCATCCAGGCGCGCCTGGACCAGGTGGTCGCGCAGATGAGCACGTGGGAGGCGGATGCGGACATCATGCGTTTCAACCGCTGCGCCGCAGGCGAATGGTTCGTCCTGCGGGACGACCTGCTGCAGGTGCTCACGGCGGCGCTCGACATCGCGGCACGCAGTGATGGCGCGTTCGACCCCACCGTGTCGCCGCTGGTGGCGGCATGGGGGTTCGGTGCGCATGCGCGCGGGCGGGGTCGTCCCACCCCCGCGGCGCTGGTCGAAGCCCGCTCCCGCATCGGCTGGCAGCATCTGCGGTTCGATCCGGCGCAGCGCCGCGTCCGCCAGCCCGGAGGCGTGATGCTGGACCTTTCGGCCATCGCCAAGGGCTACGGCGTGGACGTGGTGGCCGCCCTGCTGCGAAGTCGCGGCATCGGCGCCGGCCTGGTCGAAGTGGGCGGCGAACTGTATGGCTACGGTCGCAAGGCCGACGGACAGCCATGGCGTGTACTGGTGGAGTCCTCGCCGGAGGAGGAAGCCGACAGCGAGGGGCTGGAGCCGCGCGTACTGCTGCTGGACCGTGTCGCCGTCGCCACCTCGGGCGACCGCTGGCACGCGTATGCGCTGGATGGGCGCCGCTACTCGCACACGATCGATCCGCGCAGCGGCGAGCCGGTGACCGATGCGGCCGCCGCCGTGACCGTGGTCGCCCCGGAGGCGATGCACGCCGATGCCTGGGCCACCGCCCTGACCGTCATGGGAGCGGAGAAGGGCCATGCGTTCGCGACGCGTCATGGCATCGCGGCGAGGTTCCTGCAACGCACCGGGGAAGCGATGCGCGAAACGATGACGCCTGCCTTCGCGCAGTACCTGGCGGCATGAGCACATCAGGCTCCCCACGGCAGCGCTGGAACCCCGCCTTCATGGGCAACGCGTTGGTGATGCTGGTGCTGGCCGCCAGCGCCTGGCTGTTCGCCGGATTGCACGAGGGCGACGGCTGGCAGGCCAGCCCGTCCAGGGACCGCGTCTGCATCGCCGTCGCAGCCGTGGTGGCATACGCCGGACTGGTGGCGGGTTGCCTGTACCGCGCACGCACACGCGACAGGGCGGGACACGCGGTGATGCACGCCGGACAAGACGCGGTGTGGGTCGTGCATGCCAGTCAGACCGGTTTCGCGATGGAGCTGGCCGACATGACTGCCGCCTCGCTTCGCCAGGGCGGCGTTGCCGTCCAGCGCGCGGGGCTGGAGCGGTTGGATGCGGCGCAATTGCAGGCCATCGAGCGAGCCGTCTTCGTGGTCAGCACCACCGGCGAAGGCGATCCACCCGATCCAGCGCTCGGCTTCGTGCGCCACGTGATGTCGCAGATGCTCGTGCTGCAGAAGCTGCGCTACGCGGTGCTGGCCCTGGGCGACCGCGAGTACGCGCAGTTCTGCGCTTTCGGTCACCAGCTCGATGACTGGCTGCGGCGCCAGGGAGCTCAACCGCTGTTCGACCTGGTGGAAGTCGACAACGCCGACGACAGCGCCCTGCGCCACTGGCAGCACCATATCGGCCAGTTGGGCGACGGTCGCGGCGCGCAGGACTGGGCCACGCCACGCTATGAATCCTGGCGACTGCGCGATCGCGTCGAGCTGAATCCCGGCAGCATCGGCGGCCCCGTATTCCACCTGTCCCTGACACCCGGATCCGGTCCGCTGCCCGATTGGATCGCCGGCGACATCGCCGAGATCGGACCGTGCCGCGTCATGGCCGAGGTCGATGACGTCCTGCAGCGTACCGGCCTGGCGGGCGACGTCCGCGTGCAGTGGCAGGGCCAGTCGCAACCGCTGGCGCAGATGCTTGCCCGCAGCCAGTGGCCCGTCGCGGACCATGCGCTCTGGCGCGGCGGCGCGCAGGCGCTTGCCGACGCCTGCACGCCCCTACCGCACCGCGAATACTCCATCGCCTCCCTTCCCGGCGATGGCGCGCTGCATCTGCTCGTGCGCCTGATGCACCACCAGGACGGTACCGCCGGCCTGGGCAGTGGTTGGCTGTGCCGGCATGCGCAACCGGGGGACGCCATCGCCCTGCGCATCCGCCGCAATCCGAATTTCCATCCGCCCGCTAACGACGTGCCGATGATCCTGATCGGCAACGGCACGGGCCTGGCGGGCCTGCGCGCCCACCTGAAGGCGCGGGCGCTGGCCGGCGCAACACGCAACTGGCTGCTGTTCGGCGAGCGCCAGCGCGCGCACGACGTCTTCTTCGCCGACGAGCTGGCGGCATGGCAGGCGCGAGGCGTACTGCCACATCTCGACCTGACCTTCTCGCGCGATGGCAGCGCCCAGCGCTACGTCCAGCATGCCCTGCAGGCGCATGCGGACCGGCTGCGGCAGTGGGTCGAAGAAGGCGCCGCGGTCTACGTCTGCGGGAGCCTGGCCGGCATGGCGCCCGACGTGGACGCCACGCTGCGGCGCATCCTGGGCCAGGACAAGGTCGAGGATCTGCGGATTGCCGGGCGCTATCGCCGCGACGTGTACTGACCCGCCGTCCTCAACGGTCTTCGGCCTGGATGCGGATGGCCAGCAGCTCGCCACCGCCGTGCAAGGCATGCCGCGCGCGCGCATTGCCGCCCACCAGGACGGCGGTATCGCCGGTGCACAGATCGCCCAGGCCGTTGGCCGCGTCGAACGCCGCCTGTCCGGCAATCAGGTGGACCACCCAGTGCACGCCCGGCTCGGTGAAGAACAGCATCGGACCCACCAGCGGACGATGCAGCAGTTCGGTGCGGACCCGACCCCGCCGCCACATCAGGTTGAAATCGTGCGTCGTGCCATCGACCAGTTCGCCGGTCACCACGTCCTCGCCCGCGAACCGGCACCGGTCGTGCGGCGGCATCAGATCGACCGTGCGCCCGTCTTCGAACCTCAGGCGCACGCCATTCCCGCGCAACAGCACCAGTTCGCGATCGATGCCGGGGAACGATGAGAACGCCGCATCGCGTTCGATCTCGGCGATCGACAGCCGCCAGTCCCAGTCGTCGTCGTCCGGGACCCGCACGATTTCACGGGTCCAGCCCAATCCGTTCTTCCAACGTACCCGCCGGTACTCGTTGGCGGGAATGACGCGCGATGATTCCGGCATGAGGTTCCCCGGCAGTCCGTGGCGTGATTCTAGCCGGCACCCGGCCCCTCCTACGCACCCACCACCTCTCTCCAGCAAACGGCAACGCCCGGACGTGCGTCCTGCGCGTCCGGGCGTTGCCGACGTCCCTGTGGCCTGTCGCCGGCGAATCAGGCTTCAGCCTGCTGCCGGCATGCGCTTCGTGCGCGGTATGGATACGTCCCTGTCGGCATCCAGCCTGTTTCCCCCTGGCTTCCTGCCCCTGTGCCCGGCGCCCCACATCCTGTGGAGCCGCCCGGCCTGGGAATCGATCAGCGTCGCGCGACCGGCTTGGCGGGCGCCGCTGTCGCGGCAGCCGGCTTGCGCGCCGGGGTGGCGCCCGTGCGCAGCTCGATGCGGTCGCGGTTCTGCTCGACGGTGCTCAGGCCGATGCCCTTCACCATGGCGAGCTCCTCGGCGCTCTTGAACGGCCCGTTGGCCTTGCGGTACTCGACGATCGCGGCCGCCTTCGACGGGCCGACCCCGACCAGCACGCGATCCAGCGCGGCCGCATCGGCGGTGTTGATGTTGACTTTCTCGGTCGCCAGCGCCTGCGCGGCGATCAGCAGCGACAGGACGGTGGCGAACACGGTGTGGACGAACGACTTCATGGCGACTCTCCTTGTGGCATTGGACTGTCCGTGCATGCCGGATGCGTCAGGGCATCCGGCATGTTTCCGCCGGTGGCCCGAGGCCTGCGGCGGTAGGGAAAGCGTCCAATTCCGACAGTTGCCACGGTATCGCCCTTGCACGGGCGAATCTGCCCGTAAATGCCGCAGCCAGTCGTAGGAAAAGTCCTACCCCGGGTCAGGGCGTAGAATGGCGGCCTGCCTTTCAGTACCCCGGAGTTGCCATGGACACCGCCAAAGTCGACCGCTACGTAGCCGAGAAATGGGACGACGACATCGTCCCGCAGCTGGTCGAATACATCCGCATCCCCAACAAGTCGCCGATGTTCGATAAGGACTGGGTGGCCAACGGGTACATGGAGCAGGCGGTCCAGCTGATGGAGCGCTGGGCGAAGGCGCAACCGGTGCCCGGCATGCAGGTGGACGTGGTGCGCCTTGAAGGCCGCACGCCGCTGATCTTCATCGAGATTCCCGCCAGCGGTCCCGAAACCGGCGCCGACACCGTGCTGCTGTACGGCCACCTGGACAAGCAGCCGGAGATGACCGGCTGGGACGACGACCTGGGCCCGTGGGTGCCGGTGATCAAGGGCGACAAACTGTACGGCCGCGGCGGCGCCGACGACGGCTACGCGATCTTCGGCTCGCTGGCCGCCATCCAGGCCTTGCAGCAGCAGGGCGTGCCGCATGCGCGCTGCGTGGTGCTGATCGAAGCCTGCGAGGAGTCGGGCAGCTACGACCTGCCGGCCTACGTCGACCACCTCGCCGACCGCATCGGCAAGCCGTCGCTGGTGGTCTGCCTGGACTCCGGATGCGGCAACTACGAGCAACTCTGGTGCACCACCTCGCTGCGCGGCCTGGCCGGCGGCAACTTCACCGTCAAGGTGCTGGAAGAAGGCGTGCATTCCGGCGATGCATCGGGCGTGGTGCCCTCCAGCTTCCGCCTGCTGCGCCAACTGCTGTCGCGACTGGAAGACGAACGGACCGGCCGCATCCTGCCGCAGGGCCTGCAGGTCGAGATTCCGGCGGACCGGCTCGCGCAGGCGCAGGAGGCCGCGCGCGTGCTGGACACGGCGTTGTTCGACAAGTTCCCCTTCCTGCCCGGCATGACCCCGATGGCCGAAGACCTGGCCGAACTGGTGCTCAACCGCACCTGGCGCCCGGCGTTGTCGGTCACCGGTGTCGACGGCATGCCGCCGCTCTCGTCCGCCGGCAACGTGCTGCGCCCCCATACCTCGGTGAAGCTGTCGCTGCGCCTGCCGCCCACGCTGGACGGCAAGCAGGCCGGCCAGTTGCTGAAGGACCTGCTGGAGAAGGATGCGCCCAACGGTGCGCAGGTCAGCCTGGAGCTGGAGAAGGCCAGCACCGGCTGGAATGCGCCCGCGATGTCGCCCTGGCTGGAACAGGCGATCGACGCTTCCAGCCGCGAGTTCTTCGGCAAGCCGGCGATGTACATGGGCGAAGGCGGCACGATTCCCTTCATGGGCATGCTGGGCGAGAAATTCCCCGGCGCGCAGTTCATGATCACCGGCGTACTGGGCCCGCATTCCAATGCGCATGGGCCGAACGAGTTCCTGCACATCCCGATGGGCAAGAAAGTCACCGCGTGCGTGGCGCGCGTGATCGCCGGACACCACGCGGCCAGCGTCCGCGGCGAGACCACCGGCGTGGCGGCGGTGGCCGGCGGCGAACAGCACGGCGACCACGGCTGCTGCTGATCCCGTCCGCACATGCAGCACGAGCGGGCCGGGGCAACCCGGCCTGCTCGTTTTCCGAGCTTGCGGCTTGTGGGAGCGGGGTGAGTCGCGATGGACCTTCCCGGGACGGCCAAGCCGGGCCTGTTCATGACCATGCAGCTGGGCATCGCCGGTGCGTTGCCGGCATGCTTCAGCGGGGGGCGCTGGGCGGGTGCAGCCCCGCCGGACCGACAGGCTTCATCGCCTCCGTCATCGGTGCCAGCGTGCTGCTGTCCATCTGGGCCATGGTGACGAAGGAGGCCTGAGCCGCCGGGGCTACAGGACCGTGCGAGAGCCCCGCCATGCGGGGCTTCTTCTTGCCCGCGCGCCGCGGGCGAGCGCTTTCATAAATCTTCATCCCGCTGTCAGGCGCTTCATTGAGGCCCGCGCTGGAATGCTGCTCCCTTCCAAGGAGTCCTGCCATGCGTCGTTTCCTGCTGTTGCTGTCCCTCGTCATGTCGCCCGTGGCCCACGCAACGGAACCCACCGGCGCCCCCAGCATCCCGTCCGAAGCTTATCGCCCGCCCGTGCCGATGCAGGATGGCTGGCAGGTCGCCGACGCCCGTCGCGGCGGCTGGCAGATCGATCGCCTGCATGCGCTGGAGGCGGCCATCGCCCAGGGGGAGTACCCGGGGGTCACCAGCATCATCATCGCCCACCAGGGCAGACTGGTGTACGAGCGCTACTTCAACGGCGGCGGCGCGGACGTGCTCAACGACACGCGTTCGGCCACCAAGAGTGTCACCGCCCTGCTGCTGGGGGCGGCGATCGACCGGGGACTCATCCCGGGCGCGCAGGCGCCGGTGTATGCCTATTTCGCCGACAGGCAACCCTGGAAGAACCCCAGTCCGCGCAAGCAGCGGATGACGCTGGAGGACCTGCTGACGATGAGCTCGGCCTGGGAATGCGACGACGAAAACCCGTTCTCCACCGGCAATGAGGAACGCATGTACCTGAGCGAGGACTGGACCCGGTTCGCCCTGGACCTGCCGATGCGCGGCTTCGCGCCATGGGTGACGCGCCCCGAAGACAGCCCCCATGGCCGGGCCTTTTCGTACTGCACGGCGGGCAGTTTCCTGCTGGGTGCGGTGATCGAACGGGCAACCGGCAAGCCGCTGGCCAGCTTCGCTGCCGAGGCACTGGAACACCCGTTGGGTATCCGGCAGGTGCAGTGGAACAGGTCGTCGGAGGGGGTGGGCATGGGCGGCGGTGGCACGCGCTACCGCAGTCGCGACCTGGCCAAACTCGGGCAACTGGTGGCCGATGGCGGCCGCTGGCGGGGCCGGCAGATCATCTCCACGCCCTGGATCAACACGGCGCTGACGGTGCATGCGCAGGCGCGCGAGGACGCGGACTACGGCTACCAGTTCTGGCGGTTCCGGTTTCCGGGCCGGCAAGGAGAGCAGGCGGCGTGGGCGATGTCGGGCAATGGCGGCAACTACGTCTTCATCGTGCCCGAACGGCAGCTGGTGGCGGTGATCACGCGGACCTCGTTCAACCAGCGCAACGTACACCCGCAGTCGCAACAGATGTTCGGCGACTACGTGCTCAAGGCGATGCCGTAAGGCGTTCCAGCAACGCGCCGGGCACCTTGCGGTGCTCGAGCGCGACGCGACGGTTCAGCGCATCCACACTACGGGCGAAGGCCGGCTCGGCCGCCAATGTCCTGAACAGCGGCGACACCCGCAGGTAGGCCGCATCGCTGTAACCCGCGTCCACTGCGCGCTGCAGCGATGCGAGCGCCGCCGCACGATCGCCGGCAGCCTCGCGCAGCACCACGACTTCAAGCCAGTCGGAGGGGTAGCCCGCACCGCTTTCCAGGTCGCGGACGAGGCGATCGGCGCGCGCATCGGCCCATGCCGGATCTACCGCGCCAGCATGAAGCCGGGCCAGCGTCGCGGGCAGGCTGGCCTGCGGGCGCAACGCCTCGGCCTGCCGGTAGGCCTTCAGGGCAGCTGCGGCATCGCCCCGCAGCTGCGCCAACTCGGCCGCCAGCAGAAACAGGTCGGCATGCTCGGTGCCCCGGCGCAGGGCCTGGTCCAGCGCGGCCTGCGCTTCGGTCGTGCGCCCATGCCGGAACAGGAAACGCGGCCACGCGATGTTGGAGAAGACGTTGTCGGGATACAGGGCGAAGCTGCGGCGATAGCGCGCTTCCGCTGCCTGTGGGTAGCCCAGCAGGTCCAGGATGCCTGCGATCTGCACCTGCAGGTAGCGCACGCGCGACGGATCGCCGCGCAGCGACGTGTTCGCGAGCAGCGCTCGGGCAAGCCGTCCTTTGCGGTCGTAGAGGTAGGCCGCGGACGCGCGGCTACTGTCCGCGGCGGGGTCCAGGGCGAGCGCGCGTTCGTACCCGGCAAGCGCATCGTCGATACGGCCGCGACAGTCGTGCGAATACCCCAGCGCGGCGTGGGCGGTCGCACGCGCGGGCTGCGCACGGATGCCCTGCTCGGCCAGCGCCTGCGCGCGTGCGGCCCACACAGGGGGGAAATTGAACAGGCAGACGCGGGCGCTGTACGCGCGGCTCAATCCGACCAGCGCATCCACATTGCCGGGCTGCTCCCGCAGCACCTGCCCGAACAGTTCGATGGCGCGTTCGTTGTCATCCCGCTGGCCGATGCCCGCGTAGTAGGCGGCACGCTGCAGCAACGAAGGTTGCTCCAGCGCGGGGGCTGACGCGGGCGCATCCATGCGGTCGGCGTGCCGCTTCCACGCCCACAGACCCATGCACGCCGCGACCGCCACTAAACCTGCCACGGCCGCCATCACCACGCGCGACCGTTGCGGACCCGGTGTCGGCGGCGTCGCAGCCCCAGTGGCGGGCAGGAGCTGCGGACGAACGCACAACTGGTAACCCTGTCCACGCACCGAACGCAGGTAGCGCGGGCTGCGTCCGTCGTCTCCCAGGGCCTGGCGCAGCAGTTTGACGCGTTGGGTGACGGTCTCCTCGCCGACCACCGCCGGCGCCCACACGCGCTGGATGAGCTCGTCGAAACCGACGACGCGATCGCCCTGCTCCACCAGGTGCCGCAGCAGCTGGAAGCTGAGCCCCGCCACGGCAAGCGGCTCGCCGTCGCGTTCGACGCGCTGGCGCTCCAGGTCGATCACCAGATCATCCAGACGGTAACGCACGACGCTCAAACCCTCACTGGCTGCGGCCGTAGACATCCTCGAAACGCACGATGTCGTCCTCGCCCAGGTAGCTGCCGGACTGCACTTCGATCAGTTCCAGCGGCACCTTGCCCGGATTCTCCAGGCGATGCTTCACGCCCAGCGGGATATAGGTGCTTTCGTTTTCCGACAGCAGCAGGGTTTCGTCGCCGCGCGTCACCTTCGCGGTGCCGCTGACCACGATCCAGTGCTCGGCGCGGTGATGGTGCATCTGCAGGCTGAGCGCCGCGCCCGGCTTGACCTTGATGCGCTTGACCTGGTGGCGGCCTCCGTTGTCGACCGAGTCGTAGCTGCCCCACGGGCGGTGCACTTCACGGTGCAGCACGGCCTGGCTGCGCTGCTCCTGCTTGAGCCGCGCGACCACCTGCTTGACCTCCTGCACCTTGTCCTTGCGCGCGACCAGCACGGCGTCGTCCGTCTCCACCACCACGATGTCGTCCACGCCCACCAGCGCCACCAGGCGCTGCGCGTAGGCGTAGCTATTGCGGCTGTCGACGGCGATGACGTCACCATGATGCGCGTTGCCGTGCGCGTCGCGTTCGGCCACGTCCCACAGCGCGGACCAGCTGCCGACATCGTTCCAGCCGATGTCCACCGGCAGCACCATCGCGTCGGCGGTCTTCTCCATCACCGCGTAGTCGATCGAGTCCGACGGACAGGCGCTGAAGGCGTCCTTGTCCAGGCGCACGAAATCGCCGTCGTGCCGGGCCGCCGCATGCGCCGCGCGCACGGCGTCGACGATGTCGGGACGGAAACGCGCGAGTTCCTCCAGATAGCGGCTGGCGCGGAACAGGAACATGCCGCTGTTCCAGTAGTAGCTTCCGGCGTCGAGGTAGGACTGGGCCGTGGCGGCATCGGGCTTCTCGACGAAGCGCGACACTTTGCGCAGGCCGTCGCCGGCCTGCGCCTGGATGTAGCCGAACCCGGTCTCCGGCGCATCGGGCACGATGCCGAAGGTCACCAGCGCGCCCGCTTCCGCGGCAGCCGACGCCGCGCGCACGGCGCGCTGGAAGCCGGCGACGTCGCGGACCACATGGTCCGACGGCAGCACCAGCAGCAGCGGGTCGGCACCGCCCGCCATCGCCTGCAGGGCCGCGGCGGCAATCGCAGGTGCGGTATTGCGGCCCGCCGGCTCCAGCAGGATCGCCGGGGCCGGCGCCCCGATCTGCCGCAACTGTTCGGCGACCAGGAAGCGATGCTCCTCGTTCGCCACCACGATCGGTGCCAGATCGGCCAGCGCCTCCACGCGGCGCCACGTGGCCTGCACCATGGTGTCGTCGCCGGCCAGCGGCAGGAACTGCTTGGGATAGGCCTCGCGCGAGAGCGGCCACAGACGCGTGCCGGAGCCGCCGGACAGCAGCACGGGTTGGAGTTGGGCCATGCAAGCCTCGCAAGTCGGTAGGGCGCCAGTTTACCCTGTAGCCCTTTGACGCCTGTGCCCGCACCCGACCGCATGAACCCTACGATTCAGGACCCTTCCGGGCGTGGCGCCCAACGCCTGGAGTGGGCGCGCGGCGCGCTGGGCGACCCCTACGCACAACTGGAACGCGCGTCGATGGACGCCGGCTTCCGCAGCTACTGGCGCAGCCTGGGCGACGGTCCCGGGCGCATCGTGATGGACTCGCCTCCCGGGCTGGAGGATGTCCGTCCCTGGCTGGCCATGCGCGAACTGCTGGTGGCCGGCGATGTGCGCGTGCCGGAGGTGCTGGCCATCGACATCGAACACGGCTTCCTGCTGCTGGAGGACCTGGGCGGCCCGACGCTGGCGCACGTGATCAGCGAGGACAATGCCGACACCTGGTTCGACGCCGCGCTTGAACAGCTGCTGCGGCTGCAGGCGATCGCCCCGCCCGGGGACATGGGGGAATTCGGCGAGGCGCTGCTGCAGCGCGATGCCGGCCTGTTCGACGAATGGTTCCTGCGTCGCCATCTGGGACTGGTGCTGGACTGCGGCGAGAGCGAGGGCCTGCAGCTGGCCCAACGCCGGCTGATGGACAACGCGCTGAACCAGGCGCGCGTGCTGACCCACCGGGATTTCATGCCGCGCAACCTCATGCCGGTGACGCCGGGACCGGCGGTGCTGGATTTCCAGGACTGCGTGCGCGGTCCGATCGCCTACGACGCGATGAGCCTGTTCAAGGATGCGTTCCTGAGCTGGCCGCTGGAACGCGTGGACGGCTGGCTGGCCCGCTATCACGCCCGTGCGACGCGCGCCGGGCTGCCGGTGCCGGAACTGAAGGTGTTCCTGCGCGACGCCGACTGGATGGGCATCCAGCGCCACCTGAAGATCCTCGGCATCTTCTCGCGTCTGCACTACCGCGACGGCAAGACGCGCTACCTGCCCGACGTGCCGCGCTTCATCCGCTACCTGGACGAGGTGCTGCCGCGCTATCCGGAACTGGACGGCCTGCGGACGCTGCTCGATGCGCGCATCAAGCCGGTGCTGCAGGCGCGGGGCGAGATCGCATGAAGGCGCTCATCTTCGCCGCCGGCCTGGGTGAGCGCATGCGCCCCCTGACCGACCACACGCCCAAACCGCTGATCGAAGCCGGCGGCAAGCCGCTGATCGTCTGGCACCTGGAGAAGCTGGCCGCCATGGGTGTGCAGGAGGTGGTGATCAACACCAGCTGGCTGGCCGATCGCTTCCCGGCGGCGCTGGGCGATGGCGCGCGCTGGGGCCTGCGCATCCATTATCTCTACGAAGGCGGCACGCCCCTGGAAACCGGCGGCGGCATGCTCAATGCCCTGGCACTGCTGGGCGAAGCACCGTTCCTGCTGGTCAATGGCGACATCTGGAGCGATTTCGATTTCAACCGGCTGCCGCGCGAGCCGCGGGGTCTCGCGCATCTTGTGATGATCGATCCGCCCGGCTACGCCACCCATGGCGATTTCGCTCTGGACCCTGCCGGGCATGTCCGCGGCGACGGCGAGCGCCGCCTCACCTACGCCGGTATCGGCGTCTACCGCCCGGCCTTGCTGGACGGTTGGGCTCAGCACGTGGACGACCACGCCAGCATCGCCGGGAACGGAAAGCCGCGCTTCCGCCTGGCACCGATCCTGCGCGCGCACATGCCTGCGGGTCGGATCCATGGCGAACATCACGCTGGCCGCTGGACCGATGTCGGCACGCCGGAGCGCCTGGCCGACCTGAACCGCGCGCTGTCGCGCTGACGTTGCGGCCTGCGACGGAAGACCACGGCGGCGCGTACTGTGGGGGCCATGGATGCTCCCGCCCACGCCCCTGACCCCGACGCGGAAGCCGAACGGCTGCGCCGCGCGCGCCGGGGCGATGCGGTCGCGTTCGAAGCGCTGTACCGCGACCATGCGCGTGCGGTGCATGCGCTGGCGTTCCGGCTGACGGGCAACGCGGCAGAAGCCGAGGACATCGTGCAGGAAACCTTCCTGCGCATGTTCGGCTTCCTGTCCGGCTTGCGCGAAGACACGCCACTGCGGCCGTGGCTGAAGCGCGTGGCCGCCAACCTGGCCATCGATCGCCTGCGCCGCCAGCAGCGCCCCGGCACCGAGAGGGCGCTCGCCGCCCTGGCCGATCCTGCCTCCGCATCGGCGGCCGACGCCGCCGACGCCGACATCCTGCTGCGACGCTTGCCGCCCCTCGCCCGTACTGTCGTATGGCTGCACGAGATGGAAGGCTGGTCGCATGAAGACCTGGGCCGCCGCTTCGGACGCACGGCCAGCTGGTCCAAGTCGCTGATGTCGCGCGCGCTGGCGCGCTTGCGCCAGGACCTCGATTCCGATGGAGACGCTTCCCATGACGCCTGAAACCCTCCATGCGCGCCTGGCCGCACTTCCCGAACCGGAGCTGCCGCCCACGTTGTGGCCGCGCGTCCAGCGCGCACGCACGCGACAACGCGAACGCCGCAGGCGCCTGGCCGTCGGCGCGGTCGCGGTGCTGGCGCTGGCGGCCCTGCCGCTGGTCTACACCCACCTCCCGCCGCCCGCGGCACCCGTCTCCGAGCGCCTGGCGGTCGTTCCGCGCGCGCCGCTGCACGAGGAGCCGCTGCGCGCCGTCGACCGCGAGCTGCAGCAGGCCTACGCGCGCGGCGCCAGCGAGCAGGAACTGCAGTGGCTGTGGCAGCGGCGCCAGGCACTGGCGCGCAGCAGCGCCGCCCCTTCCCTTCCCCAACCGCTCGAAATCTGAGGACGCTGCCGTGAATACCCTCCGCTTCCTTACCCAGGCCCTTATCGCCGCGGCATGGGCGACCGGCCTTGCGACAAGTGCGCAGGCGCAGTCGACGCGGGAGCTGGACGCCGCCCTGCTGCAGATGTCCGAACGCGGCGATCTCAAGGACACCGGCGCTCCGCAGGTGATCCAGAAGCCCGCCCAGGTCCGCTACGAACTGGGCGCGGTCGTCGACGCGCGCGCGGCGCAGCGCACCGGCCTTCCCGTACTGGCGCTGACACCCGACGGACCCGCCACGCGCCTGGGACTGAAGGTGGGCGACCGGCTGGTGGCGCTGAACGGGATACGCCTGGACGGCACCGCCCCGCCGGCCCCCCTGCTGGAGCAGGCGATGCAGCGCGGCGGCGGCCGGGTGCGGGCCGAGATCCTGCGCGGCAGCACGCCGCTGAAGCTCGAGGGGGCGGCCGGCGTGGTGGCCGTGCCCGCCTACCGCATCGAGATAGGCCCGGAACAACGGGGCGCCTGTGGATTCGTCACTGCGCATGCCGGCACCGTCCCCAAGAGCCAGGGCATCTTCCGCGCCGACATCACCACCATCGACGGACGCAGCACGCCGCTGCAACCGGTGAACCGGCATCGGCTGCCCGTCGGCCGCCACGTCCTGGTGGTGCGCGAACTCATCGACCGGCACCGCCTGAATTCAGCGCAACTGCTGCAGATCGACAAGATGAAGCGCTTCGCGATGGCCAAGGCCTACAAGCCGCTGGTGGTCGAGGTGAAGCCCGACACCAGCTACCGCATCGGCGCGCGCCTGCTGCGGGACAGGCTGGACACCCAGAGCCTGCGCGACAACGCCTACTGGGAGCCGGTGGTGTGGGAAGAAGTCCCGGAAACCTGCCCCTGATGCCGCCAGGCCTCAGCCCGCGGCGCCAAGCGTCTGCCGCAGGAAGGGCACGGTGATCCGGCGCTGCGCCGCCAGCGAGGCGCGGTCCAGCCGGTCCAGCAGTGCCACCAACGCGCCCAGGTCGCGGTCGGTGCGCGTGAGCAGCCAGTCCAGCGCGGCCTCTTCCAGTATCAACCCGCGCCGCTGAGCGCGGTCGCGCAGCACGTCGCGACGCCCTGCGTCGTCGAGCGGATGCAGCATGAAACGCAGGCATTGCTGCAGGCGCGAACGCAGGTCCGGCAGCACCAGGCCGATGTCGTCGGGGATGCTGCGCGCGGTGTAGAGCACGTTCAGTCCCGATCCGCGCGCCCGGTTGTGGAAGTCGAACAGCGCGACTTCGTCTTCCCGCACGCCGGCGATCGCGTCCAGGCCGTCCAGCGCCACCACGTCATGGCCCTCCAGGGCATCCAGCGCGTCGCGCAGTCGCCCTGCCGCCGCCATGGCCGGCAGGTAGGCCGCCCGCCGGCCCTGCTGCTCGGCGGCCGCGCACACGGCCAGCGCCAGGTGGGTCTTGCCGGTCCGCGACGCGCCGGCCAGGTACACCCAGTCCGCGCCCGTCCCCGCGGCCAGCAGCGACAGGGCCGCCAACGCGCCGTCCGGCGGCGCGATGAAGCTTTCCAAGCGCTGGTCCGGCGGATACCGCAGCGCGAGCGGCAGTTGCGGCCCCAGCCCGGCGCCCGGCGTGTCGCGGCTCACGGCGTTTGGTTGTCCCGCGGTGCGGCCTGCTCCACGCTGCCCGTGTCGATGTACGAATCCAGCACGATGGACGGCCGGTCGCCGGCATACAGGCGGCTCTGCGTATAGCGTTCGTGCGCAAAGCGCAGCAGCACGTTGGCGATCGCGGCTACCGGCAGCGCCAGCAACATGCCCAGGAAGCCGAACAGCTGGCCGCCGGCCATGATGGCGAAGATCACCGCTACCGGGTGCAGGCCGATGCGGTCGCCGACGATGCGCGGGGTCAGCACGTAGCCTTCCAGCATCTGGCCCACCACGAACACGCCCAGCACCATCGCCACCAGCGACCAGTCGCCGCCGGACTGCACCATCGCGGCGATCACACCCAGCACGATGCCGGTGGCGGTGCCCAGATAGGGCACGAAACTGATCAGGCCGGCGATGATGCCCACCAGCAGCCCCACCTTCAGGCCCACCACCGACAGGCCGATGGCATAGATCGCGCCCAGGGCCAGCATCACCAGGAACTGGCCGCGCAGGAAGGCGCCCAGCACCTCGTTGGATTCCAGTGCCAGCCGGGTGACCGTGGCGATATGGTCGCGCGGCACCAGCGCGGCGATGCGTTCGACCAGCAGGTCCCAGTCGCGCAGGAAGTAGAAGGTCAGGATGGGCAGCAGCACCAGGTTGGCGATCCATGCCATCACCGCGAAGCCCGAACGCGAGAAGTAGCCGAACAGCGTGGCCGCCACGCCACCGGCCTGCTGCCAGTGGCCGCGCACCCATTCGGTCAGGCGGTCCACGTCCAGCCAGGCGACCAGTTCCAGCCCGGTGCGCTGCTCCACCCACGGCAGCGCCGTCTGCATGAACCAGTCCCGGTATGCCGGAAGCGATTCGATCACCGTGACCACCTGCCGCTCGATCATCGGCACCAGGATCAACAACGCCAGCACCAGCAACAGCAGCATCAGGGTGAAGACCAGCACCACGGCGGTGGTGCGCGAACGCCCCGAGCGTTCCAGCCGGTCCACCCACGGATCGCCCAGCCAGCCCAGCAGCGCCGCGCAGACGAAGGGCGTCAGCACCGGCGCCAGCAACCAGATCAGCCAGCCCACGATCAGGGCGATCAACAGCCATTGCCAGCGACGGGCCAGCGTGCCTGCCGGCGTGGAAGAGAGATCCATGCAGCGTCCCTGTGTCAGCGCATCTGATAGGCGGGCGGCTCGCCTTCGCCGCCGGTGAACGGAGCCTCGTCGCCCATCGTGCGGCGGAAGCCTGCCAGGCCGGAAACGAGTTCGAGATCGAGTTCCAGGGTGTCGCCGCTGGCGCGCACCGGCGTGATGCGGCGGACCACGGCCATCTTCTGCAGGTGGCCGGTCAGGCGCAGGTAGTCGTCGGTGCTGCGGATGCCGGTGAACAGCACGCGGTAGGTGCCGGCGGGCCCGGCGCTGCCCCGCTTGCCATAGCGCTTCACCAGTGCGTCGGCCGTGCCGTCGGCGCCGGACGCCATCGCGCGGCGCGCGTCGGCATCGCTGACCGACCATTTCGCCAGCACCTTGCCGGCGTCGACGAACACCCAGTCGGCGGTCCAGCCGCCCTTGTCGCGGTACAGCTTGCCCACCAGTTGCATGGGCGGGCTGTAGCGCGCCGATGCGCGCGCCACCGCCGCCGTGTCCTGGCGCCAGATGGCGCCGACCAGCGCCTGCTCGGCGGCGCCGCCTGCCGGCAGGCCCAGGCTGTAGCCGCGCTCGATGGCGCGATTGAGCAGCGGCCGGGCGGCGTTGGCGTGCTGCAGTCCCATCAGGCGCGGCCCGCTGCCGTCGTTGATGGCCAGCCAGACCACCGGCTTGGGGCGGGGCTGCGGCCAGACCGGCAGGCCCAGTGCACCGGCCAGGCCGTTGACCTGCTCTTCGTCGAAGCGCACCACCAGCGTGGTGCGGAAGGTCGGCGCGCCGGTGGGCGACGTGCCCTGGTCCTGGCGGTAGTCGTAACCCTCCACGTAGTCCCGGGCATTGCGCAGCTCGGCGCCCACGCCCGGGCGCGACATCGCCGAACGGTCGCCGCTGAGCTTGGCCAGCACGCTGCCGAGTGCGCGCGCGAAGCCGCCCTGGCGCTCCTCTTCGCCCTGTCCGTTGACGGGGACCTCCGCCTGGTACAGACCGCGCGCGGAGACCGCATCGCCCTCCGTGCGCAGCCCGGACTGCGCCAGCGCGGCGGCGCTCAAGGTCATGGCCGCCAGCAGCAGGGCGGCGGCGAGGGCGATAGCGGAGGTGCGGCGCATCGAGCGTCCTTGGGCTCTACAGACCCCTCGAATTGTTGCGCGAATGGGCCTTGCCCGCCAACGTCACCCGTTCAGGACGGCCGCGCGACCACCCGATTCCTTTAAAATCCCACCTCTCGCCCACCGACGACCGCCCGTGACCCAGCCCACGCCCCCTGCCTCCACCCCGATGACCTATCGCGACGCGGGTGTCGACATCGACGCCGGCAACGAGCTGGTCGAGCGCATCAAGCCGCTGGTCAAGCGCAGCTTCCGCCCGGAGGTGATGGGCGGCCTGGGCGGCTTCGGCGCGCTGTTCGACCTGTCCGGCAAGTACCGCGAGCCGGTGCTGGTTTCGGGCACCGACGGGGTGGGCACCAAGCTGAAGCTGGCGCAGCAGCTGGGCCGTCACGACACCATCGGCATCGACCTGGTCGCCATGTGCGTGAACGACGTGCTGGTGCAGGGCGCCGAGCCGCTGTTCTTCCTCGACTACTTCGCCACCGGCAAGCTCGATGTGGATACCACGGTCGCCGTGGTCGGCGGCATCGCGCGCGGCTGCGAACTGTCCGGCTGCGCGCTGATCGGCGGCGAGACCGCCGAGATGCCCGACATGTACGGCCCGGGCGAATACGACCTGGCCGGCTTCTGCGTGGCGGCGGTGGAGAAGTCGCGCCTGCTGGACGGCGCCAAGGTGCGTGCCGGCGACGTGCTCATCGGCATCGCCTCCAGCGGTCCGCATTCCAACGGCTATTCGCTGGTACGGCGCATCTACGACCGCGCCGGACGACCCGCCGACCTCGATGTGGGCGGCGTGAAACTGGCCGATGCGCTGATGGCGCCGACCACCCTGTACGTGAAGCCGATCCTGGAGCTGCTGCAGGCGCACGACCTGCATGGCATGGCGCACATCACCGGCGGCGGACTGACCGAGAACATCATCCGCGTCATCCCCGATGGCCTGGGCCTGGACATCGACGCCAGCGCCTGGACGCTGCCGCCGGTGTTCGACTGGCTGCAGCGCGAAGGCGCGGTGGAAAACACCGAGATGTGGCGCACCTTCAACTGCGGCATCGGCTTCGTGCTGGTGGTGGCGCCGGACCAGCTGGCCGCGGTGCAGGCCGATCTGGCGCGCCTGCAGCTGGCGCACTGGCAGATCGGCGAAGTCGTCACCGCCCCGGGCGGCGAACGCGTCCGCATCGGCTGATCGCGGCATGCCGCGCAGCAAGGCGATCGCCTTCGGGCTGACGCTGGCGGTGTTCGCCGCCAGTTGGATCGCGCCGCGCTGGCCGCTGGAACAGGGCATGCACAGCAGCCTGACGGTCCTGGGCCTGGGCTGGCTGTGGTGGCACGACCGCCGCTGGCCGCTGCGTCCGGCGCACTTCGCGCTGATCTGCGCCTTCATCGTGGCGCATTGCATCGGCGCGCGCTGGCTGTATTCCTACGTGCCCTACGACGCCTGGCTGCAGGCGGCCACCGGCTGGTCGCCGGCGCAGGCCTTCGGCTGGCACCGCAACCACTTCGACCGGTTCATCCACCTGATCTACGGGCTGTGCTTCACGCCCGCGGTCTGGCACTGGCTGCGCCAGCGCTGGCCGTCGCTGGCGGTGGGACATGCCTTCGCGGTGACGGTGATGCTGATCATGTGCACGAGCCTGCTGTACGAATGGCTGGAATGGGGCATCGCGCTGACGATGTCGCCGGAAGCCGCGGAGTCCTACAACGGCCAGCAGGGCGATGTATGGGACGCGCATGCGGACATGCTGCTGGCCACCCTCGGCGCCCTGCTGGTGTGGCCCCTGGCGCGCGCAGAGCGCCGCGGGAGCACGGCATGACCGCGCGCCTGGCCGTGCTGGCCTCGGGCAGGGGCAGCAACCTGCAGGCGATCCTGCGCGCCATCGGGGCCGGCGCGCTGCAGGCGGACGTGGTGGGGGTGTTCTCGGACAGGCCGGCCGCGCCCGCCCTGCAACAAGTCCCGCCCGAAAAGCGCTGGAGCGCCCGGCCTGCCGCCTTTTCCGAGCGCGCCGCCTATGAAGCCGCACTGGCGGACGCGGTGGCCGCCACCCGGCCCGACTGGGTGGTGTGCGCGGGCTACATGCGCATCCTGGGGGACGCGTTCATCGCGCGGTTCCGCGGCCGCCTGCTGAATATCCACCCGTCGCTGCTGCCGAAATACCGCGGCCTGCACACCCACGCACGCGCCCTGGAGGCCGGCGACCGTGAGCACGGCGCCAGCGTCCACTTCGTCATTCCTGAACTGGATGCGGGCACCGTGGTGGCCCAGGTCCGGGTGCCCGTCCTGGCCGGCGACACGCCCGAGACACTGGCGGCACGGCTGCTTCCACGCGAGCACGCCCTGCTGGTCGCCGTCCTGGGGCTGGCGGCGTCGGGCGCGCTGGCTGAACAGGGCGACATCACGCTTTGTCACGGTCAGCCGCTATTAAATCCCCTGTCCCTAGATTCGGCCGACCGATTGGTTTCCTGACCCCCCGGATGTTCTTCCCTCTCCGTTCCCTGCTGCTCGGCCTCGCTCTGGCCGGTTCCGCCGCGCCCACCCGGGCGCTGGAGCCGTTCGTGGCCAGCTATCAGGCCTACAACGAGGGCAAGCTGGCCGGCAACGCCAGCATGAAGGTGACTCCGCGCGCGGGCGACCAATGGCAGATCGACCTCAACGTCAAGGGCACGCGCGGCTTCGCGCGCCTGGCGGGACTGAACATCGAGCAGAGCACGGTGTTCGACACCCGCGACGGGCAGTTCCGCCCGCTCAGCCAGGCCACCGTCCGTCACGCCCTGCTGATGGGCAGGAAGATGGTCGGCACCTACGACTGGAGGAGCGGCACCGCCCGGTGGCAGGGCGACATCAAGAAGGACCGGCGGGCGCCGTTGCCCTTGCAGGCCGGCGACATGAGCGCCCTGCTGATGAACCTGGCGGTGATCCGCGACGCCGCCCCCGGCAGGCAACTGGCCTACCGCGTGGTCGACAACGGCCGCGTGCGCGACTACCAGTACGTGGTCTCGCCCGAGCCCGAAAACATCACGATCGAGGACCTGAGTTACAGTGCCCTGCGTGTGAGCCGGTCCAACGGCGGCAACGACGAGACCATCTTCTGGGTCGCCGATGGCGTACCCACCCCCGTGCGCATCCTGCAGCGGGAAGACGGCCAGGACGGCGTGGATCTGCGCCTGGTCGAATATCAGGGAGTACCGTGAACATGCTGAAGAACACCCTTGCCATGCCCCGCACGCTGCTGGCCGCCGCCCTGCTGGCCGCCACCAGCGCACCCGCGCTGGCCGTCGAAGCCTTCACCGCCCAGTACAACGCCAGTGCGCTGGGCATGGTGGGCGAAGGCCAGATGTCCGTCTCGCCGCAGCCCGGCGATCGCTGGCAGTACACGCTGAGCGTGCGCAACCAGGCCGTGGACCTCAGCCAGAAGACCGTGTTCGACGTGCAGGATGGACGCATGCGGCCGCTCAGCAGCAGCGACACCTCGCGCCTGCTGATCAAGAAGAAGAACGTCAACACGGTCTACGACTGGTCCAAGGCCCAGGCCACGTGGAGCGGCGACGTGAAGCCCGACCGCGCCGGCCCGGTGAAGCTGGCCGCCGGCGACATGGATGCGCTGCTGGTCAACCTGGCCATCGTGCGCGACGTGGCCGCCGGCAGGCCGCTGACTTATCGCATGGTGGAGAACGGCCGCGCCAAGCCCATGACCTATCAGGTGGCCGGAAAAGAGCGCATCACGGTCGCAGGCAAGCCACAGGAGGCCACCAAGGTCGTGCGCACCGATGGCGACAAGCAGACCATCGTCTGGGTGGTGGCCGATGCCCCGGTGCCCGCGCGCATCCTGCAGCGCGAAAACGGCCAGGACACCATCGACCTGACGCTGAAATCCTGGCGCTGAGTCATCCCGGCGCCGCCGTAAAAAAAGCCCGGCGATGCCGGGCTTTTCTTATTCCTTGCCCGGCGTGGCCTCGGCCTGGAACACGGTCTTGCAGTCCATCCTGATGGTGCCCGCGCCGCTTCGCCATGCAAAGGTGTTGCACTGGCGCCGGCCGTCCTGCTTCTGTTCGACCACCACCGAGAAGACCGCCTGCGCGATCTCGCCCTGGGTCACCGTACCATCGCCGTTCCAGTCCATGTCCTGGGTGGTGATGCCGTGCGTGGCGGCGGCGCCGGTGTAGTGCAGCCAGGCGACCAGCGCCAGCAGCGCGAGGACGATGCCCAGCAGGATCTTGCGCCGCAACGGAAACCGCGGCCGGAGGCCTGACAGCTTCGGGTCGTGCCGGCTCACGACACGCGCCTGATCTGCGCGCCCAGGCCGCCCAGCTTCTCTTCGATGTTCTCGTAGCCGCGGTCCAGGTGGTAGATGCGATCGATGGTGGTTTCGCCCTCGGCCACCAGGCCGGCCAGGATCAGCGAGGCGGAGGCGCGCAGATCGGTCGCCATCACCGGTGCGCCACCCAGCTTCTCCACGCCACGCACGATGGCGGTGTGGCCTTCGACGCGGATGTCCGCGCCCAGGCGCAGCAGTTCGTTGACGTGCATGAAGCGGTTTTCGAAGATCGTCTCGTTGATCACGCCCACTCCGTCGGCCACGCAGTTCAACGCCATGAACTGGGCCTGCATGTCGGTGGGGAACGCCGGGTACGGCGCGGTGGTCAGGCCGACCGCCTTCGGGCGCTTGCCCTGCATGTCCAGGGTGATGCTGTCGGCCGTGGTCTCGATCCTGGCGCCTGCTTCGGTGAGCTTGTCGAGCACGGCTTCCAGCGTGTCGGGGCGCGCATTGCGCGCGGTGACCTTGCCGCCTGTCATCGCCGCGGCGACCAGGAAGGTGCCCGTCTCGATGCGATCCGGCACCACCGAATGGCGTCCGCCGCCCAGGCGCTCGACGCCGTGGATGACGATGCGCGACGTACCGGCGCCTTCGATCTTCGCGCCCAGTGCGTTGAGGCATTCGGCCAGGTCGGTGACTTCAGGCTCCATCGCGGCGTTTTCCAGCACCGTGGTGCCTTCGGCCAGCGTGGCGGCGGCCATCACGTTCTCGGTACCGGTCACGGTGACCATGTCGAACACGAAGCGCGCGCCCTTCAGGCGCGCCGCACGCGCCTTGATGTAGCCGTTCTCGACGGTGATCTCGGCACCCAGCGCCTGCAGGCCCTTGATGTGCTGGTCGACAGGGCGCGAACCGATCGCGCAGCCGCCGGGCAGCGACACCACCGCGGCGCCGTGGCGGGCAACCAGCGGGCCCAGCACCAGGATGGAGGCGCGCATGGTCTTGACCAGTTCGTACGGCGCGACGAAGCGGCTGACGGTGGTCGGGTCGACGGTGATGCCGCGTCCCTTCGCCAGCGTGCCCTCATCGATGGTGATGCCGGCGCCCAGTTCGCCCAGCAGCTTCACGGTGGTCACCACGTCGTGCAGGTGCGGCACGTTGGTGATCTCCACCGGCGCATCCGCCAGCAGGGTCGCGCACAGGATGGGCAGCACGGCGTTCTTGGCGCCGGAGATGGTGACTTCGCCGTTGAGCGTGTTGCCACCGGTGACGATGATTTTCTGCATGAGGGCCGGGAATGGGGATACGGGAATGGGGATACGGGAATGGGGATACGGGAATGGGGATACGGGAATGGGGATTCGAAGGAGCGGATTCCGGGACAGGGCGAGGATCGGGGAAAGCGCCGTTGCCGCCGCGCCCCGAACCCGATTCCCTAGCCCCGTCCCCCGGCTTCATCGGGGGTGACGGTCTTGAGCTGCAGCGCATGGATCGCGCCGCCCATCAGGTCGCCCAGCGTGGCGTAGACCATGCGGTGGCGGGCCAGCGGCAGCTTGCCGCGGAAGGCCTCGGCCACCACCGTGGCCTCGAAGTGCACCCCGTCGTCGCCCTGCACGTCCGCGCGGGCGCCCGGCAGGCCGGATTCGATCAGTTTACGGATGGTTTCGGCGTCCAACGGGCTTTCCTAATAAAATACCCGGCCATTCTACCCGTCGGCGTCCCGCCCGCATGCCCCAGCCCTCCTCCCTGACCCTGCCCGTCTCGCCCGCCAGCCTGGCGGCCAGCGGCCGTCGGGTCATCGAGATCGAGGCGCGTGCGCTGGAGGCGCTGGCTGCCCGCCTCGACGGTTCGTTCTCGGCCGCCTGCCAGGCCATCCTCGCCGGCCAGGGCCGCGTGGTCTGCACCGGCATGGGCAAGTCCGGCCATGTCGCCCGCAAGATCGCGGCGACACTGGCATCGACGGGAACACCCGCCTTCTACGTCCATCCGGGCGAGGCCGGCCACGGCGACCTGGGCATGATCACCGATGCGGACGTGGTGCTGGCGCTCTCGTACTCCGGCGAATCGGACGAAGTGCTGATGCTGCTGCCGGTGCTCAAGCGCCAGGGCAACACCGTCATCGCCATGACCGGCCGACCGCAGTCGACGCTGGCGCGCGAAAGCGACTTCCACCTGGATGTCAGCGTGCCGGCCGAGGCCTGCCCGCTCGACCTGGCGCCCACCAGCAGCACCACCGCCTCACTGGCGATGGGCGATGCGCTGGCCGTGGCCTTGCTGGACGCGCGCGGCTTCACTGCCGACGATTTCGCCCGCTCGCACCCCGCCGGCAGCCTCGGCCGCCGCCTGCTGCTGCACATCACCGACGTGATGCATGCCGGCGACGACGTGCCGCGCGTGGACGCGGGCGCGACCCTCAGCCAGGCCCTGGTGGAGATGAGCCGCAAACGCCTGGGCATGACCGCCGTCGTCGATGCCGAAGGTCGCCTGGCCGGTCTTTTCACCGACGGCGACCTGCGCCGCACGCTCGACAATCCGGCGCTGGACGTGCGCACGGCGCGCATCGCCGACGTGATGACGCGTCAGCCCAGGACCATCGGCGCCGACCAGCTGGCCGTGGAGGCCGCGCGCCTGATGGAAACCCACAAGATCAGCGGCCTGATCGTGGTGGACGATGAACAGCGCCCGGTCGGCGCCCTCAACATTCACGACCTGTTGCGTGCCCGCGTGGTGTAACCGCCGGGCTCGCCGCCCCGCATCCTTGCCGTTCCTCCTTCCGCCGCCCATCCTGTCCCCATGCCCCTGAGCCACCTCCACGACCTGACCGACGACGTGCTGGCCCGTGCCGCGTGCATCCGGCTGGCGTGCTTCGACGTGGACGGCACGCTGACCGACGGGCGCCTCTACCTGGACAGCGAAGGACGCGAACAGAAGACCTTCCACGTGCAGGACGGCCAGGGCCTGGTGCTGCTGAAGCGCGCCGGCATCGAGGTGGCCTTCATCACCGCGCGTGGCGGCACCGTGGCGGTGGCGCGCGGCCGCGAACTGGGCGTCCAGGTGTTCACCGGCGTCAAGGACAAGCTGGGCAAGGTGCGCGAGCTGTGCGCGACGCTGGCGATCGGGCTGGACGAGGTGGCCTTCATGGGCGACGACCTGCCGGACGTGCCGCCGTTCGATGCGGTGGGACTGGCCATCGCGCCGGCGGATGCGCATCCCTGGACCGCCCGGCGCGCGCACTGGCGGACCCGCCGGCCCGCCGGCCTGGGCGCCGCCCGCGAGGCCTGCGACCTGCTGCTGGGCGCACAGGGCCACGCACCGGTCTTCGAAGGGGGCGTGGCATGAGCTGGCGCGCCATCCTCGGTCTGGTCCTCCTGCTGGCCGCGATCGTCAGCGGCTGGTCGGCCTGGAAGAACCGCGACATCCCGTCGCCGGACCGCGTGCTGGTGGACCGCTCCGACTACGTGATGCGCGACTTCGAGATGATCGCGCTCAACAGCCAGGGCAAGGAGGCGGTGGCGGTACGCGCCCCGCTGATGGAACGCAATCCCCAGGACCAGACCTACACCATCACCACCCCGCTGTTCCTGCTGCCGGAAGAGCAGGGCCGCTCGTGGGAACTGCGCTCCAAGACCGGCTGGCTGAGCGCCAAGGGCGAGGAAATGCGCCTGCGTGGCGATGTCCATGGCATACCGCCCCAGGGCGGCGCACAGCAGATCCACTTCAGGACCCAGTCGCTGAACGTCTATCCCGACCGCGACCTCGCCACCAGCGACGAGCGGGTGACCCTCACCCAGCCAGGCTCTAGACTGAGCGGCATTGGTTTCGAGACGAACCTCAAGACCAAGGACTACATTTTCAAATCCCAGGTGAAATCGACCTATGAACCGCGCACTGCTCGTTAGCATCGCCCTGCTGCTGGCCCTGGCGCCCGCCACGGTCGCCTTTGCCAAGTCCAGCGACCGCAACCAGGCCACCACCATCGATGCCGGCCACTCCAACGGCAACCTGCAGGGCAATGGCAAGACGGTGCTCTCCCAAGGCGTGGTCATCACCCAGGGCAGCCTGCAGATCCAGTCCGCTGCCGCCGATGTCTACATGGCGGACGGCGAGATCGCGCGGGCGGTGTTCACGGGCAAGCAGGTCAAGTTGCGGCAGCAGCTGGATGACGGCACCTGGATGGACGCCACCGCCGATACGGTCGACTACGACCTGCGCAAGGAAACGCTGACCATGACCGGCAACTACACCGTCAAGACAGCGCGCGGCTCCAACAGCGGTCAGCGCATGACCTACAACCTGAAGTCCGGCAACGTGGAAAGCGGCGGCGACGGATCGCGCGTGCGCACCGTCATTCCGCCCAAGTCCGCGCAGCCGGCACAGGGCAAGAACTGATGCTGACCGCGAAGGGACTGCGCAAGCGCTACAAGCAGCGCGAGGTCGTCGCCGACTTCGGCCTGAGCCTGCAGCCGGGCGAAGTGGTCGGCCTGCTGGGCCCCAACGGCGCCGGCAAGACCACCTGCTTCTACATGATCGTCGGCCTGGTGGCCGCCGACGCGGGCACGATCGAGCTGGACGGCCAGGACATCACCGCCCAGCCGATGTACCAGCGCGCCAAGCTCGGCGTGGGTTACCTGCCGCAGGAGCCCTCGGTGTTCCGCAAGCTCAGCGTGGCCGACAACATCCGCCTGGTGCTGGAACTGCGCGAGGACCTGGACAGCGCCGGCATCGAGCGCGAGCTGGCCTCGCTGCTGGACGAACTGCAGGTCACCCACGTGGCCGACCAACTGGGCGCCAGCCTGTCCGGCGGCGAGCGCCGGCGCGTGGAGATCGCCCGCGCCCTCGCCGCCCGCCCGCGCCTGATGCTGCTGGACGAACCCTTCGCCGGCGTCGATCCGATCTCGGTCGGCGAGATCCAGCGCATCGTGAAACACCTCAAGGATCGCGGCATCGGCGTGCTGATCACCGACCACAACGTGCGCGAAACCTTGGGAATCTGCGACCGGGCGTATATCCTCAATGCCGGTAGCGTTCTGGCGCAGGGGGCCCCGGACGCGTTGCTGGCCAATCCGGACGTACGCCGGGTGTATCTGGGCGAAACCTTCCGCCTGTGATCCCCGTCGGCGGCATTGGCCGCCTACGGGTTTCCAAGGTCGGGAATGAAGCCACGCCTGCAGACATCGCTGGGACAGCATCTGGTCATGACGCCGCAGCTGCGTCAGGCCATCCGGCTGCTGCAGATGTCCACCGCCGAACTCGAGATCGAGCTGACCGAGGCGGTGGAAACCAATCCCCTGCTGGACTGGAGCGAACCCGGCCAGGATGCGGGCCCGCAGCGCGGTGCCGACGACGAGCGCCCTCCGGGAGACGAACCGCGTGAGGAACGGACGCAGGCCCAGGACGAACGGGACCACGAACGGGTCGCCGCCGGCGAACCCGACGACTGGTCGCCGGACGACGGCCCGTGGACATCCTCCGGCAGTGGAGGATCGTTCGACGACGAAGACGGCGGCAGCCCCGCCGAGCGCGTCGCCGAAGCCGATACGCTGCACGGCCACCTGCTGTGGCAGCTGCACCTGTCGCACCTGTCGGCGCGCGACCGCCGCATAGGCGCCGCGCTGATCGACGCGCTGGAAGACGACGGCTACCTGCGCGAACCGCTGTCCGGGATAGCCCAGGCCCTGCGGCCGGAGATCGAAGCCGCGGAAGAGGACATCCTGGTCGTGCTGCACCAGGTACAGCGCTTCGATCCGGTCGGCGTGGCCGCACGTTCGCTGGGCGAATGCCTGCAGCTGCAATTGTCCGTACTCGGCGAGGACACGCCGGGCAGGTCGCTGGCGCTGAAGATCGCCGGGACGGCGCTGGAGCGTCTTCCCCGCAGCGGCGTGGACGGCATCGCCCAGGAACTGAAACGGCCCGTCGCCGAAGTGGAAGAAGCCGTGCACCTGCTGCGCACGCTCGACCCCAAGCCCGGCGCACAGGTCGGCGATCTCTCGCACGACACCTACGTGGTGCCCGACTGCGTGGTCTGGCGCCAGCGCGGCGTGTGGCGCGCGGCGCTGGCCGGCAACACCCTGCCCCGCATCACCATCCATCGCGGCTACGAGCAGATGATCCGCCAGTGCGGCGACAGCGATGCCGGCTACCTCAGGGCCCAGTTGCAGGAAGCCCGCTGGCTGCTCAAGAGCGTCGAGGCGCGCGGCGAGACGCTGCTCAAGGTGATGCGCTGCCTGCTGCACCAGCAGGCCGGGTTCCTCGAGTTCGGCGAACAGGCGCTGCGTCCGCTCACGCTGCGGGATGTCGCCGAGGAGGTCGGCCTGCACGAATCGACGGTCTCGCGCGCCATCGCGCGCAAGTACGTCAGGACACCGCGGGGCACCCTGCCCATGCGCGCCTTCTTCGCCTCGGGCATCGACACCGAAGGCGGCGGCGAAGCCTCCAGTACCGCCATCCAGGCCATGATCCGGCGGCTGGTGGAAAACGAGAACCCGCGCAAGCCGTTGTCCGACGCGAAACTGGCCGACCTGCTGAAGGCCTCCGGCATCCCGGTGGCACGGCGCACCGTGGCCAAGTACCGCGAGGCGCTGAACATCCTGTCTTCGCACGAACGCGTACGGATCGCCTGAACGCCCGGCCTGCACAGCAACGCGACGGGACGCGAAGCGTGACCACGTTCCATGTGCGCAGAACGCTTTCCTAACACCTCCGCGCCACCGCGTTAAAAAGACGCGTGCGCCGGTTGATAGTTGCCGCGCCCGGGTCCATCTTTGTCATGCAGCACCCGTCTGCCATCGCCACCGGCACAAGGAGCACTCCGGAACCCAGACCCCTGCCGCGTTGTCATTACTGGCACGCTTTCCGCGCGAATGCGCGGTTCTACCGACCCGAAGGAGGCACACATGCGTATCGAGACTTACGGCCACGAAATCGAAGTCACCCCCGCCCTGCGCGAATACGTCGAAACCAAGCTGAAGCGGCTGGAACGCCACTTCGACCAACCCTTCGAGGTCCGTACGCAGCTGGGTACCCGCAAGCCCGACTACCTGGCCGAAGCCACGATCAATGTCGCCGGCCGCACCCTTCATGCCGATGCTGGCGCGCCCACCATGTATGCCGCCATCGACGTCCTGGCCGACAAGCTCGACCGCCTGCTGGTCAAGCACAAGGAAAAGCGCACCGACGTGCAGCGCACAGGCGCGCGCGGAGAACTCATCGGCTGATACCGCCGGGCGTACCCGCCAGGCCGCTCCGCACCGCGGGGCGGCCCCACGGCCGGGATGCATGCCTCGCGCGGCCGCGAACGGGCCATTACACTGGCCTGTGCCGCCTTCCGGGCCGGCATCTCCCTTCCCGCCGGCCGCTTCCGCATGATGAACACCAGCATCACCGCCCGTGAACTGTTCGACCAGCAGAAGGACAAGCTGGCCCTGCGCTGGCTGGCGGGACAGAAGGGCGAGAGGCGCGTGCTGGAATCCGGCGATACCGTGTCGCGGCGTCCGTCCCTGGCCGGCTACCTCAATGCCGTCTATCCCAACAAGGTGCAGATCCTCGGGACCGAGGAACTGACCTGGCTGGACTCGCTGGACTCGCGCCAGCGCTGGGAAACCATCGAGAAGATCGTGCAGGCCAAGCCGCTGGCGCTGGTGATCAGCAAGAACCAGTCGTGCCCCGAAGACCTGCGCGAAGCCGCCAACGAGAACGATACCCCGCTGTGGGCATCACCCAAGCGCGGCCACGAACTGCTCAACCACCTCTCCTACCACCTCGCGCGCACGCTGGCGCCGCGGGTGACGCTGCACGGCGTCTTCATGGAGATCTACTCGATCGGCGTGCTGATCACCGGCGAGGCCGGGTCCGGCAAGAGCGAACTGGCGCTGGAGCTGCTGAGCCGCGGCCACCGCCTGGTCGCCGACGACGCGCCCGAGTTCACCCAGATCGCGCCCGACGTGCTGGACGGCACCTGTCCCGAACTGCTGCAGGACCTGCTGGAAGTGCGCGGGCTGGGCGTATTGAATGTGCGCGAGATGTTCGGCGACACCGCGGTGAAGAAGAACAAGTACCTGCGCCTGATCGTGCACCTGACCCGGCCGATGACCGAACCCAATCCGCACGGCTACGAGCGGCTGACCGGCGATTCGGGCACCCGCCACGTGCTGGACCTGGATGTGCCGCTGATCACCCTGCCGGTGATGCCCGGCCGCAACCTGGCCGTGCTGACCGAGGCCGCCACCCGCCTGCACATCCTGCGCACCAAGGGCATCGATCCGGCCGCGATGTTCATCGCACGCCACAGCAACCTGCTCGAGCGCAGCGCGCCATGATCGGTCCGACCGCCCCGCAGGTCACAGACGAGGACAACGGCACGCCGGCCCCGCCCGCACCCACGGTCGTCATCGTCAGCGGCCTGTCCGGCTCGGGCAAGTCGGTGGCCCTGAAGACCTTCGAGGACCTGGACTATTACTGCGTCGACAACCTGCCGGTGGATCTGCTGCCCTCGTTCGTGCGCAGCCTGATGCGCGAGGACGAACTGCCGCCCAAGATCGCCGTGGGCATCGACGTGCGCAGCCGCCACAGCGACCTGTCCAAGCTGGCGCAGTGGCGCGCGGCGCTGGCCCAGCTCGGGCTGGAAGGCCGGCTGATCTTCTTCGATGCCAGCGACGAGGTATTGCTGCGGCGCTATTCCGACACCCGCCGGCGCCACCCGCTGGGCCATGGCGGACTGTCGCTGCAGGAGGCCATCCGGCAGGAACGCGCCATCATCGCGCCGCTGCGCGCGGAAGCCGACGTCGTCATCGACACCAGCCAGCTCAACGTGCACCAGCTGCGGCGCCGGATCATCGCCGAGTTCGCCTTCAACAAGGGCACCCAGCTGTCGCTGCTGTTCGAATCCTTCGCCTACAAGCGCGGTGTGCCGGCGGATGCCGACTTCGTGTTCGACGCCCGGGTGCTGCCCAACCCGCACTGGAACCCGGAGTTGCGTCCCTACGCCGGCCGCGACCCGAAGGTGCGTGCCTTCCTCGACGCCCAGCCGGAGGTCGCCGAGTACGTCGGCCAGGTCAGCGGCTTCCTGGACACCTGGCTGCCGCGGCTGCGCGGCGAGACCCGCAGTTACGTGACCATCGCCTTCGGCTGCACCGGCGGCAAGCACCGCTCCGTGTACCTGGCGGAAACCCTGGCCCGGCACGCGCGCGAACAGGGCTGGGAAGAAGTCGCCACCTTCCATCGGGAATTGGACTGACCCCGGCTTCGTCGAGCCGGGCCTGCCCGGCTGATGCTGTCCGGAGCCCCGGCAGACAAGCAGCGCAGCACGCTCCGCTCCCCGGGGCCGGGCAGGGCCGCCGGCCACCCTGACCGTTCCACTCACGCCGCTTCCAGCGCGTCATGCCGGTCTGTTAACGTTCCGGCATGGCCTGTGGCATTCTTCTTGTGACTCATCCCGGCGTGGGTGCGGCGATCCTCGCCGTCGCCACGGCACTGCTGCGGCAACTGCCCCTGAAGGCGGAGGCCTTCGAGGTGCCGTTCGACGCCGACCTGGAGGCGCTGCTGCCGCAGGCTTCGGCCGCGCTGCGGCGCGTGGATGGCGGCGATGGCGTGCTGGTGCTGACCGACCTGTACGGCGCCAGCCCCAGCAATCTGGCGGGCAGGCTGGCCCGTCTGGGCACGCCGGTGCGGCGCGTGTCGGCGCTGAGCCTGCCGATGCTGCTGCGGGTGATGAACTATTCGGAACAGGGACTGGACGAACTGCCGGCGACCGCCGCCGCCGGCGCACGCAATGGAGTCATTCACGACGATGCTTGAGCGCGAACTCACCATTTCCAACCGCCTGGGCCTGCATGCGCGCGCCACCGCCAAGCTGGTGCAGACGCTGTCCGGTTTCCGCTGCAACGCCACGCTGGCGGCCAAGGGCCGCGAGGTGAACGCCAAGAGCATCATGGGCGTCATGCTGCTGGCGGCCGGACAGGGCACGCCGGTGATCGTCCGCATCGAGGGCGAGGACGAAGCCGCGGCGATGCAGGAAGTCGCCTCGCTGTTCGAGCGACGATTCGACGAGGACGCCTGATGCGGGCGCTGCTGCCGGGCCACGGGGCATCGCGCGGCAGCGCGCTGGGACGTGCCCGGGTGCGGCTGCCGCATGTCCTGGATGTTGCCGAACAGCGCATCCGCCAGGACCAGATCGACGACGAACTGGCCCGGCTGCACGACGCCGTCGACGCCACCCGCCGCGAGATGCACAGCCTGCGCGCCCGCCTGCATGGCGCGTTGGCCAAGGAAGTCGGTGAATTCCTCGACCTGCATGCCCTGCTGCTGGACGACCCCGAACTGCTGCACGGCCTGGATGAGCTGATCCGCGCCGGCCGCTACACCGCCGACTACGCCCTCAGGCTGCAGCGCGATCGTCTGGCCGCGGTGTTCGACGGCATGGACGATGCCTACCTCAAGAGCCGCATGGACGACCTGGACCATGTGATCGGGCGGATCCATGCGCACCTGCACCAGCGTGCGGAAGGCACCCCGGGCGTGGCCGGCGAGATCCTGGTCAGCGACAACGTGGCGCCCTCCGAACTGGCGGAACTCCAGCAACAGGGCGTCGTCGCCGTGGTCACCGCCGCCGGCAGCGCCCTCTCGCACAGCGCCATCCTGGCGCGCAGCCTGCACCTGCCGCTGGTGGTGGGCAACGCGCAGGCCCTGCAGCGCGTCAACGACGGCGACGTGTTGCTGGTGGACGGCAGCACCGGCGAGGTCGTGGTCAACCCCGATCCGGCCGATCTTCGCCGCTACCGCGAGCGCCTGCGCGATGCCGCGCGCGAGGCGCGCGAACTGGGCCGCCTGCGCTCCAAACCCAGCCGCACCCGCGACGGGGTCGACGTGGCGCTGTGGGCCAATGCCGAGTCGCTGGAGGATGTGGCCAAGGCCCATGCCCTGGGCGCGGCGGGCGTGGGCCTGTACCGCACGGAATTCCTGTTCCTGCAGCGGCGCGAGCTGCCGGGCGAGGACGAGCAGTTCCAGGTCTACCGCGACCTGGCGCTGGGCATGAGCGGGCGGCCGGTGACGATCCGCACGCTGGACCTGGGCGCGGACAAGGCCGACCGCACCGGCCTGGCCATCGGTGACGAGGACAATCCTGCGCTGGGCGTGCGCGGCGTGCGCCTGTCGCTGGCGCATGCCGACGTCTTCGACACCCAGCTGCGCGCCATCCTGCGGGCCTCGGCCTACGGCCCCGTGCGCATCCTGGTGCCGATGGTCAGCGGCCGCGAGGAACTGCT
This sequence comes from Pseudoxanthomonas sp. F37, assembly GCF_022965755.1. NCBI lineage: Bacteria > Pseudomonadati > Pseudomonadota > Gammaproteobacteria > Lysobacterales > Lysobacteraceae > Pseudoxanthomonas > Pseudoxanthomonas sp. F37. Next base: position 1,048,690 of record NZ_CP095187.1, on the reverse strand, counting down.
GGAAGTGCGCCGCCGCCTGCGCCGTGCGGGGCTGCAGCTGCGCAAGCAGGGCCACGAGATCGCCGGGCATGTCCAACTGGGCGCGATGATCGAAGTGCCCGCGGCCGCGATCGCCTTCCACGGCTTCGTGGACGTGGTGGACTTCGTGTCCATCGGCACCAACGACCTGGTGCAGTACCTGCTGGCGGCGGACCGCAACAACGAGGCGCTGGGCGAACTCTATTCGCCGTTGCACCCCGGCGTGCTGCGCCTGCTCCGCCATGTCATCGGCATCGGCGCCGAGCACAAGGTGCCGGTGGCGATGTGCGGCGAGATGGCCGGCGATGCCACCCTCGCGCCGATGCTGCTGGCGCTGGGCCTGCGCGAGTTCAGCCTGCACCCGGCGACCCTGCTGGAACTGCGCAGGGCGATCCGCGACAGCGACCTGTCGGACCTGCAGGCCCGTGCGGCGAAACTGCTGCAGGCGCGCGACCGTGCAGGCATCGAGCGCTGGCTCAAGGCCGCCACACCCATCTGACCCTCTCTGCAGGAGCGCCCCATGGGCGCGATGCTGTTGCTTCGGATTTTTTGCGAAAAGCATCGCGCCCATGGGGCGCTCCTACAAACGCGCGGGATCTCGTACGGCGGCGGTACGGGGTGTCCATAAATCGCAGCCCGGGCGATAATGGCGGCATGAACGCCTGATGCCCCGGTCGCATCCGCCTGACGGATCGGCCCCATTCCGGAGTACCGAATGGTCGAGACCATCCGCCACGACAAGACCGCACGCCAGCTGCGCCTGCTCTCCGACGCGCTCGACAGCGGTCGGCTGGGGCCCGTGCGCCGGCTGGTCAACACCTTGTCGCCCGCGGAGATCGGCAACCTGCTGGAATCGCTGCCGCCGGGCAAGCGCGAAGTCGTCTGGGGCCTGGTCGATCCCGAGGACGACGGCGAAGTGCTGGTGCACGTCGGCGACGAGGTGCGCGAAAGCCTGCTGGCGGACATGGACACCGACGAGATCGTCGCCGCCGTCGAAGACCTGGACATCGACGACCTGGCCGACCTGGTGGAGGACCTGCCCGACACCGTCATCGACGAAGTCCTCAAGTCGATGGACCGCGAGAACCGCGAGCGCCTGGAGCAGGTGCTCTCGTACCCGGAGGACACCGCCGGCCGCCTGATGAATCCGGACGTGGTCACCGTGCGCGCCGACGTCAACGTCGACGTGGTGCTGCGCTACCTGCGCCTGCGCGGCGAACTGCCGGACCACACCGACCACCTGTACGTGGTCAGCCGCCGCCACCAGTACCTGGGCCGCGTGCCGCTGGCCGCGCTGGTCACGCACGAGGACACCACGCCCATCAACCGGCTGATCGACGACGAGCAGCCGGCCATCGACGTGGGCGAGAGCGCGCAGGAAGTGGCGCGCCAGTTCTCCGACCACGACTGGGTCTCCGCGCCCGTGGTGGACGACAACAACATCCTGCTAGGCCGCATCACCATCGACGACGTGGTGGACATCATCCGCGAGCAGGCCGAGCACCAGGCGCTGGGCGCCGCCGGCCTGGACGAGGACGAGGACCTGTTCTCGCCGGTCAAGCGCGCCGTGCGCGGCCGCGTGGTGTGGCTGGGCATCAACCTGTTCACCGCGTTCATGGCGGCCAGCGTGATCGGCCAGTTCGAAGTGACGCTGGAGAAGATCGTCGCCCTGGCCGTGCTGATGCCCATCGTGGCCGGCATCGGCGGCAACGCGGCGGTGCAGGTGCTGACGCTGATGGTGCGCGGCCTGGCCCTGGGCCAGGTGGGGTCGAGTAACGCCGGCATCCTGTGGTGGAAGGAACTGCGCGTGGCGCTGATCAACGGCGTGCTGATCGGCGGCATCGTCGGCGTGATCGCGTTCGTCTGGTTCCGCAGTCCCATGCTGTCGCTGGTCATCGCGATGGCGCTGGTGCTGAACTTCTGCGCCGCCGCCACCGCCGGCGTGCTGCTGCCGCTGCTGCTCAAGCGCATGAACATCGACCCCGCCGTCGCCGGCACCGTCGTGGTCACCGCGGTGACCGACGTGATGGGCTTCTTCTGCTTCCTGGGTCTGGCCACGCTGATCCTGCTGCACTGACCGCTGCGCTTCACCTCTGCCCACCACGATTCAAGGAAGGCTTCGCCCATGCAACTGAACCTGCACCTGATCCTGATCTGCAGCGCCATCTTCCTGCTGCTCACCGGCTGGGTCTGGCTGCTGCGCAACGCATTCCGTACCCATGTGTTGTGGGGCTTCGCCGGACTTTTCATGCCGCCCACCCTGATCCTGTTCGGAGTGCTCCATCTGCGGGGAAGCAGGACCGCCCTGCTGACCTATGTGGCCGGGATGATCGTGTTGGGGTTCGGATTGGCGCGACCGATCACGGTCAACCTCCCGACCGAGCCCTACCCGCTTCCGTCTTGAAACACGGGCGCGCGCACAATTCCGCATCTCCAGTGGCGGGCGCGGCGGCGATGATCGCCTATGGGCTGCTCCTCTCCTGGGCCGTCCGCACCGAGCGGCTCCCGCTGCAAGCGGCATTCGTGCCGCTGGTCCTGTCGGTGATCACCTTCGTCGCCTATGCGCTGGACAAGCATGCGGCGCAGACCGGTCGCCGGCGCACGCGCGAATCCACCCTGCACCTGCTGGAACTTGCGGGCGGCTGGCCCGGCGCCTGGATCGCGCAGCAGCGGCTCCGTCACAAGTCGCGCAAGCCGGCCTACCGCAGGGCGTTCCGGGCGATGGCGATGCTGCACTGCACGGCGCTGGCGGCGTGGTGGTGGACACGCGGGTGAGCGCAAGGCGGTATCCTGCCCGCGTCGTCGTCACCGGATGCCTGTCGCCATGCGCTTTCCCCTTCGCCTCGCTTTCGTGTCCCTGCTGCTGATCCTGATGACCGCCTGCACCACGACACCCACGATGAACCCGACCGGCGAATTCGTCCCGCGCGAGGTCGTGCTGGAAGGCAAGACCTACCGTTACCAGGTATTCGTTCCCGCCGCGCGCTTCCGCCGCGGCAGACCGCCGGTGGTGCTGTTCCTCAACGGTTCCGGCGAGCGCGGCAGCGATGGCGTGAAGCAGACGATGGCGGGCCTGGGCCCGTACCTGCGCCGGCACGCCGACACATTCCCGGGGCTGGTGGTGTTTCCACAGGCGCCGGAAGACACCGAATGGACGCAGACCGCCGGCCCCATCGCCTTCGCCACGCTGGATGCCGCGCTGCGCGAATTCGATGGCGATCCGGACCGCGTGTCGCTGACCGGCATGTCGATGGGCGGCTATGGCACGTGGGAACTGGCGCTGCAGCAGCCCAGCCGCTTCGCCGCGCTGGTGCCGGTGTGCGGGGGCATCACCGTGGACTGGGGGCGCGAGCGTTCCAGCATGAACGTGCACAGCGTCGCCGGTGCCGCCGATCCCTTCGCCGCGGCCGCGCAGCGCCTGAAGGACGTGCCGGTGTGGATCTTCCATGGCGGCAAGGACGATGTGGTGCCGCCATCCCAGTCGCGCCGCATGGACGCCGCGCTGAAGGCGGCCGGCGCACGCGACGCGCGCTACACCGAGTTCCCCGACGCCAACCACAACAGCTGGGACGCCACCTACGCCTACGCCCCGATGTGGGACTGGCTGTTCGCCCAGCGCCGGGACCGCTGACGTGGCGGAACTGGTCGCCGACTACTTCGCCGCGGACTGGCGCGAGCGGACGCTGTCGTGCCCCTGCGGCTGGCAGGGCGACAGCCGCACCATGGCCATGGAGCTGCACGACGCGGTCACCGACTACGCCTGCAGCCAGTGCGGCAACCTGCTGCTGATCGTGTCCCATCCGACGCTGGAACAGGTCCGCGCCGCCGCCGGGGCCGGCCACCAGGAGGCCCAAGCCCACCTGGCCATCCTCGAGGAAGCCCGGGTCCGCTTTCCTCCCGCGACGGACTGATCCGGCGCCGGCACGTGCTGCGCTGCGCATCCGGCATTGTCCGGCCTGCGCACGCCAATGCCCCTCAACCCGCGCCTCCTGCGGCCGATAACCCGGCATCCCCTGGTGGCCGGTGGGCACCCGCCCATGGCCGTGCGAGCGACTGGTATGGCTGACGTGGCCGACGACAACTCCGGTATTCCTGGCGGCCTGCGCCGGTTCTGGTCGCGTCGGCGCGAGGCCGCCGCGTCCACCTCGCGCGACCTGGCCACGACCAGCGGCGCCCGCTCGCGGCCGGCGATCAGCGGCGCGCAGCTGCAGGCCCTGTTCGCGCACGCGGAGGAACCCGGCCCCCTGCTGTCCGCGTTCGCGGACGGCATAGCAGGCCTGCCCGGCGAGCTGCAGGGCATGGGCGAGCGCCTGCAATCGGCCCATGCCGACGGCGACTGGCCGCGCTATGGCCGTGCCCTGCGGCAACTGATCGACAAGTACATCCGCACGATCCAGGACGAACCGCTGTCCGGCGAGGCCGAGCAGCTGCGCGACCTGCTGCACCACGTGCTGGCCGGCGGCATCGAACACCTGCTGCGCGACGACGCCATCCTGCTGCCGCAGGCCCATGCGCTGGCCGACCGCGTGCGCCAGTGGCAGCCGGCGCAGCCGCTGGACGGGCTGGGTGGCGACCTCAAGGAGCTCTGCCGCCTCGTCGGCCTGCGCACGCACGAGGTGAACGATGCGCAGGAACTGATGCGCAGCCTGTTCGACCTGCTGCTGGAGAACGTGGGTGAGCTGATCGAGGATGGCAGCTGGCTGCAGGACCAGATCGGCGCGGTGCGGCAGCTGCTGGCCGGCCCCTTGGACCGCACGGCGCTGGAACAGACCCGCGCCGGACTGCGCGAGGTGATCTACAAGCAGGGCCTGCTGAAGCAGGGCCTGGCCGAATCCAAGGCCTCGATGAAGGAGATGATGGTGACCTTCGTGGAGCGGCTGGACGGCATGGCCAGCAGCACCGGCCAATACCACGACCGCATCAGCTTCCATGCCCAGGCCGTGCGTGAAAGCCGCAGCATCGCCGAGCTGGGCAAGCGGATGGAGGACATCCTGGACGACACCGCGCGGGTGCAGGCGCAGGCCCTGCGCGCGCGCGACAGCCTGCTGGAGGCCCGGCGCGAGGTGGAAGCCGCCGAGCGGCGCGTCGCCAACCTCGAGGAAGAACTGCAGTCGGTCTCGGCACTGGTGCGCGTGGACCAGCTGACCGAAGCGCTGAACCGGCGCGGCTTCGACGATCTGTTCAAGCGCGAATCGGTCCGCGCGCTGCGCAGCGGCCAGACCCTGAGCCTGGCGCTGCTGGACCTGGACGACTTCCGCCACATCAACGCCGCGCACGGCCACCTGGGCGGCGATGCCGCGCTGTGCCACGTGGTGGCCATGGCGCGCGCCACCCTGCGCGCCAGCGATGCCGTCGCGCGCTTCGGCGGCGAGGAATTCGTGCTGCTGCTGCCGGACACCAGCTTCCTGGAGGCGACCGGCACGCTGGAACGCCTGCGCGCGCGCCTGGCCCATTCGCCGCTGCTGCACGAGGGCCGGGGCATCCTGGTGACCTTCAGTGCGGGCGTGGCGCGCTGGTTGCCGGGCGAATCGCAGGACGAGCTGCTGGCGCGCGCCGACCGGGCCATGTACCAGGCCAAGCAGGCCGGCAAGAACCGGGTGGTGGCGGCGCCGGAGTGAGCATCAGGCGGGGATGCGCACAGGCAGGCGTGGGTTGCCGCTTCGCCCTCGGCCCCGGCACCGTCATTCCGGGGTTTCCCTGGCACGGGTGCGGGAGTGCGCGGCCGGATCGCGAAAAGCCGCCGCGAACACCCGGGCTCAGCCCAGCAGCATCTCCAGCACCGCCATGCGGATGGCGACGCCGTTGCTGACCTGGCGCAGCACCAGCGACTGCGGACCGTCGGCCACCTCGTCGGTGATCTCCACGCCGCGGTTGATCGGACCCGGGTGCAGCACCACCGCATCCTTCGCCGCGCGCGCCAGGCGCGCCGTGGTCAGCCCGTAGCCGCGGTGGTATTCCTCCAGCGACGCGATCAGACCTTCTTCCATGCGCTCGCGCTGCAGGCGCAGCATCATCACCACGTCGACACCGTCGAGCATCGCGTCGAAGTCCTGTCCAAGCTCGCACCCCGACAGCGTGCCGTCGTCGGGCAGCAGCGACTGCGGCCCGCACACGCGGATCACGCCCGCGCCCAGGGTGCGCAGCGCATGCAGGTCCGAGCGCGCCACGCGCGAGTGCTTCACGTCGCCGACCATCAGGATCTTCAGCCGCGAGAAATCCGCGCCCTTGGCCTGGCGGATGGTCATCATGTCCAGCAGGCCCTGCGTCGGGTGCGCACTGCGGCCATCGCCGGCATTGACCAGCGCGGTGCCCTCGCCCGCTTCGGCCGCCAGCGCGGCGACGGCGCCGTCCTCGGCGTGGCGGACGATGAAGCCGCGCACGCCCATCGCCTCCAGGTTGCGCAGCGTGTCGCGCGCCGTCTCGCCCTTGCGCGTGGACGAGGTGGACGCGTCGAAGTTCAGCACGTCCGCCCCCAGCCGCTGCGCGGCGATGTGGAACGAGCTGCGGGTGCGCGTGGACGGCTCGAAGAACAGCGTGCACACGGTGGTGCCGTCCAGCGCCTGCCGCCGTGGCGTGCGGCCCAGTGCGGCGTCGCGGATCTGGCCGGCGCGGTCGATCAGGCGGCACAGGGTCTCGCGCGGCAGCCCGTCGAGGGTCAGCAGGTGGCGCAGGCGTCCATCGGAATCGAGTTGTGGGGTCATGGAGTGAGGTCAGGGAGGAGTCAGGTCAGCTGGGTCGCGTCCTGCGGTGCGGCCAGCCAGCGTTCGATGATGACGGCGGCCGCCACGGCATCCAGTGCGGCCGCATCGCGGCGGCGCTTGCGCCCTTCCGCGCGATCCAGGGCGAAGCGTTGCGCCGCCTCGACCGAGCTGGTGCGTTCGTCCACCAGCACCACCGGCAGGTGGTAGCGCGCGCGCAGTTCGCGGGCGAAGGCGTGGGCGCGCTTGCGGATCGGCTGGTCGCCGCCCTCGAGCGTCATCGGGTCGCCCACCACCAGGCCGTCGGGCTTCCATTCGGCGTGCAGCCTGTCGATGGCGGGCCAGTCCGGCCCATGGCCATGCACGTCGACGACGGCCAGCGCGCGTGCGCCGGTGCCGAACGCGCTGCCCACGGCCACGCCGATGCGGCGGGCGCCCACGTCGAATCCCAGTACGGTGCCGTCCAGCTTCATGCCTGCTGCCTCCGTTCGATCCCGTGCACGCCATGTTCCGCCGACGGCCGTGGAAACCACGTCTGCGGGCGGCGGGGCGCGCTCATGCGTGGCCGCTGTAATCCGTCAGGCGGGTCATGTCCACGCCGATCCGCTGGCCGGCGGCCTGCCAGCGCTGTTCCAGCGGCACCGCGAACAGCAGTTCGGCATCGGCCGGCGCGGTCAGCCAGCTGTTTTCGCCCAGTTCGTATTCCAGCTGGCCGGCGCCCCAGCCGGCGCAACCCAGGGCCACCACGGCATGCGCGGGGCCTTCGCCTGCGGCCATCGCCTCCAGGATGTCGCGCGAGGTGGTCAGGAACAGGCCCTCGGCGACTTCCAGCGTGGACTCCCACGCATGCGCGCTGTCGTGCAGCACGAAACCGCGCTCCGGATGCACCGGACCGCCGGCCAGCACCACCTGCTCCTGCAGGCGCGGGTCGTGCGAAGCCAGGTTCATCTGCCGCAGCACTTCGCCCAGCGTGTATTCCGACGCGCGATTGACGACCACGCCCATGGCGCCGTCGTCGTCGTGCTGGCAGATCAGGGTGACGCTGCGCGAGAAATTGGGATCGGACAGCGCCGGCGAGGCGATCAGCAGCTGGTTGGCCAGGGGGGTGGCGGCGTCTTGCATGCCGCCATTCTAGCCCGTGCCCGCGCGGCCCGCGCCGGTGAGGGCACACGCTGTCCGCAACCGGCCCTAGAATCGCGCGACCTCCCCTCGGCACGCCCCATGTCTGGCTATTGCGACATCGCCCCCGGCCATCCGCTGCATGGCCCCTACCACGACCACGAGTACGGCTTCCCCCAGCGCGAGGAGGCGGCCCTGTTCGAGCGCCTGCTGCTGGAAATCAACCAGGCCGGCCTGAGCTGGGAAACCATGCTGCGCAAGCGCGAAGGGTTCCGCGCCGCCTACAGCGGCTTCGACGTGGACCGCGTGGCCCGCTACGGCGAGCGGGACCGCGCCCGCCTGCTGGCCGACCCCGGCATCATCCGCAACCGCCTGAAGGTGGAGGCGGCCATCCACAACGCCGGGGTCATCCGGCAGCTGCGCGCGAGCCACGGCGGCTTCTCGGCCTGGCTGGACGCGCACCACCCCTTGCCGAAGACGGAGTGGGTGAAGCTGTTCAAGAAGACCTTCCGCTTCACCGGTGGCGAGATCACCGGCGAGTTCCTGATGAGCCTGGGCTATCTGCCCGGCGCGCACCGCCAGGACTGCCCGGCCTACCGCCGCGCCGCGCGGCAGCGTCCGCCGTGGATGGCCGCCGCCGGGCATTGATCCGGCGCAATCGCCGGGTGCCACGATGGTCGTATCCTGCGACACCGTCGCCGCGCGCGATAATTGCCGTTTCGTTTGCCGGAAGCCCCTGCCATGCAAGAAGACCGAATCCGCCACGCCGGCCTGCGCGACCGCGTGGTCGATGCCGACCACGCCGCCGCCCTGATCCAGCCCGGCGAGACGGTGGCCATGAGCGGCTTCACCGGTTCCGGTTACCCCAAGGCGGTGCCGCTGGCCCTGGCCGCGCGCATCGAGCAGGCGCATGGCGCGGGCCAGCCGTTCCAGATCAAGCTGATGACCGGCGCCTCCACCGCGCCGGAGCTGGATGGCGCCCTGGCCAAGGCCGACGCCATCGCCCTGCGCATGCCGTTCCAGAGCGATCCGGACGCACGCAAGCGCATCAACGACGGCACGCTGGACTACATCGACATCCACCTGAGCCACGTGGCACAACACGTGTGGTTCGGCTTCTACGGCCCCATCGACACCGCGGTGGTGGAAGTCTCCGCCATCCGCGAGGACGGCACGCTGGTGCCCTCCACTTCGATCGGCAACAACAAGACCTGGCTGGACCTGGCGAGCAAGGTCATCGTGGAGGTCAACGACTGGCAGCCCGCCGGCATGGAGGGCATGCACGACATCTACTACGGCACCGCGCTGCCGCCGCACCGCCGCCCCATCCCGATGGAGCACGTGCACGACCGCATCGGCGACACCACCCTGCGCTGCGATCCGGACAAGATCGTCGCCGTGGTGCGCACGCATGGGCCGGACCGCAACAGCCCGTTCACGCCCATCGACGCCACCAGCGAGCGCATCGCCGGCCATCTGATCGAATTCCTCAAGCACGAAGTCGCCCTCGGCCGCCTGCCGCCCACCCTGTTGCCGCTGCAGTCCGGCGTGGGCAACATTCCCAATGCCGTGCTGGCGGGACTGGCCAAGAGCGGTTTCCGCGGCCTGACCGCATTCACCGAGGTCATCCAGGACGGCATGCTCGACCTGCTGCGCGAAGGCGTGCTGGACGTCGCGTCCTGCACCGGCTTCGCACTCAGCCCGGCCGCCAACGAGGCGTTCAAGCGCGACATCGCCTTCTACCGCGAGCGCATCATCATGCGCACGCAGGAAATGTCGAACCATCCGGAACTGGTGCGCCGGCTCGGCTGCATCGGCATGAACGGCATGATCGAGGCCGATCTGTACGGCAACGTCAATTCCACCCACGTGATGGGCAGCCGCATCCAGAACGGTATCGGCGGCTCGGGCGACTTCGCCCGCAACGGCTTCATGTCGGTGTTCCTCAGCCCCAGCACCGCCAAGGGCGGCAGCATCTCGGCGCTGGTGCCGATGGTCAGCCATGTGGACCACACCGAGCACGACGTGTCGGTGATCGTCACCGAACAGGGCCTGGCCGACCTGCGCGGCCTGACGCCCAAGCAACGCGCGCACACGCTGATCGCCAACTGCGTCCATCCCGACTATCGCGACGCGCTGCAGGACTATTTCGACCGCGCCCTGCAGCACAGCTACGGCAAGCACACCCCGCACCTGCTGCCGAAAGCGTTGTCGTGGCATCAGCGGTGGTTGGATACAGGCAGCATGAAGGGCTGAGTCGCCCGCCTGCCCTGGCCATTCAACACTCGGCGTGATCGCCATAACGTACGGCGTGGGGGATGGCTAGTGAACCCGGGGCGATTCAACCCATTTCGCTGGCGACTTTCGGCCATCAACCAGAAGTTCGGCGTAACAAGCTGTTCAAGTACCCCTTGAGACCCACAGAGTCGGACTCATCAGGCGAGAAGTCAGATTCCATCAGACTAAGGACCCTTTCAGCCCCCCCCAAGTCGATCAACACATGGCTGACGAAAGATTGCTCGCCGGTGAACAGCGTCACATCCTGATCAAGCCTAACGATCCAAGCCCCAGATTCCGAGAAGACATAGTGATCATTCAGAAAGTTGTTATTGGACCTCCAGAATTCACGCAGAGAATCCAAACTCGGACTCAAGCTGTGCACCTCTGAATCACGTGCGATCTCGCGTTCAAGAACAACCTCTATCGAAGCATTCCCTGGAAAAAGATCAATATGACGCTTTAGCCATGCCTCCCAGACAGCCTGAGGCGCGAAGAGTTCATAAAGATTTCTATCGAATGCCATGCCAATCCAATCTCTTCTGAGAAGCGGATTGGCCGGAGGCAGGGATGGAGAGAGATTGCTGCGAATGAAGTTTTCTACGCGCGCCGTCACAACTAGTTCCTTTCCGGATAGCGAATGGTGGTAGATGGGACATTGCTGTCTTTCGGATAGTGCTTGATGGTGTCAGTTCCGGCTGGAGGACCATCACTATAAGGCCTGGTACTCGTATGCCTGTTGGCGGTACTGCCGTCCGGAAGCTTGATGTTGTTGGGACCATTTGCCTCCGCGCCCGGGATGTTGTTTAGAGTTTCCCAGTCAGCATCCCCCGCCCCTGCGTCTCCTTGCAGCTCACCTCTTTCGCCGGCCTTCCCAGCTACCGGCGACTTTCCTTCTCTGATCCCGTCGACAGCCCCTTTGACAGCCTCTTCGGGTGTCGACTGCTGATTTGCCTGGTAGATCTCGTAGCCAATTTCACCGGCCGTATAGACCAGAATGCCGATGCCGATGACGTCTCCAACGAACGGCTCCGCCCACGCCCTAACTAGTAGCTGGCGCATGGATTGACCCCACCATCACATCGCAACCATCGCACGATGCACTTGCGGGAGTCTCATCTTCTCCGCTGAGCCGCACCAACTGAAACTGCAAAGTCCGTTAACCACGAGAACGGACATGTCGACGGGCCGCTTCACTATCGACAGATCATCGCGCCCTTCAACAGGTCGACACCGGCATGGCCGCTTCGACCTCACGCAGGAAGCCTATCATCCGCTCTTTGGAAGCATTTCTTCGCGCCCGATCTCCGTCTCGTTGGAAATTGGACTCCAAGTCGCCGTGTTACTCAAAACCGCGGAACGTCGAGCCTGCTTGAATTCTCGAACTGCAGATGCAGCACTTCAGCGGACACTCGACTGCCAATGGCCGCGCGCTGACCAACGACCCCCATATCCAGGCCGGCGTGCCCGCCACGATGTCGGAATCGTCGTTGAGGAACATCCGCATCGCATCAGCGGCGGTCTGCACGCGATAGCCATGCGTGGACGTCGCACTTCCACTCCAAGGCTCCGTCCTCGACTCACATATGTCGGCGCTGACATGGACTGACATGGAACACTTCGTCAGCGCCATATTGCGCCCGAAACCCCATGTTAGGAATTGGATAAGGCTCGCCGCATGAGCACGTACTCATGCGAGCAGCCGGGTCCAGCCATCGTCAACATTTGGGGGTAACGACGTAATGTCATTTTTGCGAATCCATATCAGCGGCTCCGGCATCCCGGCGTCGCGATCGAAGCGTGGCCTGAAGCGCAAGTTGCTGGCGGCCGTCATGGGGACGTGCCTCCTGCACGGAACGGTCCAGGCGCAAAGCACCACGGGCAACATCTACGGCACCGCTCCGGCCGGCACCACGGTCGTCGTTTCGAACAAGAGCGGCCTCAGCCGCACGATTACCGCGGACGCGTCCGGCCGCTACAACGTCAGTTCGTTGCCGGTGGGCGTTTACACGGTCGAAGCGCAGGGGGTAGGCAAGCGCGACATCACCGTCACCGTGGGCACGGGCGCCTACGTTCCGTTCGGCAGCGATCCCACCGAACTGGAAACGGTCACGGTGATGGGGGCAGGCGTGCAGGTCATCGACGTGAAGGCGACCGATACGCGCACCGTGGTGACGGCCGAACAACTGCAGCGCCTGCCGATGGCCCGGTCGGCCGAAGCCATCGCCCTGCTCGCGCCCGGCGCCGTCACCGGCAATGGCAGCTACTTCGGCAAACAGGTCTCCTTCGGCGGCTCCAGCGTCGCCGAGAATGCCTACTACCTGAATGGTTTCTTCTCCGGCAACCCGATGACCAATATCGGCGGTTTCTCCCTGCCGTACGGGTCCATCGAACAGCAGGAAACCTACACGGGCGGCTATGGCGCCAAGTATGGTCGCTCCAGCGGTGGCGTCATCAGCCAGATCGGCAAGAGCGGCAGCAACGAGTGGCACTTCGGCGGCCAGGTGATATGGACGCCGAAGCGCCTCACCGAAGAACGCCCGGACCGCTACTACATCTCGGGCGCCCTACCGGATGGCTATCAGTACGCCAACCCGGATCTGGCCGGGGCCAAGTACGACAGCGGCAAGGACCGCGTGTCGTGGAGCAACGTCTACAGCGGGTACCTGGGCGGCCCGATCATCAAGGACAGGCTGTTCCTGTTCCTGTCGGCCGAGACCACCGAGGAAGAAAGCACCAGCCCGGGCGGCAATCCGGAGGTCGGTTTTGCGACCACCGGCAGCAAGGGCGAATCGAGCGATCCCAAGCTCTACGCCAAGTTGAACTGGAACATCACCGACAACCACTTGCTGGAATACACCTATGTGGCCGAGAAGTACGAGTCGAGCAGGGACGACTACCGTTATGACTGGGACTCGTACGCCTTCGGCGAATACCTGCAGCCGGGCACGGCGACCCGCAACAACACCGAGTTCTCGGTCCTCAAGTACACCGGCTACCTGACCGACACCCTGACCCTCAGCGGCACCTACGGCAGGTCGCGCAACCGCTACGACACCGACCCCTACTTGACCGGCTCCCCCAGCCTCGGTGGCACCGGCAGCCAGAACCCCGCCATCACCGGGGGCAGCCCGATCACCAACACGCAATCGACGTACCGCGCCACCAACGAAACCAGCGACTACACCGACGGCCTGCGCCTGGAGCTGGAATGGGTACTGGGCGACCACACGCTGACCGCCGGCATCGACAACACCGAGCTGGAAGGGAAGAACGAGGGGACCAGCCAGGTCGCGGACCGTTGGGTCTATGGCAAGGCGAGCAGCAACGTGGCCAACGCCAGCAGCGCACTGGGGGTCGGCTCCACCGGGACCGTGGAAAGGGCCTGCAACGGCACCCCCAACCAGGCCAATGCGAATGGCTCCTCCACCAACTGCGGCTACTACGTGTATCAGATGAAGTACTTCGATACCACCAGCATGAGGAACGAGCAGAAAGCCATGTACCTGGAAGACAAGTGGCAGCTCACCGACAACTTCCTGGTGTCGCTGGGCCTGCGCGCCGACACGTTCAAGAACTTCAGCGATACCGGGCAGAAGTTCGTGGACAGCGGCACCCAGTGGCAACCGCGCCTGGGTTTCGCCTGGGACGTGAACGGCGACTCCAGCTTCAAGGTGTTCGGCAACGCCGGCCGTTACTTCCTCAACATGCCGAACGCCGTAGCCATCCGGGGCGTCGGCGCTTCGACCTATACGCGCGAGTACTACACCTATACCGGCATTGCCGAGGACGGCACGCCGACCGGCCTGACCGCGATCAATGGCATCGGTTCGGACGTAGCGGCCGGACCGGTGTCGTCCAACGGCGAGCTCGGCACGCCGAAGGATCCGCTGACCTACGTTCCCGAAGACATCGAGTCCCAGTACCAGGACGAATTCTCGCTGGGCTTCGAGTCCAGGATAGGCGAAAGCTGGACGATGGGCGCCAAGCTGACCCGGCGCGAACTCAAGTCGGCGATCGACGACGTCTGCGATCCGTACACCATGCTGGAGGCCGCTGGCATGGAAGTCCAGGACTACGACTACAGCCGCGCCGCCTTCATCAGCTCGGACTCCGGTGGCAATCTCTACAGCTCTTCCTACTGCTACATGTTCAATCCCGGTAGCAGCAACACCTACGCCTTCCAGCAGGTGACGGACAATGGCGACGGCACCTACTCGAACGTCGATGGGGCGTACAAGAAGGTCACGATCTCCTCGGCCGCTCTGGGCATGGGCAGCCTGAAGCGCAACTACTCGTCGCTGGACCTGTTCCTGGAGCGGCCGTGGGATGGCAAGTGGGAAGCCCGCTTCGACTACACCTGGAGCAAGTCGCACGGCAACTCGGAAGGTCCGGCCAACTCGGATACCGGCCAAGGCTCCAACGCGCACGACAACGGCGTGGCCACCAGCCAGAACTTCGATGCATGGCAGATCATGCAGTATGCCGACGGCTACCTGGCCAACGACCGCAAGCACCAGTTCAAGGCGCGTCTCTCCTACGCCATCACCCCGGAGTGGCTGCTCAGCGCCAACGTGAGCATCGCTTCCGGCGCACCGCTCAGCTGCTTCGGTTACTACAATCCGGACGGCAGCATCGACGAGACTTCGTCAGAGGCCGACCCGATCGGTTACGGCGGCAGCTACCACACCTGCTTCGGCGAGGCGTACCGGTCGGGCAAGGCGCGCACGCCGTGGACCCATCGCTACGACGTGGCGGTGACCTACAGGCCGGCCTTCCTGGACAAGAAGCTGGCTGTCAGCATGCAGGTGTTCAATCTGTTCAACGAGGTTGTGCCGACGTCGTACTACTCGTACAGCGAAAGCGACCCTTACGTGGTGGACAACGCCTACATGCTGCCGCAAAGCTATACCTCTCCGCGGTACGTGCAGCTGTCCGCGAGATACGACTGGTAAGCCGCACGTCTGGCTGGACCGGCATCCGAACCGGCCTTCGCAAGAAGGCCGGTTCTTTATCGGCCAGGAGGAAGGTGGAAACACCGCGTCGCGCAAGTCATAGCGTTACCAACTTCGCGATGGAAAGCGGTGAGCCTCAAATCTCCACGGCGGGCTTCGGGCAAGCCCGCGTCAACGGCTTTGCTTCGGCGCGGCTGCGCAAGCATCCCCGGTTCAGCCGCTTGTCCGCCAGCCTGCCGGTAAAGCGCATGGCCAGTGTAGAACCAGAAAAGAGCCCAGGCCTTGCCCCCAACGAAAAAGGGGCGGTCGCCCGCCCCTTTCCGTGTGACTCCTCGCGCGCAAGTCAGCGGACTTCCGCGATCTCCACGCCATCCAGGCCCTGCGCCAGCGTGCGGGCATCGCCACCCTGGGCCAGTTTGATGCGCAGGCGCACCTCGTTCTGCGAGTCGGCATAGCGCAGCGCGTCCTCGTAGCTGATCT
Organism: Pseudoxanthomonas sp. F37; assembly: GCF_022965755.1. Classification (NCBI taxonomy): domain Bacteria; kingdom Pseudomonadati; phylum Pseudomonadota; class Gammaproteobacteria; order Lysobacterales; family Lysobacteraceae; genus Pseudoxanthomonas; species Pseudoxanthomonas sp. F37. The sequence continues at coordinate 1,033,143 of NZ_CP095187.1, read as the reverse complement.
CGCCGGCCTGGTACAGCTCGAACAGGCTCTGGTCGAAGGTCTTCATGCCCAGGTTGGTGGACTCCTTCATCACTTCCTTCAGCTTGTGGATCTCGCCGTCGCGGATGTAGTCCTGCACCAGCGGCGTGCCCAGCATGATCTCCATCGCCACGCGGCGCCCCTTGCCGTCCGGCGTGGGGATCAGCTGCTGCGCCACCACGCCCTTCAGGTTGAGCGACAGGTCCATCAGCAGCTGGGTGCGGCGGTCTTCCGGGAAGAAGTTGATGATGCGGTCCATCGCCTGGTTGGCGTTGTTGGCGTGCAGCGTGCACAGCACCAGGTGGCCGGTTTCGGCGAAGGCGATGGCGTGGTCCATGCCCTCGCGGGTACGCACCTCGCCGATCATGATCACGTCCGGCGCCTGGCGCAGGGTGTTCTTCAGCGCCGCTTCCCAGCTGTCGGTGTCGATGCCGACTTCACGCTGGGTGATGATGCAGCCCTCGTGCTTGTGCACGAACTCGATGGGGTCTTCGATGGTGATGATGTGGCCGGTCGAGTTCTGGTTGCGGTAGCCGATCATCGCCGCCAGCGACGTGGACTTGCCGGTGCCGGTGGCGCCCACGAAGATGATGATGCCGCGCTTGGTCATGGCCAGCGTCTTGATGACCGGCGGCAGGTTCAGCTCTTCGATGGTCGGGATGCGCGTCTCGATGCGGCGCAGCACCATGCCCACCTGGTTGCGCTGGTAGAAGCAGCTCACGCGGAAGCGGCCCACGCCGGCCACGCCGATGGCGAAGTTGCATTCGTGGGTCTTTTCGAATTCCTCGCGCTGCGCCGGCGTCATCACGTTCAGCACCAGGTCGCGCGACTGCTGCGCCGTCAGCGGAGTCTGGGTGATCGGCGAAATCTTGCCGTGCACCTTGATGGACGGCGGCATGCCGGACGTGATGAACAGGTCCGACGCCTTCTGGTGCGCCATCAGCTTGAGGAAGGAGGTGAAGTCGATGGTGCTCATGGGTGGCTCCTGTGGAGCCGGGAATGGGAAATGGGGAATGGGGAATCGTGCCGCCGATCCGTTCCAGCCTTTCCGAGTCCCAGCGTTGAACTATTCCCGATTCTCTATTCCCGAATCCCGCGTCTCTTCGATCATTCGAACAGACGCTTGTCCTTCGCGTATTCCTTGGCCTGCTGGCGGGTGATCAGCGCGCGCTTCACCAGGTCCTGCAGGTGCTGGTCCAGGGTCATCATGCCGCTCTGCTGGCCGGTCTGGATGGCCGAGTACATCTGCGCCACCTTGTCCTCGCGGATCAGGTTGCGGATGGCCGGGGTGCCCACCATGATTTCCCACGCCGCGGTACGGCCACCGCCGATCTTCTTCAGCAGCGCCTGCGAGATCACCGCGCGCAGCGATTCGGACAGCATGGAGCGCACCATCGGCTTCTCGCCGGCGGGGAACACGTCGATCACGCGGTCGATGGTCTTGGCCGCCGAGCTGGTGTGCAGGGTGGCGAACACCAGGTGGCCCGTTTCCGCGGCGGTCAGCGCCAGGCGGATGGTTTCCAGGTCGCGCAACTCGCCGACCAGGATGTAGTCCGGGTCTTCGCGCAGCGCCGAACGCAGCGCCTCGTTGAAGCCGTGCGTGTCGCGGTGCACTTCGCGCTGGTTGATCAGGCACTTCTGCGAGGTGTGCACGAACTCGATCGGGTCCTCGACGCTGAGGATGTGCCCGTACTCGTTCTTGTTGATATGGTCGATCATCGCCGCCAGCGTGGTCGACTTGCCCGAACCGGTCGGGCCGGTGACCAGGATCAGGCCCTGCGGCTGCTGGATCAGCTCGCGGAACAGCGGCGGGCAGCCCAGGTCTTCCAGGGTCAGCACTTCCGAAGGAATCGTGCGGAAGACGGCGCCGGCGCCACGGTTCTGGTTGAACGCGTTGACGCGGAAGCGCGCCAGCGACGGGATCTCGAACGAGAAGTCGACTTCCAGGAACTCCTCGAAGTCGCGCCGCTGCTTGTCCGACATGATGTCGTACACCAGCGCATGCACCTGCTTGTGGTCCAGCGCCGGGATGTTGATGCGGCGCACGTCGCCGTCCACCCGGATCATCGGCGGCAGGCCGGCCGAGAGGTGGAGGTCGGAGGCCTTGTTCTTTACCGAGAACGCCAGAAGTTCGGCGATATCCATGACGCTGCTTCCCCAAGTTGCTGCGAACTGGAACGTTGATTCCCCGAAGGGCAGTATAGCGCCCTTGCCGTCCCCGCCAATGGTTGGATGAACATGCTCGCCGACACCCTCAGCGAGACCCTGCAACACCTTGAAAACGCAGCCAAAGCGGCGCATCGGCCAACGCCCGCGCTGCTGGCCGTGTCCAAGCTGCAACCGGCCTCGGCCGTGGCCGAACTGGCGCGCGCCGGACAGCGCGCCTTCGGCGAAAACTACGTGCAGGAGGCCCAGGCGAAGATCGGCGAACTGGCCGGGATGGACCTGGAATGGCACCTCATCGGCCACCTGCAGTCGAACAAGGCCGAACTCGCGGCGCAGCTGTTCGACTGGGTGCAGACGGTAGACCGTCACAAATTGATTGGCGCTCTGTCACGCTATCGGCGCGCGGACCGCGCGCCGCTCAACGTGCTGGTGCAGGTGAACATCGATGACGAAGCCAGCAAGCACGGCTGCCGGCCCGACGAGGTCGCCGGCCTGGCCGAGGCGATCGCGGCCGAACCGCGCCTGTGCCTGCGAGGGCTGATGGCCATTCCCGCGCCCCACCCCGACACGGCCCGGCGCGTCGAGGCCTTCCGCCGCATGCAGGCGCTGCAGGAAGCGCTGGCGGCGAAGCATCCCGGGGTGGACACCCTGTCGATGGGCATGAGCGAGGACTACCCGCTGGCCGTCGCACACGGGGCCACGATGGTCCGCATCGGCACCGCCCTGTTCGGCGCGCGTCCGGCCCGAACCGCCTGACTCCTTTCGACTTTCAAGAGGCCTGACGCCATGACCCCTTCCACGTCGCGCGTGCTGACGCATCCCCTGGCCTTCATCGGCGGCGGCAACATGGCGCGCAGCCTGATCGGCGGCCTGCTCAAGCGCGGCGCCGACCCCTCGCGCATCCGCGTGGCGGAGCCCAACGAGCCCCTGCGTGCCGGGCTGGCGGCCGACTTCGGCGTGCAGGTCTTCGCCGAGGCGGGCGAAGCGGCCTACGGCGCGGACACCTGGCTGTTCGCGGTGAAGCCGCAGGTCATGCGCACGGTATGCGGATCGCTGGCAGCGATGGCACAGGCGCAGCGCCCCCTGGCCGTCTCCATCGCCGCCGGCATCACGGTGGCGCAGATGCAGCGCTGGCTGGGCGGCGGCCTGCCGGTGGTGCGCAGCATGCCGAACACACCGGCGCTGCTGGGTGCCGGCGTCACCGGCCTGCATGCCAGCGAAGAAGTCGATGCCGCCGGCCGTGAACGCGCGGAACAGCTGCTCTCCGCGGCCGGCCCGACGGTATGGATCGAGGCCGAAGCGAACATGGACGCCGTCACCGGCGTCTCCGGCAGCGGCCCGGCCTATGTGTTCCTGTTGGCAGAAGCCATGGAATCGGCCGCCCTCGCCGAAGGCCTGTCGGCCGACGCCGCCCGCACACTGGTGCTGCAGACCGTGCTGGGCGCCGCACGCATGCTGACCGAAAGCGGGGAAACGCCGGCGGAACTGCGCCGCCGCGTGACCTCCCCCAACGGCACCACCCAGGCCGCCATCGAAACCTTCCAGGCCGGCGGTTTCGAAGCGCTGGTCGCCCGGGCCGTGCATGCGGCCACCGTACGCGGTGGCGAACTGTCCGCGGCGAACGACTGATCCCGCATCGCTTCCGCCCCGCACCCCGTACAACGCAGCCTCCACGACGAGTCTTTTTCCATGAAGCGCCTCCTTGCCCCCTCCGCCCTCATCCTGTCGGCCCTGCTCACCGCCTGCTCCGGCGGCCAGGCGCCGCGCACGGCGGAATTCGTGCCGCCGGCACCTGCCGAAACCGACTTCGGCACACTGCGCGTGCGCTACAACGCCCTGCCCTCGCTGTCGCTGAGCCAGGCCGTTGCGAAGCAGTACGGCGTGCAGCGCGACGCGGGCACCGCGCTGGTCCTGGTCGCCCTGCGCGAGGTGAAGGGCAGCGACGAGATCGATGCCGACGGCGAGGTCAGCGTGACCGCGCACGACCTCTCCGGCACGCGCCAGACCATCGAACTGCGCAAAGTCGACGCCGGTGGCTACACCGACCTGATCGGTACCGCCCGCGTCTCGCCGCGCAACTCCTATCGTTTCGAGGTGGTGGTGACCGCAGGCGGTCGCACGGAGACGGTGACGTTCCAGCGGAATTTCTGAGGCGTCCATGACCTCTGTAGGAGTCAACTGTGTCTAGGCCGTCGACGTAGCAGGCGCCCATGGCGCTTGATCGCGCGCCATGGCGTTGAGCATGGTCAGGTACTTGCGCATGCAGGCGGTCACTGCGAGCTTCTTGGGTTTACCTGCGGCTACCAGCCGCTGGTAGGTCTGCGCCAGGGGTGAGCGTGCCCGGATGGCGGCCCAGGTCGCCATGTAGAGCACGCGTCGCACATCGGCCCTTCCGCCTCCGATGCAGCGCTGACCACGCCAGCGTCCACTGTCGCGGTTGTAGGGCGCCAGACCGACCAGGGAGGCGATCTGCCGCCGGTCCAGCTGGCCCAGTTCCGGCAGGCGGGCGGCCAGGGTGGCACGCAGGATCGGGCCCAGTCCCGGCGCGGCGCCGATCTGGACGGGACAGCGTTCAAGGGCGCAGCGTAGTTGCTGCTCGACCTGGGCAATTCGCTGTTGCAGGCTGTCGATGACCGAGCGCAGGAAGGTCTGCACAGAGGCTTGGCGCACCTGCTGGATCCGTCGGCGATGATTGTCGCGCTCCTGCACCAGGGCCGTGCGCAGTTGCAACCACTCGCGCAGGTTCTGCATCGGAGCGGTCGCAGGGGGCGTGGTAGTGGCCGGCAGCATCTGCGCGGCCAGGGCCAGCACGCGGGCATCCAGGGCATCGGTCTTGGCCTTCAAGCCCAACGCTCTGGCCAGATCGCGTGGACGCCGGGCCGGCAAACGCACGGCCGCCACACCGGCCTGGTGCAGTCCATCCAACAGATCGCGTTCATAGCCGCCGCTGGCCTCGAAGGCAACCCGGCAGCCTTCCAGTTCCAGCAGCCAGCCGACCAGTCCGACTAGACCCTGAGCGGTGTTGGGAAACACGCGGTCCTGCTGGGCGGGCAGGACATGGACGACCAGTTCGTCCTTGGAGACATCGATGCCGACGTACGAATTCATGCGCACTCCGTAGTAGCCTAGGGGCGAGAGCACTCCCATCGATCCCTGGCTTGTACTGCGGACTGCCATCCGTGCAACTGTTCGGGCTTGAGATGGGAGTACGGAGTGCGGCGCCCCGGACTCCTACACGTGCTAACGCACAGCGACATATCGGGCTGCCGCACTCCGCTCTCACAACGCAATCTACCCAATCGATAGACACAAGCGACGTCAGTCGCGACCGCACGCCTTCCCGACCATGGAGTCCGATGGCGGACACGGCTACCACGGCAGGCTGGCCCGATGGAGGGATAGGGTCACATCATTTCCACGGTCGCGACTGACGTCGCTCCCACAGAGAAGCCAGCATCACCCGTGACGCCCCGCCCACCGCCGGATGATCGCCGCGATGGCCCGCACGCCGTCGGTCAGCGCCGCCGGTCCGGGCTGCAGGATCAGCGGGGACTTGATCTCGTGCAGTTCGCCGTCGCGCACGGCGGGGATCGTCTCCCATCCGGCGCGCGCGGCCACCCGGTCGGGGCGGAACTTCTTGCCGCACCACGAGCCCAGGATGATGTCGGGCGCGCGCCGCACCACGTCGCTGCCGTCGGCGAGGATGCGGTGCCTGGCCAGCGGCTCGCGCGCCATCTCGGGAAACACGTCGTCGCCGCCGGCGATGCCGATCAGCTCCGACACCCAGCCGATGCCGGTGATCTGCGGTTCGTCCCACTCCTCGAAATAGACCGTCGGCCGGCGCGGCAGCCTGGCCGCCTGCGCGCGAACGTCGTCCAGGCCGCGCTGCAGCGCATCGGCATAGTCGTTGCCGCGGGCGGCCGCGCCCACCAGCGCGCCCAGCCGCCGCACGTAGTCGACGATGCCGTCCACGCTGCGGTGGTTGCTGATCCAGACCTCCACGCCCTGCCGCACCAGTTCGGCCGCGATGTCGGCCTGGATGTCGGAGAAGCCGATGGCGAGATCGGGGCGCAGCTTCAGGATCTGGTCGATCTTCGCGCTGGTGAACGCGCTGACCTTGGGCTTCTCCCTGCGTGCCTGCGGTGGACGCACGGTGAAACCGCTGATGCCCACGATGCGGTCCTGCTCGCCCAGCGCGTACAGCGTCTCGGTCGGCTCTTCGGTCAGGCAGACGATGCGGCGCGGGCCCATGGGTCAGCCCTGCAATGGCTTGCGGAAGTAGACCACGCGCTCGGTTTCCTCGAAACCGCACGCCGCGTGCGCGGCATGGCTGGCGGTGTTGTCGAGCAGCGCATCGGACGCCAGCTCGCTGCACCCCTGCGCGCGCGTCCAATCCTCGACCGCGGCCATCAGCGCACGGCCGACGCCGCGACCGCGATGGCCCGGATCCACGTACCAGGCTTCGAGGAAGCCGACGGGCGAGCTTTCGGTGCCGTTGACATAGTCGCGACGCAGGCTGGCCTCGGCCAGGCCGATGGCCCGGTCGCCGGCGTCGACGGCGATCAGCGCGATGCCGTTGCCGGTATCCCAGGCCAGCGCCTCGGCCCGGAGCTCGCCGGCCTCGGCATCGGGCCACAGCGCCTGGCGCATCGCGACCCACGCATCGATGTCGGCAGCGGTCGCCGCCCGGATAGGCACGGTCAAGGAAACAGCATCCGCTTGCTCCATACGCCGGCGGCATCGCATTCGTAGCGCCAGCGCTCGTGCAGGCGGAACTGTGCGCCATACCAGAACTCGATGGCGTCGGGCGCCACGCGGTAGCCGCTCCAGCCCTCGGGCCGCGGCACCTCGCGGTCGGCGAAGCGCGCCTCCACCTCGGCCATGCGGGTGTCGAATGCCTCGCGCGAATCCAGCGTCTCGGACTGCATGGACGCCCAGGCGCCCAACTGGCTCTGGCGCGGACGGGATGCGAAGTAGGCATCGGCTTCGGCGTCGCTGACCGGGGTCACCGCACCCTCCACCCGTACCTGGATGCCGGCCTCGCGCAGGCTGCGCCACAGGAACAACAGGGCGGCGCGCGGGTTGTCGTGCAGTTCGCGCCCCTTCTGGCTGTGCGTGTGGGTGTAGAAGACGAAGCCCGACGCGTCGAAGGCCTTCAGCAGCACAGTGCGGGCGGAAGGCCGGCCATCCGTGGTCGCGGTGGCCAGCATCATCGCATTGGGCTCGACTTCGGTGCCCGCGGCCTTGGCTTCGCCGAACAGCGTGGTGAAGGTGGACAGGGCTTCGGCGTACAGGTCGGTCATGGCGTTGGGGGGTGGCGCCCGCGTGCCGGGCATGCGCTATTGTCGCGCGATGGCGGCATTCCCGCACCTTGACGGCTTCCCCGACCGGCTGGTCGCCGACGCACTGGCGGCCGCACGCGCGCTGCCGGCGCCCACGCCGGTGCTGGCGATCGCCGGGCTGCAGGGGAGCGGCAAATCGACCCTGGCGGCGCAGGTGGCGGCCCGCGCACGCAGCGAAGGGCTGCGCGTGGCGGTGCTGTCGCTGGACGACCTGTACCTGACGCGCGCGCAACGACAGCGGCTGGCGTTGGACGTGCACCCGCTGCTGGCCACCCGCGGACCGCCCGGCACCCACGACGCGGCGCTCGGCTGCCAGTTGCTGGATGCGCTGCGGAAAGGCGAGGACGTGGTGCTGCCGCGCTTCGACAAGCTGGCAGACGATCGCGCGCATGAACACGCCTGGACGCAGGTTGCAGGCCGCGTGGACCTGGTGCTGTTCGAAGGCTGGTGCCTGAAGGCCCGACCCGAGGACGATGCCGCGCTGGCCACGCCGCTCAATGCGCTCGAACGCGAGGACGACGCGGACGGCCGCTGGCGCCGGTACTGCAACGATGCGCTGCGGCGCGACTATCCCGCGCTGTGGTCGCGCATCGATGCGTTGTGGTTCCTGCAGCCGCCGGGGTTCGAGGTGGTGCGCACGTGGCGATGGCAGCAGGAGCAGGCGATGGCCGCACGCCACCCCTCACGCACCGGCATGGACCGCGCGCAGCTGGACCGCTTCATCCAGCACTACGAACGCACCAGCCGGCACCTGCTGGCGACGCTGCCGGCGGTGGCCGAGCGCGTGGTCAGGCTGGACGAGCAGCGCAGACCCATCACCGCGCAGTAGTCCAGCCGCCCGGCTCACGCCACCACGAAGCTGATCCGCAGATTGACCCGCCATTCGGTGACGTTGCCACCGTCGTCGGTGACGACCTTGATCTCGTTCACCCAGGCGCCCTTGATGTTCTTCACGGTCTCGGAGGTCTTCTTCAGGCCGACCTTCACGGCGTCTTCCATGCTGGTCTTGGACGCGGCGTTGACCTCGATGATCTTGGCGACGGACATGGTGCGTTCCTCCACGGTGGCCGGCCCAGTGCCGGGTGGCCACCGTAGTCCCCGCCGCGTTAAGGCCGCGCCACGCCATGCGCGGTGCGGTGCTAGCATCTGCGCATCATGAATCCGGCCCCCAACCTGATCCTCGTCGGCCCCACGGGCGCGGGCAAGACCTCCATCGGCAAGCGCGTGGCCGAGCGCTTCGGGCTGGCGTTCGTCGATGCGGACCAGGCCATCGTGGAGCGCACGGGGGCGAGCATCGCGACGCTGTTCGAGCACGTGGGCGAAGCCGGCTTCCGCGAACGCGAGAAAGCCGTCCTGCGCGAACTCGTGGCCGGCTGCGGCCAGTTGATATCCACCGGCGGCGGCGCGGTGCTCGATGCCGACAACCGGTTGCTGATGAAACAACGCGGCTACGTGGTCTATCTGCAGGTCGGCGTCGAGGCGCAGCTCAAGCGCCTGGGCCGCTGCAGCAACCGCCCGCTGCTGCAGCGCGCCGACCGCGAGCAGGTGCTGCACGAGATGGCGCTGACGCGCGAGCCGCTGTACCGCGAGATCGCGGACCTGACCGTGGACACCGACGGCCTGACGCCACCGGAAGCCACCGCCCGCCTGACCCAGCTGCTGGCGCACCGCTGGCAGCCCATCGAAGAGAACGCATGAACCACACACGTACCGTCGATGTCGGCGGCGAGACCCCCTACACCATCGCCATCGGGCCGGGCCTGCTGGGCGACGGCAGCGCGCTGGCGCAGCACATCCGCGGCCGGCACGTGCTGCTGGTCAGCGATTCGGTGGTCGCGCCGCTGTACGCCGGCACGGTGCGCGAGGCGCTGCATGCCGCCCGTCCGGACCTGGCCATCGGCACGTTCATCCTGCCCGCGGGCGAGGAGTCGAAGACGCTGACGCACTTCGGCCATGCCATCGAGGCGCTCGCCACCCTGGGCGCCACCCGCGACGCCTGCGTGGTGGCGCTGGGTGGCGGGGTGGTCGGCGACCTGGCCGGATTCGCGGCCGCCTGCTGGATGCGCGGCGTGGACTGCGTGCAGGTGCCCACCACGCTGCTGTCGATGGTGGATTCGTCGGTGGGCGGCAAGACCGCGGTCGACATCCCGCAGGGCAAGAACCTGGTGGGCGCCTTCCATCCGCCGCGCGCCGTGTTCGCCGACACCGATGCGCTGGCGACGCTGCCCCCGCGGGAACTGCGCGCCGGCCTGGCGGAAGTGATCAAGTACGGCGCCATCCGCGATGCGCGTTTCTTCCAGTGGCTGGAACAGGAACGCCAGGCGCTGCTGGCGATGGACGGCGAGGCGTTGGCGCTGGCCATCGCCGCCAGTTGCGAGCACAAGGCCGAGATCGTGGCCCGCGACCCGCTGGAGAAGGGCGAGCGCGCGCTGCTGAACTTCGGCCACACCTTCGGCCACGCCATCGAGACCGAACAGGGCTACGGCGGCCTGGGCAACGACAACCTCAACCACGGCGAGGCCGTGGCCGTGGGCATGGTGCTGGCCGCGCGCCTGTCCGCCGACCTGGGCATGGCGCCGCGCGGCGACGCAGAGCGCCTGGAGACGGCCCTGCGCGACTACGGCCTGCCTACCGGCATTCCCGCCGGACTGGCCCCCGACAGCCTGCTGGCCCGGATGCGCCTGGACAAGAAGAACCTGGCCGGCCGCCTGCGGCTGGTGCTGTGGCGCGGCCTGGGCCAGGCCGAGGTGGTGCCCGGGGTGGACGAAAGCCGCGTGCTGGCCGTGCTGTCCGGCTAAAATGCCGCCATGCGCGTCTTCCTCCAGCAACGCCCCGACGCGGGCGAAGCGCCCCGCTACGTCCAGCTGACCTTGCAGCCCGACCTGTTCGGGGGCTGGGAGCTGTTGCGCGAAACCGGCCAGATCGGTGGCCGCGCGACGCTCAAGCGCGAGCAGTACCTGCTGCAGGACGAGGCGAACGCCGCGTTCGAGAAGGCCCGCGACAGCCACCTCAAGCGCGGCTTCCAGCTGATGTTCGCCCGCGGTGCCGACGCGCCCAAGTAACCCCTCCCCCGGATATCCGATGACTGCCCTGAAGAACGATCGATTCCTGCGCGCCCTGCGCCGCGAACCCGTGGACCGCACGCCGGTGTGGCTGATGCGCCAGGCCGGCCGCTACCTGCCGGAGTACCGGGCCACGCGCAAGCAGGCCGGCAGCTTCCTGGGCATGGCGAAGAATCCGGAGGTGGCCTGCGAGGTGACGCTGCAGCCGCTGCGCCGCTTCGACCTGGACGCCGCCATCCTGTTCTCCGACATCCTGACCATCCCCGATGCGATGGGGCTGGGCCTGTACTTCGTCGAAGGCGAAGGCCCCAAGTTCGAGCGCACCGTGCGCAGCGCCGCCGACGCGGCGAAGCTGGGCGTGCCCGACATGGAGACCGAGCTGCGCTACGTCATGGACGCGGTGCGGGTGATACGGCGCGAACTGGAAGGCAAGGTGCCGCTGATCGGCTTTTCCGGCAGCCCGTGGACGCTGGCGTGCTACATGGTGGAAGGCGGCGGCAGCAAGGACTTCGCCCGCATCAAGGCGATGGCGCTGAACGAACCGGCCGCCCTGCACCGCCTGCTGTCGGTCAACACCGATGCCGTGATCGCCTACCTGGCCGCCCAGCGCGCGGCCGGCGCGCAGGCGCTGCAGGTGTTCGACACCTGGGGCGGCGTGCTGAGCCCGGCGATGTACCGCGAGTTCTCCCTGCCCTACCTGCAGCGCATCGCGCAGGAACTCGATCGTGGGGAGGGCGCCGAACGCACGCCGCTGATCCTGTTCGGCAAGGGCACCGCCGCCTACCTGGAAGACCTGGCGGCCAGCGGTGCCGAAGGCGTGGGCGTGGACTGGCTGGTCGAGCTGGGCGACGCCGCGCGCCGCACGCAGGGCAAGGTCGCGCTGCAGGGCAACCTGGATCCGGCCACCCTGTACGGCTCGCCCGAGGCGATCCGCCGCGAAGCGCGCCGCGCGCTGGACAGCTACCGCGACGGCAACGGCGGTTCGCGCGAGGGCCACGTGTTCAATCTGGGCCACGGCATGTCGCCGGACATGAACCCCGACCACGTGGCCGTGCTGGTGGACGAAGTGCACGCCTACAGCGCACGCTGAGCGCGCCTTTTCCGCCTGAGCGACGCAATGGAATGCCGCCACCCGCCTGTGCCCACCGGCGCCGGCCTGTTGCCGGTGGCCGGCGCGCGCGTGCATGCGGGGGAACCGCCACGCCAGCCCCCCTGCAGGTGGCGGGCGGCGACTTCCCCGGCGACACCTCCGGCCAATGGATCCACGCCGATCCGGACCCTGCCGGCCAAACCCTGTATATCGAAGCCTGGGCGGACTGAACCGATGCGTGGATACCTTCTGCTGCTCCTGTGTGCGCTGCCGTGCATCGCACGTACCGGCGAACCGGCTGCCTTCGCCGGTGACTACGGCCACACGGCGACCGCGTCGGCGGACGACGTGGTCTGGCGGGTGGAGCAAGCCGGCAGCCACTGGCGCGTCATCCTGGTCGCGGCGGACGAGGCGCACGAGGCCCATCGCCTGCAGGCACGCGGCCGCGACGCATTCTGGTCGCGGATGGACTGGCCCCTGGACAGCAGCGCGCAGGCCGAGTGCCTGACCTGGGGCGACAAGCCCGGCTCGCTGCAGGACCTGCTGGCGGACGCTCCGCCCGCGCCGTCCGCACCCGGCGAGGACTACGGCCATGCCGTGCTCTGCCACGTTCCGCCCGCCGCGCGCGCGCGCATCGGCTGGATCGCCGACAACGCCAGCGACTGGTTCTACTACGACCCGCTGCTCGGGGTGATCGAAGCCCACGCCATCCACTGACGCGCAGCTCACCCCACGCCGGTGCGCTGCCCGCGCAGGCGGGGCGCGCTGCCGTCGGAACGTTCCGGGGGCAGGCGGTACTCGAAGCGGATCTCGCGCATGCCGTCGGGGACGGCCACGTCCATCGCCTCGGGGGCCACGCAATGGCCACGCAGTACGTCGCGGATCGCCTGCGCCTCGTCCCGCAACCTGGCCGCCTGCGCCTGGCGCTCGATGACCTCGCCGCGCAGGTAGACCGCCTCGTCGGTGATCCACATTTCGTCTTCGCGCCCGTCGTTGGTGCTGGCCAGCAGGGCCCCGGGCCGCGCCTGCCCCTGCCGGATGGCGCGCACCTGCAGGACCTGCCGGCAATGCCCGGTGTTTAGCAGGCGCACGCTGGCCACGAAGCCGGCCAGCAGGGTTTCCGCCTCGCCCTGCACGTCGGCGTCCGCGGCACTGTCGGCCTGCACGCTGTAGCGGACCTTGATGAAGTAGAGATCGCGCACGGTCATGGCCAGCGCGGAGCGGTAGCGCGCATCGCCCAGCGGCATGTCCAGGGCGAACGAGCGCGCCTTCACGGCCAGCTCGCCCAGCAAGCCGGCACCGGCGGCCGGCACCGTGGCGAACACGCGCGCCTGACCTGCCTGCACGTCGCCGGCACGCCGGCTCCGCGCGATCTGCACGATCTCGTCCACGCTCTGCTGGAAGACCTGCTCGAACACGGGGTCGAACATCACCCCGGCCGGATAGAGGTACAGGTCCATCCAGCGATCCGGGCGGCGGCTGTCCTGGTAGCGCACGGACACGCCCAGTTCCTGCTGCTCGTAGCGCTTCTCGCCCGCGGCTTCCCAGTCGCCCACGCGCAGCGGATACAGCGCGCGGGAGCCGGTGATGTAGTGCCCCAGCAACGGGGGCGGTGCATCCGCCTCGGCCGCCATCGCGCCGGCAACCGCGGTCGCGGCCCACGCCAGGGTGAAGATCGCGACCGTCCGACGGATGAGAGCCTTCACGGGTCAGTCCTCCGCCACCCGCACGCCGCGCGCGGGCAGCGATGCGATCACCGCCGCCAGCATGTCGCCGGTGACCGGTTTGCGGACGAAATCGTCGAAGCCGGCCGCGCGCGCATGCGGCTCGGCTTCGGCATCGGTGCGTGCGGTCAGCGCGACCAGCGGGGTATCCACGCCGCGCTGGCGCATCTGCTGCGCCAGCGCCATGCCGTCCAGGCCGGGCAGGTCCAGGTCGAGGAAGGCAAGGTCGAACGGGGTCGCCGCGATCTCGGTGAGGGCGGCCAGTCCGTGCGGCGCATGCACCACCCGGTGACCGCGCGCGCGCAGCAGGCCCGCCACCACGTCCGCCACGGTCGTATCGTCCTCGACCAGCAGGATATCCAGCGCACCGACCGGCCGGGCCGGTGCAACGGGCGTCGCATCCGTCGCGGCTGCGGCCTGGGCGTCGGCGGTGGCGCGCAGTGCGGGCAGGTCCACGGAAAAGCGGGTGCCCCTGCCTGGCGCGCTGTCCACCCCGATGCGTCCGTCCATCGCCATCGCCAGCTCCTGGCAGATCGCCAGACCCAATCCACTGCCGCCATAGCGCGCCGTGGTCTGCGCCCCTTCGGCCTGTTCGAAGCGGCGGAACAGCCGCGCCTGCTGTTCGGCGTTGATACCCGGCCCGCTGTCGCCCACGGTCAGCCGCACGCCCTGCGGCGCCAGCGGCACGGCATGCAGCGACACATGGCCGGCCTCGGTGAACTTGATCGCATTGCCCAGCAGGTTCAGCAGGATCTGCCGCAGCCGCAGCGGATCGCCGCGCACCCTGCGCGGGACGCCCGCGGCGATGCCGTGGTGGAACGCCAGCCCGCGCTTGCCCGCCACCGGCCCCATCAGGGCGGCGACATCGCCCAGCAGCGCATGCAGGTCGAACTCGACCTGTTGCAACTCCAGTTTGCCGGCTTCGATCTTGGCCAGGTCCAGCGCATCGTTCACAAGGCGCAGCAGATGCGTGCCGGCACGCTGGATGGCGTCGGTGTAGCCCTTCTGCCGCTCGTCCAGCGGCGTGGCCTGCAGCAGTTCGGTCATGCCCAGCACGCCGGTCATGGGCGTGCGGATCTCGTGGCCCAGCGTGGCCAGGAAACGGGTCTTGGCCAACGAGGCCTGCTCGGCGACTTCGCGCTTGTGTTCGGCCAATTGCCAGGCACTGCGCCGGCGCACGCGCCGGCGGTACGCGGCGCCGGCCATCGCCAGGGCCAGCAGGCCGAGCACGGCGAACAGCAGCAGCCCCCCTGGACTGCGCCACCACGGCGGCAGCACGTGTACCCGCAGGACCTGTTCACGCGAGGCATTGCCCGCCGCATCGAAGGCCTGCATCCGCAGGCGGTAGCGGCCGGGGCCGAGGGCGGAGAACACCCGCTCGCCGCTCGCGCCCTGGTCGACCCAGCCGCCATCGAATCCTTCCAGCAGCGACCGGTAGCGATTGCCCAGCGGATTCTCGTAGCTGAGCAGGCGCGCGCTGACCAGCAACTCGTGATCGTCCGGCTGCAGCTGCAGCGGCTGGTCCACGCGCATGGGCACCAGGCTGTCGCCGCGGCTCACCTGCAGGCTGTCCACCACCAGGCTGGGCGTCACCGGTCTGGGGTCCGGCAGGTGGGTGTCGAGCAGCGCCACCGAGCCGTCCGCCGCCGTCGTCGCCAGCAGGCCGTCGGCCGTCATCAGCAAGCCGCGGTCGTTCAGCTCCTGGCTCAACAGGCCTTCGCGCACACCGAAGTTGCGCAGCAGCGCGCGGGAGCCGCGCAGGTTCGGATCGATGC
The DNA here is from genome assembly GCF_022965755.1 of Pseudoxanthomonas sp. F37. NCBI lineage: Bacteria > Pseudomonadati > Pseudomonadota > Gammaproteobacteria > Lysobacterales > Lysobacteraceae > Pseudoxanthomonas > Pseudoxanthomonas sp. F37. Next base: position 1,017,966 of record NZ_CP095187.1, on the reverse strand, counting down.
GGAAAAGCCCGCGCCGGGTACCCAGCCACACCCGGCGCTGCGGATCCACGGCCAGCCCGGTCGACTCGACGGCCGGCAAGCCCTCGTCGGCACCGACCCGGCGTTCGCGCACCCAGCCGGCCGCATCGCGGCGCCACGCCTCCACGCCGGACATGCGGTGCAGCCAGAGGCGGTCGGCGTGTTCGAAGGCGAACGCATATACCCGGTCGCTGCCCATGGCGGGCACGGGAACGAAGCGCGCGGCGGCCCCGTCCCACACCCGCATGCCTTCGGCACCGCCCAGCCAGAGGCGGCCGTCGGGCGCGGCCGCGATGCCTTCGATGTCGGGCAGGCCGTGGCCGGCGTCGTCCTTGGCGATCGTGCGCAGCACGCGCCCGCTGCGGGCGTCGCGCTGCTGCACGCTGCCCATCTGCGTGACCAGCCACACGGTGTCGTCCGCCGCTTCCACCAGCCAGTCGATCGAGGTGTTGTCGGGCACGGCGTGACTGCCCTGCTGCGTCCACTGCACCATCGCGCCGGTGCGGGGATCGGTGCGGATCAGGCCGTTGCGGTGGCCGATCCACAGCTGACCATGGCGGTCCTGCAGGACCGAGGTGAGCCGCAGTTCGCCCAGCATGGCCGCGTGGTGGGACAGCGGGGTGACGTGGCCGCGGCGGGTGTCCAGCCGCTCCACCTTGCCGGTGCTGCTGGCGATCCAGATGCCGTCCGCCCCGGCCTGCGAGATGCCGCGGTAGAGTCCGCCGCCCAGGCCCTGTGCCGGCGAGAACGCGGCGATGCGCCGCCAGTCCGAACGCAGGTAGGCCAGTCCGCGCGTCGGCACCGGTACCCACAGCCCGCCGTCCGGCAGTGCCAGCACGGTCTGCAGGACGCGGCCGATGCCCACGTTCTGCGCATCGTAGTTGACCGGTGCGGGCGCCAGGTCGCCATCGGTGCGCCACAGCCCGCCCTGGCTGGCGAGCCAGTACTCCCCCTGGCCGTCACTGGCCATCGCGATCAGCGCGTTGGGCCGGGCGAACATCGGCGACCAGGGAGGCGACACCCACCGCTGCTCCGGCGACCACCGGTACACGCCATCGGATGCGCCGACCCATACCGCATTGCCGTCCGCGGTCACCGAATAGATGATCGCATCCTGGCCATCCGGCAATGCGAAGCGGCGCACCTCGCGCCCGTCGTAGCGGGCAAGCCCGCCCATGGTGCCGATCCACAGCACGCCACGCGCATCGAAGGCCAGCGACAGCACGTTGTCCGACGGCAGGCCGTCCCCGCCGTCGGCCGCTGCGGCGAACCGCGTGATGCGGCCGTCGGCGGACAGCCGGTGCAATCCACCGCCGAACGTGCCGAACCACACGTCGGCGCCGCGGCTGGTGATGGCGAACACATCGTCGCTGCCCATCTGCGGATGCTCCGCCTGGCGGAAATGGCGGAATCCGCCACGGTCGGCCTCCATCACGCTGAGGCCGCCGTTCTCGGTGCCGACCCACACGCGGTCGGCGGCGTCGATGTGCAGCGCCTGCACCACGTTGCCGGGCAGCGAGGCCGGATCGGCCGGATCGTGGCGCCATACCTTGAAGCCCACGCCGTCGTAGCGTGCCAGGCCATCCCAGGTGGCCATCCACAGATAGCCGGAGCGGTCGCGCGCGAGCGCCGGGATGGTGGTCGAGGGCAGGCCGTCGCCGGCCCCCAGCAGGCGGAAGCGGGGGATCTCGGGCACCGTCGCCTGCACGGACGCGCAGACCAGCCACACCAGCAACAGCCACCCCGCACGCCTCGCCATTCCCGCCCGCCCCTCGTTCCCTGGTGACCCCTTCCGGCATCGTCGCAACGGACCGTTGCACGCGCAAGCGGGGTATCTTCAGCGGCCGCCCCCCTAGAATCCGACCCCATGCCCGGATCCTTCCTCCGCCACCTGCTGCTGCGCACCGGCTGCCTGCTGGCGCTGCTGCCCGCCGTGGCCGGCGCCCGCGACACGCTGGCGGAGTACGGCCTGGACCCGGTGCACACGCGCGTGATGTTCGCCATCTCGCATGCCGGGTTCTCCCGCGCCATCGGCACCGTATCGGGCAGCACCGGCACGCTGGCCTTCGATCCCGGCGACTGGACCCGCGCGAAGGTCGACGTGCGCGTGCCGATCGTGCGCGTGGACCTGGGCGATGCCGACTGGAACAAGGCCACGCTGGCGAAGTCCCTGCTCGATGCGGAAAGCCACCCCGAAGCGCGCTTCGTCTCCACGCGGGTCGAACCGGTCGATGCCACGCATGCGCGCGTGCATGGCGACCTCACCCTGCGCGGCGTGACGCGCGAAGTCGTCCTCGATGTCGTCCTGAATGCCGCCAAGCGCCACCCGCTGCCGCCGTTCCGCCGCACGGTGGGGTTTTCCGCCACCGCCACGCTGAGCCGGGCCGACTTCGGCATCACGGCCTGGAAGTCGGTGATCGGCGACCCGGTGGAGCTGCGCATCGAGGCCGAGGCCACCTACGACGGCAAGGCCGATGACGACGTGCCGTCCGCCGACACCCCGCCTTCCCCACCACCACCGCCGGAGCCGACGCCATGACCCTGAAGAACACCGACGCGCGCTGGGGTGCGGTCAGCCAGCTGTTCCACTGGGTCATCGTGGTGCTGATCCTGGTGATGGCGTATATCGGCCTGACCATGGGCGACCTGCCCAACGGACCGCGCAAGATCAACATCTACGCGCTGCACAAGTCGATCGGCCTGACCATCCTGGCGCTGGTCGTGCTGCGCGTGCTGTGGCGCGTATACGCCGGTGCGCCGGCGCCGGTGCCCGGGACGCCCACCTGGCAGCAGCGCATCGCATCGGCGACCCACTTCCTGCTGTACGCACTGCTGTTCGCCATCCCGCTGTCGGGCTGGGTGCTGAACTCCTCCGCCGGCTATCCCCTGCAGTGGTTCAAGCTGTTCAACCTGCCGGCCATCACCGGCCGCAGCGACAGCGTGCACGAAGCCGCCGAAGGCGCGCACGAACTGCTGTTCTGGGTACTGGTGGTGCTGGTGCTGGCGCATGCCGGCGCAGCGCTGTACCACCACGTCTTCCAGGGCGACGCCACGCTCGCCCGCATGCTGCCGGGACGCCGCAAGGCGCTCGCGTCGGCGCCCGCTCCCGCTTCCCCCACCCCGCAGGATTCCCCCGATGAAAACCCCTGACCGCATGCGCCTGGCGCTCGCCACCCTGTTGCTGGCCACCGCCGGCCAGGCCGCTGCCGCCGACTACGTGCAGGCCTCCGGCTCGACGCTCGTGTTCGCCAGCAACTATCAGGGCGAAACCTTCACCGGCAGGTTCGGCGGCTTCACCACCACCATGAGCTTCGACCCGAAGCAGCTGACGGCCAGCAAGCTGGACGTCGCCATCCAGCTGGCCGGCACGCAGACCGGCAACAAGGACCGCGACGACACGCTGGTGTCGGCCGACTTCTTCAACGTGGGCAAGTTCGCGCAGGCGCGCTACACGGCGACGAAGTTCCGCGCGCTGGGCGGCAACCAGTACGCGGCCGATGGCACGCTCACGCTGCGCGGCGCCAGCAAGCCGGTGACGCTGACCTTCACCTGGACGCCCGGCGCGCAGCCCGTGCTGGCCGGCAAGGCGACGGTGAAACGGCTGGACTTCGGCGTGGGCGGCGGCGACTGGGCCGACACCTCGACCATCCCCAACGAGGTGGCGATCAGCACGAAGGTGGTATTGAAGCCCAAGCCCTGAGGCCCGGCGGCTTCAGCCGCCTGGTGCCGGAGGAATGCCGAAACATCCGCGCCGTCCTCTTTCATCGGCAAGACAGGCGCGATGGCCACCGGCCATATGTTCGGTCTCGTCATCGGCACGGACGACCAGGCCGAACACCCCGCCGGTCCTGGTCAGCAGCACGGCTTCCCAGATCGTGTCGTGGCCGCCCCATTGCAGGAGGGCGCGGGCATCGTCGTCCGCGCGGTGTAGCGGCGCGTGCGCGGCATCGCCCAGCATGCGGCGCAGATTGCGCAGGTCGAGCGAAGCGGGCGCACTGGTCACCGCCTTCAGCAGCACGATGCGTTCGATGTCGTCCACCGGCAGCACCTGCGACAGCGTCTGCCCTTCCCAGGCGAACCCGCCGGCCGGGCCGGTGCCCCCCTTCGCCAGGTCCACGTCAGCCGCCGCCGCGCTTCCCGACACCATGCCGAGCAGCGCCATCCAGCGGGAAGCGCTGCCCACGGTCACGACAGCCAGGCCGTCACGCGTTCGGCGCTGAACGGCCAGTCCAGTTCCTCGCCGGTGTCGCTGCGCTGCAGCACGGGAACGCGGGTGCCGTAACGCACTTCCATCGCTTCGTCCTGGTCGATGAACACGCTCTCGAACTCGGGAACCCGCGCCTGCGCGAGCACGTCGAGCGCCAGGTCGCACAGGTGGCAGTCGTCGCGTTGGTAGAGGATCAGGGGCATGGCGGCAGGGGGATGAAAGGCGTCGGGCGCGTACGTGCTTAGAATAGCGGCCTTTCCGCGGCGGTTCGCAGCATGGCAGTCAGTACGTTCGACCTGTTCAAGATCGGCATCGGTCCCAGTTCATCGCATACGGTGGGTCCGATGCGCGCGGCCGCGCGCTTCGTCGCGCGCTGGCTGGTCGACGGCGGGCGCCTGCAGGACGTGGCGCGCATCCGCGCCGAAGTCTTCGGTTCGCTCGCCCTGACCGGCCGTGGGCACGGCACCGACAAGGCGGTGCTGATGGGCCTGGAAGGCCACTACCCCAACGAGATCGACCCCGACATCATCCCGCCCGCGCTGGAGCGCATCCGCGCCGGCAAGCGCATCCTGCTGAGCGGCACCCACCCGGTCGCGTTCGACGAGAAGCGCGACCTGCTGATGAACAAGCGGCAGAAGCTGCCGTACCACACCAACGGCATGCGCTTCACCGCGTACGACGCCAACGACGAGGTGATCGCCACGCGCGATTACTACTCGGTCGGCGGCGGCTTCGTGGTCAACCAGGACGACGCGGCGGTGGACCGCATCGTCGCCGACGAGACGCCGCTGCCGTATCCGTTCAAGAGCGGCGACGAGTTGCTGGCGCAGTGCCAGCGCAGTGGATTGAGCATCGCGGCGCTGATGTTCGAGAACGAGAAGGCCTGGCGCAGCGAGGACGGGATCCGCGACGGCCTGCGCGCGATCTGGAACGCCATGCAGTCGTGCATGGCGCGCGGCATCCGCGAGGAAGGCACCCTGCCCGGCGGCCTGCACGTCGCCCGCCGCGCGCCCGCGCTGCATCGCGAACTGTCCAGCAAGCCGGAGGCCGCCATGCGCGATCCGCTGACGGTGCTGGACTGGGTGAACCTGTACGCGCTGGCGGTGAACGAGGAGAACGCCGCCGGCGGCCGCGTGGTCACCGCGCCCACCAACGGCGCGGCCGGCATCATTCCGGCGGTGCTGCACTACTACGACCGCTTCTGCCCCGGCAACAGCGAGCAGCGCGTGTTCGACTTCCTGCTGACCGCAGCGGCCATCGGGATCCTCTACAAGGAGAACGCCAGCATCAGCGGCGCCGAGGTCGGCTGCCAGGGCGAGGTGGGTGTGGCGTGTTCGATGGCCGCCGGCGGACTGGTCGCGGCGCTGGGCGGCACGCCGAGCCAGATCGAGAACGCGGCCGAGATCGGGATGGAACACAACCTGGGCCTGACCTGCGACCCGATCGGCGGCCTGGTGCAGATCCCGTGCATCGAGCGCAACGCGATGGGCGCGGTGAAGGCCATCAACGCCAGCCGCATGGCGATGCGCGGCGACGGCAAGCACAAGGTCTCGTTGGACAAGGTCATCAAGACCATGCGCGACACCGGCCGCGACATGCAGGACAAGTACAAGGAAACCAGCCGGGGTGGGTTGGCTGTCAATGTGATCGAGTGCTAGGCGGCACGACATGAATCTTCACGACCTTGAGAAGTTGGCCCTGCGCCTGAACGAGCTCTATGAGCAGCTTGAGATCAAACGTTATGGTCGCGTCTGGAGTACGGAGGAACTCGCACTCGGGTTCGTGGGAGATGTAGGCGATCTGGCGAAGCTGATCCAGGCGAATGCCGGCGTCCGGCATATCGATGACTGCAAAGGCAAGCTGGGCCACGAGCTGTCGGACTGCCTGTGGTCGATCATCGTTCTGGCGCACAAGTGCGGCATCGACTTGCAGGCCGAGTTCGTCAGGAATCTCACCGACCTGTCCGAGCACGTCTCCCGCGAACTGGGTGCAGATGCAGGTGCCACCTGACAGGTTCACCCAAACCTGATCTTCATTTTCCGGCAGGCCTGATGCTGTCCCCGGGATACGGCCTCCGGCCACACGCGGGCCACGCGGCAACGACAGCCTGTTAAGGCGCACCCCGACATTCCGTTCGTGGCGAGCCCAGGTAGAGCGCAGCGAAACCAGCATCCGATCTGCCGACACACCCACGGGAGCGTGACCCGGGGCACTATCGGGCTACGCGGCTAACGTGACAGCGACCGATCCGATCACTCCGTTCCTCGAGATCGGCGTTATCGAGCGCCAGCATCGCGGTGGGACGGCTCGCACACCGAACCGTCCCGATTACAGTCAGCTGTCGCCCGGTTGTCACGCTCGGCCATGTCCTTGCCGATGGAGTACCCGAACCAGACCACCATGCACAGAAGCAGCGCTGCGGGCGTGAGCCATGAAGACATGGCCCTCGGCGACTTGTCCAGCGCGGGCCCGGCAGAGACGTCGGCGGGCGGCTGAACTCCGGCGATAAGACTCAACGGCACCTCCAAAGCTGTCGCCAAGGCCAGACACGTTTCCGGAGATGCCGCCGAACCGCCTTCGATACGTTGCAGGGTGCGAGCACTCAGCCCGGCGACCGTCGCCAGATGTTCCTGCGACCACGCGCGCTGTTCCCTCAGGGTTCGGATCCGTTCGGCATTCAGTTTCATGTCCATCGTCGTTGCAGGCCCATGCCCGTCTAGGTTAGCCGGAAGCCTCCACTATGGACGGGCGACGGCGCCACGACAGGAACCCGACGCCGGGCCGACATCCCCTGCGCCGATGCGGCGCTTTGGCCCTTTAGACGCCGACATGAGCGCCGATACGGTATAGGTAAACAGACTTACCGGAGACGCGCCCTGTCCGAGCCCGGGGACACGACCCGCCGCGCCCGCCCGTCCTGGCGGCGCCGACTGGCGGCCTGGTGCCTGCCCCTGCTGGGCGGAATGGCGATGCTTTGCCCGCCGGCGCAGGCACTGGACCCCTCCAAGTCGTTCCACCACTACGTGCGCAACCACTGGAGCCTGGAGCAGGGCCTGCCCCAGCTCAGCGTACTGGCCATCGCACAGGACCGGCCCGGCTACCTCTGGTTCGGCACACAGGCCGGCCTGAGCCGCTTCGACGGCGTGCGCTTCACCAACTTCGACCTGGACAACACGCCCGGACTGCCCAGCACCTGGATCCAGGCCCTGCACACCGACCGTGCCGGTCGCCTGTGGATCGGCACGCCCCAGGGCCTGGCGGTGCGCGAGGGCCACCGCGTGCGGACGCTACCGGTGGCACCGGGCGAGCGCGACGTGGTCGAGGTGCTGGCCCTGACCGCGGATGCCGCAGGCCGGCTGCTGGTGGCGACACGCCGCGGCGTGATGGTGGTCGCCAACGACCGGCTGGAGATGCTGCACGCCCTCCCGGAGGGCGGCGCCCTGGCGCTGCACGTGGATCGGGGCGGCACGCTCTGGGTGGGCGGCCGGGGCCGCGTGCACGCCTTCGATGCCAGCGGCGAACGCGTGCTGGCGTTGCCTGCGGGCGCGACGACCGCCCACGTGGTGGCGCTGGCGCAGCACGATGGACGGGTGTGGGCGGGCACCGAGGCGGGGCTGTTCGTGCTGTCGGGGCGCCAGTGGCAGCGCCATGGCGAAGTGGCGGCGGCCAGCGGGGGCATCCTCGCCCTGCGCGAGGATCGCGACGGCGTCCTGTGGGCCAGCACCCGCGATGCGCTCTACCGCTTCCGCAGCGGCCGGCTGCTCGAACGGATCCGCGGCGAGGGTCCGTTGGCCGAGATCCGCGCCTTCTACGAAGACCGCGAATCCAACCTGTGGCTGGGCAGCAACAACGAAGGCGTCAGCCGTGCCTGGAACGGCTGGACGCGGCGCTACAGCCGCGCGGAGGGACTGCTGCAGCCCTTGCTCTGGTCCACCGCACAGGGCTCCGACGGCCGCGTGTGGGCGGGCAGCGACGACGGCGTCAGCGTGCTGGAGAACGGCCGCTTCCGCCTGGTCGTGCCCGGCCCGGCGTTGCCGCATCCGGCCGCCTACAGCCTGCTGCCGGAGCACGGGCAGACATGGATCGGCACGCGCGATGGCGCCGCGCTCTATCGCGGTGGCCGCGTGCAGCACCCGCGCATGCTGGATGCGCTGGACGCCGCGCAGGTGAACGGCATCGTGCGCGACCGCAGCGGCCGGCTGTGGTTCGCCGCCAGCACAGGACTGTACCGCTGGGACGGCGGCGAGCGGCTGCGCCGCTATGGCACGGAAGCCGGCCTGCGCGACGTGCGCGTGCGCGTGCTGCTGGAGACCCGCGACGGCCGCTTGCTGGTGGGCACGCAGAGCGGCCTTTACGAATTCACCGACGAGCGCCTGGTCGCCATCCCGCTGACCGGCACCGGACTGGATGCGCCCCACATCGTCGCCCTGCACGAACTGGCCGGCGGCCAATGGGTGGTGGGTGCGTTGTCCGAGGAACTGATGCTGGTGTTCGATGGGCAGCGCTGGACGCGGCTGGACAAGACGCGCGGCATACCGGCCAACGCACCGTTCTTCTTCGCCGAGGACGGCAACGACTTCCTCTGGGTCGCCGGGCTGCGCGGCATCTACCGGGTGCGGATCACCGACCTGCTGGCCGCCACCGGGGACCCTGCCGTGCGCGTCCCCGCACGCACGCTGCTGAACGAGCGGGGCGACCGCCATGGCGGGCAGAAGGGCGACTGCTGCAACGGCGCCGGCAACAGCCGCGGCTTCATGGCCGACAACGCACTGTGGCTGCCCACGCGCGATGGCCTGGTGGTGATGGCGACCGACCAGCCCCTGGCCAACGACTACGTGCCCGAATCGGTGATCGAACGGGTGCAGGTACGCGGCCAATGGCGGGCCGCCGATCCGGCCGCGGCCTGGTCGCTGCCGCGCGACACGCGCGATCTGCGCTTCGAGTTCACCACGCTCAGCTTCCAGGCCTCCGACCATATCGACATCCGTTACCGCCTGAAGGGCTACGACGAAGACTGGAAGCTGCTGGACGACCCGCACCAGCGCAGCGCCACCTACACCAACCTGCCGGCCGGCCGTTACGTGTTCGAAGTGCTCGGCACCAACAACAGCGGCGTCTCCGGGCGCGCGCCGGCCACCCAGGCGTTCACCATCGCGCCCTACTTCTACGAAAGCGCCTGGTTCTACCTGCTGCTGGCGATGGCGCTGGGGGTGCTGGTGCTGCTGTCCAACCGCTGGGTGCTGCGCCGCCACCACAACCGCCGGCTGGCGCTGGAGCGCCTGGTGCAGCAGCGCACGCGGGACCTGCAGCAGGCCAACCGCCAGCTGGAAGCGATCAGCCTGACCGATCCGCTGACCAGCCTGCACAACCGCCGCTACCTCGCGCGCCAGTTGCCGGCGGACATCGCCTACTACCTGCGCACGCCCAAGTTCGCCGCCGGCGTGGACGTGCTGGCCTTCGTGCTGCTGGACATCGATCACTTCAAGTCGATCAACGACGGCCATGGCCACCAGGCCGGCGACCACGTGCTGCAGACCGTCGCGCACCGCCTGCGCATGCTCTCGCGCGAGGGCGACTACGTGGTCCGCTGGGGCGGCGAGGAATTCCTGATGGTGTTCCGGCCCATGCCGCGGCACGAACTGCACGCCCTGGGCCGCCGCATCTGCACCGCCATCGCCAGCGAGCCGGTGGAGGTGGCCGGCGCGCGCCTGCAGGTGACGGCTTCGCTGGGCCTGGTGGGCTATCCGCCGTTCGCCGAGGTGCCCGACCTGCTGGGCTGGGAGCAACTGGTATCGCTGGCGGACCGCGCCCTGTACGAGGTCAAGGCGCAGGGCCGCAACGGCTGGGCGCTGTACGAAGCCGTACCGTCGGCCCCGCCGCTGCCCGATGACGAGCACGTGCGCCGCGACCCCGGCGAACTGGTCCGCCGCGGCCACCTGGCATTGCGCGGCCCCTACCATCCGCCAGCGCCTTTGCCGAGCCCGCCGGGTTCCGGTTGACGGCCTCGCGACGCGTCCGCGGTACGCCGGCACGCCACGCCGCGGATTCCCCCATGAAGTTGCTGCCCCCGATGCTCGCCCTCGTGGCGATGTCCATCTCCAGCGCGACCGTTGCGCAGACGGTGTCGACCCTCGCTATGGCGCACGGCTCGAAGGCTTCGCGTATCCGCACCCGGTGCGGACATTCGCGTTCCAATCGCAGGACCAGCGGCTGGAGATGGCCTATCTGGATGTTGCCGCCCCGCCGCACACAACGGGCGTACCGTCGTGCTGCTGCATGGCAAGAACTTCTGTGCCGCCACCTGGGAGTCCGCCATCACGGCGCTGACGGGCGCCGGTTATCGGGTCATCGCACCGGACCAGATCGGCTTCTGCAAGTCGAGCAAGCCGCCCCGTTACCAGTACTCGTTCGCCCAGCTGGCCGGCAACACCCGGGACCTGCTGAAGCACCTCGGCATCGATCGCGCGGCGATCGTCGGCCATTCGATGGGCGGCATGCTGGCGGCGCGCTTCGCGCTGCAGTACCCGCAGGCGACGGAGCGCCTGGTGCTGGTCAATCCGATCGGACTGGAAGACTGGAGGGCCGAAGGCGTGCCATGGCGGAGCGTCGACGCGTGGCATGCGCGCGAACGCAAGACCAGCTTCGACAACATCCGCGACTACCAGCGCACCGTGTACTACGGCGGCGACTGGAAGCCGGCCTACGAACGCTGGGTGCGGATGCTCGGCGGCATGTACGCCGGCGAGGGCGGCCAGGCCGTGGCATGGAGCCAGGCGCTGACCTCGGACATGGTGTTCAACCAGCCGGTGGTCCACGAACTGCCCCGCATCACGGCAGCGACCACGCTGCTGATCGGCCAGAAGGACCGCACCGCGATCGGCAAGGACCTGGCACCGCCGGAGGTCGCCCAGCGGCTGGGCGACTATCCGGCGCTGGGCAGGCGCACCGCCGCGGCGATTCCCGGCGCAAAGCTGGTGGAATTCGCCGACCTGGGCCACTCGCCGCAGGTGGAGGCGCCGGAACGCTTCAACGCAGCCCTGCTGTCCGCGCTGGAGTAGCCGTGCCGGCGATCAGCGCGCGGATGCGATCGCCAGCACGTCGTCCAGCAACGCCGCAGCGGTGACGTCGGCGCCGGCACCCGGCCCCTGCACGACCAGCGGCTGCTCGTCGTAACGGTCGCTGTAGATGGCCACGCGGTTGTCGGTGCCGCTGCCGCTGCACAAGGCATGGTCTTCGGGCAACACCTGCAGGCCCACGCTGGCGCGATCACGGTCGAACCGGCCGACGAAGCGCAAGCGGCCGCCATTGCGGTACGCATCCTTGAAGCGCGCCGCCAATGGCGCATCCAGCTGCGCGAGTGCGCCGTCGACGCCGTCCAGCGGCAGTGCCGCCAGTTCGACCGGCACCAGCGACTCCACGCGCACATCGGCCTGTTCCAACGGGAAACCCGCGGCGCGCGCCAGGATCAGCAGCTTGCGGCGCACGTCCTCGCCGGACAGGTCGATGCGCGGGTCGGGCTCGGTATAGCCGGCCTGGCGCGCCTGGCGGACGAAACCGGAAAACGGACGCATGCCGTCGTAGTGGTTGAACAGCCACGCCAGCGAGCCGGACAGCACGCCCTCCACGCGGTGGATGCGGTCGCCGCCGGCCACCAGCGCGCGCAGGCTGCTCAGCAGCGGCAGGCCGGCGCCGACGGTGGCCGCTTCGCCGTAGCGCGCGCCGGACCCCGCGCAGGCCAGCGCGATCGCCTGCGCGCGCGACCATCCACTGCCCGCACCCAGCTTGTTGGCCGTCACCACGTGCACGCCGCGCGCCAGCCATTCGGCATGCCAGCCGGCGACCGCGTCGCTGGCGGTGGCGTCGATCACGATATCGCCGGCATGCAGCGCCTCGGCCTCCGCCCACGGCGGAAGATCGTCGCGGCGCGCAGCGGCCCGGTGGGCCTGCTCCAGTGCGCGTTGCGGTGCGCCCGCGCAATCGTGCAGCGCGCGCGAGTTCGCCAGCCACGCCAGCGGCGGCAACGGCAGTCCGGCCGACTGCAGGCGCTGGTAGCGCGCCACCAGGGCGCTGCCCACCACGCCCGTGCCCAACAGCGCGAGCCGGGGCACGCGACGCGCGGCGGTACGCAGCGGAACGACCGTGCTCATGCGTCGGCGAGCCTGCGTTTGGACTCGGCCACCACCGCCTCGGCCCGCGACAGCGCCGCGCCGAGGTCGGCCAGCAGGTCGTCGGTCGCCTCGATGCCGACCGACAGCCGCAGCAGGCCGTCGGAGATGCCGGCCTTGGCGCGCGCTTCCGGCGTCATCGCCGCATGCGTCATCGTGGCCGGATGCGCGACCAGGCTTTCCACGCCGCCCAGCGATTCGGCCAGGGTGAAGTAGCGCAGCCCTTCGACGAAGGCGCGCACCGCTTCTTCGCCGCCTTCCAGTTCCAGGCTCAGCATCGCGCCGAAGCCCTTCTGCTGGCGTGCGGCCACCGCGTGGCCCGGATGCGTGGCCAGTCCGGGGAAATAGACCTTCGACACCACCGGATGCGTGTCCAGCAACGCGGCGATGGCGTTCGCGTTCTCCTGGTGCGCGCGCAGGCGCGCATCCAGCGTGCGCAGGCCGCGCAGGGTCAGGAAACTGTCGAACGGCGAACCGGTCAGTCCCAGCGCATTGGCCCACCACACCAGCTGCTGGTGGGTTTCCGCATCGCGCGCCACCACCGCGCCGCCCACCACATCGCTGTGGCCGTTGATGTACTTGGTGGTGGAATGCAGCACCACATCGGCGCCGAAGGCGATCGGGGTCTGCAGCGCCGGCGACAGGAAGGTGTTGTCCACCACCGCGCGCGCGCCGGCCTTGTGCGCGGCCTCGATCACGAAGCGCAGGTCGGTGATGCGCAGCAGCGGATTGGACGGCGTTTCGATCAGCACCAGCTTGGGCGACTGCGCCAGCGCATCGGCCAGCGAGCGCGGATCGGTCAGGTCGGCGGTGATAAGGTCGAAGTGGCCCTTCTTCGCCAGCGCGTTGAACAGGCGCCAGCTGCCGCCGTACGCGTCGTGCGGCACCACCAGACGGTCGCCCGGCTCCAGCAGCGCGTTCAGCACCAGCGTGATGGCACCCATGCCGGTGGCGGTGACGACGGCGCCGGCGCCGCCTTCGAGTTCGGCCAGCGCCTCGGCCAGCAGGTCGCGCGTGGGGTTGCCGCTGCGGGTGTAGTCGTATTCGCGCTTCTGCGCGAAGCCGGCGAAGCTGAAGTTCGACGACAGCACGATCGGCGGGGTCACCGCGCCGTAGGCGGTATCGCGGTCGATGCCGGCGCGCACGGCGGCGGTGGCGGGACGACAGGGCGCGTCGGCGTCGGTGGGGCTGTAGCTGCTCATGCGAGGTCTCCGGCGGCGCGCAGGGCCGAGGTGAGGATGGAATCGATGCGGTCGGTTTCTTTCAGGAAGGCGTCGTGGCCGTAGGGCGAGCGCAGCACGCGCAACTGGCCCAGCGTGCCCAGGCCTTCGACCAGGGCCACCGAATCGGGCAGCGGCACCAGGCGGTCGCCTTCCACCGCGACCACCAGCGTGGGCACGCGGATGTCGGCGGGATCGACGCGGTGCAGGTCGATGGATTCGGACAGGCGCACGTAGGCGGTGACCGGCGTGCGCGCGACATACTGCGCGCCGGCCGCATCCAGGTAGTCTTCGGCGGCCACGCGCACGCGGCCGTTGACGATTTCCGGCGCGGCGTCGAAGCGCTCGCCGAATTCTTCCGGCGTGCGGTAGCTCAGCATGGCGAACTGGCGCGCCAGCGACAGGCCCTGCGCATCGGCGCACTGCAGCTGGCCCAGGGTCACCGCACGCCGCTGCAGCGCACGCCAGGCGGCGGCATAGGGGTGGGCGCGATGCGCGCCGCTGACCGCGACCAGCTGCTCCACGCGCGCGGGGTGGCGGATGGCGAACTGCAGGCCCACCAGCGCCCCGTACGAGTAGCCCACGAAGGCCTGCAGGCGGGCGATCTTCAATGCGGACAGCAACTGGGCGATGGCGTCGGCCTGGTCCGCGGTGTCGATGGGGGCATCGAGGCGGCCATCGGCGCCGACGAAGTCGAACGCGAGCAATCGGCGGTGCGCCGGATCCAGCGCGCGGCCGGCGCCGACCAGGTCGTTCAGCCAGCCGTTTTCGGGGAAGACGCCGCACGCGGCCAGATGGCGGTGCGCGGAGATGCCGCCGGCCACGAACACCACCGGCGCACCGGCCGGCCCGTGCAGTTCGTAGCGCAGCGTCAGTGCGCGCGTGCCGGCATGGCGCATCGACAGCTCGACCACCACCTCGCCCCGCACGGCACGCGGCGCGTCATCCTGGAACGGGGGAGCCACGACGCCGTCGAGGGTCGACGGTTCGGCAAGGCGGTTCAGCGCGGGACTGGCGTAACTCATGGCGGCATCCGGTGGGCGTGGTCCCTGGCGGGACGGGACTGCACCACCGAGCTTCGCGGAGCTCGCGTTCGCCGTGCGAAGGCACGGTACGAACCATCTTTCGGCGGACGCTGGGTCCCCGCAGGATTTGGCACCTACACGGCGCTTGCGCGTCGCTGGCTGCCCCGGCTTCTTCGGGCCTGTCCCTCTGCCGGTCTCGATGGTGAGGCTACTGTGCCGCGTGCCTTTCCGGATGTCAATCGCTTTATTCGGATGAAGCGATGAAATTTTGACGCCCATCTCGCTGCCGGTCGGGGCAGCGATAACGCATAATTCACATCATGATCCGGAACAGCCTCCTCGGCGGTCTCTGCGTGGCCCTGCTGGCCGCCTGCTCCACCGCCCCCCTGCACACCTCCACACCGCCCGCCCCGGCCCCGAAAACCGCCGCGGACGCCATCCTGCAGGAGGCCTGGGTCTCCCAGCCGGTCCCCGGCGACGAACTGGACTCGCTGGTCGCGTGGCCGACCGAAGACGGCCGCGTCTGGCTGATCGCCACCGCCAAGGCCACCCACCATCTGGCCCTGTACGACGCCGATAGCGGGCAGCGCCTGCGCACGGTCGGCGGCCCGGGCACGGCCGTGGGCCAGTTCAACCGCCCCAACGGCATTGCGGTGTTCGGCGACCTGCTGTTCGTGGCCGAGCGCGACAACCACCGTGTGCAGGCCTTCCGCCTGCCGGAATTCGCGCCGCTGGGCGCCTTCGGCGCCGACGTGCTGCGCTCGCCCTACGGGCTGTGGGTGCACGAGCCCGCGCCCGGCGAACTGGAACTGTTCGTCACCGACAGCTTCATGGCCGATTTCCGCACCATGACCCTGCCGCCGATGGCGGAACTGGCGGGCCGGGTGAAGCGCTTCCAGGTCCGCATCGAAGACGGCGGCAAGCTGGAAACGAGGCTGCTGGGCCAGTTCGGCGACACCGGCGCGGCCGGGGCGCTGCGCATGGTCGAATCCATCGCCGGCGACCCGGCGCATGGGCGCCTGCTGATCGCCGAGGAAGACCGCCGCGTGGGCTCCACGCTGCGCGACTACACGCTGGCCGGCCACTACAACCAACACAGCCTGGCCACGTTCGATGCCGACGCCGAAGGCATCGCGCTGTGGGCCTGCAGCGCCGAGGACGGGTACTGGGTGGCGGTGGACCAGCTGACGCCCACCCGCTTCCGCGTGTTCGACCGCGCCACCCTGGCCCCGGCCGGCGTGTTCTCCGGCAAGGTCACCTCCAACACCGATGGCGAAACCGTGTACGCGATGCCCACGCCGCGCTTCCCGGCCGGCGCCCTGTTCGCGCTGCACAACGACGTGTCGCTGGCCGCGTTCGACCTGCGCGACATCGCCCGCGCGCTCGACCTGAAGGGCGATTGCCCGCGGTGAACGCGCGCGCGCTGGCCCTGGCCTGCGGCGTCGCCGTGCTGCTCGGCAGCCTGGGCGAGGTGGCCGCGGCCCGGCTGTATCGCTGGAAGGACAAGCAGGGCTACACCCAGTACGGCGACCAGCCGCCGCCGCCCGAGCAGTTGGCCGGCAGCAGCCTGGACGTCATGCGCTTCCGCAATCCGCCCAGCGCGCAGGTGCGCCTGCGCCTGGAGAAGCAGGGCCTGCGGTACCAGGCCTGGGCCGACAACCTGATGCACGGGCCCGTGGAGGTTCAACTGGGCTTCCGCCGCCAGCGCGACGTGCGCAGCGCCCCCACGCTGCCGGCACGCGCGGTGGTGCCGGCGCGCAGCAGCGTGCTGGTGGCCGACATCAGCGTCACCGACCCGCTGCGCGGGGGCGACTTCGAGCTGACCCTGGACGGCATGCCGGGCGACCCGGCCAGCAAGCCGCAGGACTACGAATACCGGCTGCCGTTCGATTACGGGCGCGTGCGCGTGGACCAGGGCCCGGGTGGCCGCTTCAGCCACAGCGATGCGCAGAACCTGCACGCGGTGGACTTCGCGGTGCCGGAGGGCACGCGCATCGTGGCCGCGCGCGAGGGGCTGGTGATGCAGGTCGAATCCGACTTCGACAAGGCCGGCCTGAACCGCGAAAAGTACGGCGGGCGCGCCAATTTCATCCGCATCCTGCACAGCGACGGCAGCATGGCGCTGTACGCGCACCTGAAGGCGGAGGGCGCGCAGGTGCGCGTGGGCCAGTACGTGCGCAAGGGCCAGTACATCGGCCTGTCGGGCAATACCGGCTTCTCCACCGCGCCCCACCTGCACTTCGTGGTGCAGGCCAACCGCGGCATGCGGCTGGAATCGGTGCCGTTCCGGATGTTCGGCCCGCTGGGCCAGCTGCAGTTCCCGTCGGCGCGGTGACCGGCGCCCTCGGCGGCAGCCGGTATAATCGCGCCCTTCCCGCTTCTGCCGCGCCCGCCCGGGCGCCCGCCCCATGTCCGATCCGAACAGCGCCGTGGCCCGCGAGGCCAGCCGCCGCCGCACCTTCGCCATCATCTCCCACCCCGACGCCGGCAAGACCACGCTGACGGAAAAGCTGCTGCTGTTCGGCGGCGCCATCCAGATGGCCGGCTCGGTGAAGGGCCGCAAGGCCGCGCGCCATGCCACGTCCGACTGGATGGCGCTGGAGAAGGAGCGCGGCATCTCGGTCACCTCGTCGGTGATGCAGTTCCCGTACGAGGGCAAGATCGTCAACCTGCTGGACACCCCGGGCCACGCCGACTTCGGCGAGGACACCTACCGCGTGCTGACCGCGGTGGACAGCGCGCTGATGGTCATCGACGTGGCCAAGGGCGTGGAAGAGCGCACCATCAAGCTGATGGAGGTCTGCCGCCTGCGCGCCACGCCCATCATGACCTTCATCAACAAGCTGGACCGCGAGGGCAAGGACCCGATCGAGCTGCTGGACGAAGTGGAAAGCGTGCTGGGCATCCAGTGCGCGCCGGTCACCTGGCCGATCGGCATGGGCCAGCGCCTGAAGGGCGTGGTGCACCTGATCAGCGGCGAAGTGCACCTGTACGAGCCGGGCCGCAATTTCACCCGCCAGGACTCGACGATCTTCCCGTCGCTCGACGCGCCCGGCCTTGCCGACAAGATCGGCGCCGAGATGCTGGCGCAGCTGCGCGACGAACTGGAACTGGTGCAGGGCGCCAGCCATCCGTTCGACAAGCAGGCCTACCTGGAAGGCAGGCAGACGCCGGTGTTCTTCGGCTCGGGCGTCAACAACTTCGGCGTGCAGCCGCTGCTGGATTTCTTCGTCGAACACGCTCCGTCGCCGCAGCCGCGCGAGACCACCGGCCGCAAGGTGCAGCCCGACGAGGGCAGGCTGACCGGTTTCGTCTTCAAGATCCAGGCCAACATGGACCCGCAGCACCGCGACCGCGTGGCGTTCATGCGCGTGTGCTCGGGCCGCTTCGAGGCCGGCATGAAGACCTTCCACGTGCGTAGCGGCAAGGAGATGAAGCTGGCCAACGCGCTGACCTTCATGGCCAGCGACCGCGAGATCGCCGCCGAGGCCTATCCGGGCGACGTGATCGGCATCCACAACCACGGCACCATCTCCATCGGCGATACCTTCACCGAAGGCGAGGCACTGTCGTTCACCGGCATTCCCAACTTCGCGCCGGAACTGTTCCGCCGCGCGCGCCTGCGCGACCCGCTCAAGCTCAAGCAGTTGCAGAAGGGCCTGGCGCAGCTGTCCGAGGAAGGCGCCACCCAGTTCTTCCGTCCCTTGATGAGCAACGACCTGATCCTGGGCGCGGTGGGCGTGCTGCAGTTCGACGTGGTGGCCTACCGCCTGAAGGACGAGTACGGCGTGGACGCCTCGTTCGAGAACGTCAGCGTGGCCACGGCACGCTGGATCCGCTGCGACAACGCGAAGAAGCTGGAAGAGTTCCGCGACAAGAACGCCATGAACCTGGCGCTGGACGCCGCCGGCCAGCTGGTCTACCTGGCGCCGACGCGGGTGAACCTGCAACTGGCGCAGGAGCGCGCCCCGGACGTGCAGTTCCTGGCCACCCGCGAGCATGCGCACAGCGTCGATCTGGGCTGACCATGCCGCCGGGGGGCGGACCGGCGGCCCGTGTCTTGCGGGTTACGTTCCACCCGTCCGGCCTCGCGCGACATTCCGTCGGCCCGGGTGATCCGATAGGCTTCCCGGGCCGCCATCCGGCGGCTTCTAGGGGAGAAGTCCATGTATTTTCTGGGGGCGGTACTGTTGCTGGCGGGCGCGATCTGGATGACGGTGAACGCGGCGAGGAAGGACGGCGCGCTGGCAGCCATCTTCTGTTTCATCTGCGGTTTCTACACCCTCTATTACGGCATCAAGAACTTCGCCGAGAACAAGGTCCCGCTGATCCTGTTCGTGGCGGGCCTGGTGCTGTGCCTGGTGTTCCGCCCCGACATGGCGGCCCTGAGCGGCGGCGTCACGGTCTGATCGCGGCAAGCGGTGGCGGGCTGCCGGGTACCCCGCAGCCCGCTGTCGGCTGACCGGCCGGCGTACGGCCGATGCACGGCGTGCTGCATTGCGGTAACGTGGTGGCATGAGTGAGCAGACCTCTTTCGAAGCCCTGCGCGCCCGCAAGCGGGCCGACCACCTGATCGACCTGCGCGACGAGATCGCCAGCGCATTGACGCACGGCCTGGGCGCCGTCGCCGCGCTGGCCGGCGGCGCCGTCCTGATCACCCTCGCGGCGATCTATGGCGACGGCTGGCAGCTGGGCGCGTCCATCGTGTTCGGCGTGACCCTGCTGCTGCTGTACACGGCCTCCACGCTCTACCACGCCATCCAGCATCCGGTCGCGAAAGGGCGGCTGAAGGTCTTCGACCACTGCGCCATCTACCTGCTCATCGCCGGCACGTACACGCCGTTCACCCTGATCGGGCTGCGCGGGCCCTGGGGCTGGGGCCTGTTCACGGCCATCTGGACGCTGGCCATCGCCGGCGTGGTCTTCAAGCTGTTCTACACCGGCCGCTTCAAGGTGCTTTCCACCGCCATCTACATCGCGATGGGCTGGCTGGTGATCGTGGCGGTCAAGCCGCTGCTGAACGCCGTCGACCTCGTGACGCTGGGCTGGATGCTGGCTGGCGGCCTGTTCTACACGCTGGGCACGTTCTTCTATCACCGCGAATCGATCCGCTATTCGCACGCCATCTGGCACCTGTTTGTGATCGCCGGCAGCGTCTGCCATTTCGTGGCGGTGACCCAGCAGATCCTGACGCCGCGGCTGGCGTCGTAGACGCCCCCTGCACGTTCGTGTCCCGCACGTGAACCACTGAGGCCGCACTTCGCGGGGCCTGAACACCGCGCGTCCAACCATGCACGCATGGACGACGCGCACCGCTCCCGCCGCCGCTCTGTCTTGCGTCCGCTGACGCGGACGCGCGCCATCGTCCTGGGCGCGCTGGCCGCACTGGTGGTGGCGCTGGTCGTGCTGTTCCAGTGGAACTGGTTGCGTGGCCCCGTCGAGCGCATCGTGGCGTCGCAGACCGGACGCAGCTTCGACATCGCCGGCGATCTGGATGTCGACCTTGGACGCGTGACGACGATCCGTGCCGATGCGCTGCGCTTCGGCAACGCGGACTGGTCCCCGTCACCGACGATGGCGTCCGCCGACCGCGCGGAGGTGGACGTGCGCCTGTGGCCGCTGCTCGTCGGCGAGGTCAGGCTGATCGCGATCCGCCTGACGCGGCCGCGGCTGCGCCTGGAGTTCGGGCCCGACGGAGGCGGCAACTGGATCTTCGGCGAGCGCAAAGGCGAAAGCCGGTTCCGTTACGCCGGCCTGTGGATCGACGACGGACGCCTGGTGTTCCTCGATCCACGCCGGCGCACCCACCTGGACATCGCCCTGGACAGCATCGGCAGCAGCGACGCCTCGGCCGCGCCCGTCGAACTGGAGGGCAAAGGCCGATGGGCCGGCAATGCCTTCAGCGTCGCCGGCCGGGTGGAATCGCCGCTGGCACTGCGCCAGACCGACAAGCCGTACCGCATCGACCTGCGCGCGACCGCGGGCCCCACCCGCGCGCATGCGCGCGGCACCCTGCTCGATCCGTTCCGCCTGCGCGACTTCGACCTGCGCCTGCGGCTGGCCGGCCAGGACCTGGAAGACCTGTTCCCGCTGATCGGCATCGCGACGCCTTCCACGCCGCCCTACCGCCTGGATGGGCGCTTCACCCGCGACGGCGATACGTGGCGCTACGACGATTTCACCGGCATCGTCGGCGACAGCGACCTTGGCGGCTCGGCCGCGGTCACCGTGGGCCGCGAGCGCCCCCTGCTCAAGGCCGATCTCGTTTCGAAGCGGCTGGATTTCGACGATCTTGCCGGTTTCGTGGGCGCACCGCCGCAGACGGGCGGTGAGGAAGCGGCCACGGCGGAACAGCGTGCGGAAGCCGCCGCGCTTGCGGCGGACGCACGCGTGCTGCCCGACACGCCGTACGACCTGACCAAGCTGCGTGCGATGGATGCCGACGTGCGCTGGAAGGCGCACCGCATCAACGCGCCCCGGCTGCCCATCGAGGACATGGACGCGCACCTGCTGCTGGAAGCCGGGCTGCTGCGGCTCGAACCGCTAAACTTCGGCGTCGCCGAAGGCGACATCCGCTCGACGATCCGCATGGATGCGCGCAGCGAGGTCATCCGTACGAAGGCCGACGTCGCGGTGCGCGGCCTCGACCTGGGTGAGCTGTTCCCCAGCGCGCAGCTGACGCAGAGCGCCATCGGACGTATCGGCGGCAACGCGTCGCTGGCCGGCACGGGCAATTCGGTGGCCGGCATCCTGGGGACCGCCGACGGCGAGGTGATGCTGGGAATGGGACGCGGCCAGGTCAGCAATCTGCTGATGGAACTGGCCGGCCTGGACGTGGCCGAGGCGCTGAAGTTCCTGTTGACCCAGGACCGCACCGTGGCCGTGCGCTGCGCGTTCGGCGACTTCGCGGTGGAGGGCGGCGTGATGCGCACGCGCGCACTGGCCTTCGACACCTCCGACACCATCATCCTGGGCAAGGGCGAGGTCAGCCTGAAGGAGGAAATACTGGACCTGGAACTGAGGCCGCGCCCGAAGGATCGCAGCATCCTGGCGCTGCGCTCGCCGCTGGTCGTGGATGGCACCTTCAAGGACCCTTCGTTCCGCCCGGACTTCAAGCGACTCGGCCTGCGCGGCGCCACGGCGCTGGCGCTGGGCAGCATCGCGCCGCCGGCCGCCCTGCTGGCCACGATAGAGCCGGGACCCGGCCAGGACAGCGCCTGTGGCGGCCAGTACGCGAAATGACGAATGGCGTCAGCTGGCGATGTAGCGCTGCAGCTGGTCCAGTTCGACCTTCTGGTCCTCGATGACCGCCTTCACCAGGTCGCCGATGGAGATGACGCCGATGATGGTGTCGCCCTCGGCCACGGGCAGGTGGCGGATGCGGTGTTCGGTGACGACCTGCATGCAGTGGTCCACGCTGTCGTCGGGCCCCACCGTGACGACTTTCGCGGTCATGATGTCGCGCACCGGCGTGTTGGACGACGAACGCCCCTGCAACACCACCTTGCGGGCGTAGTCGCGCTCGGACACGATGCCGCACAGCCGCGCGCCCTGCATGGCCAGGACGGCGCCCACGCCCTTTTCGGCCATCAGCTTGATGGCGTCCAGGACGGAGGCATCGGGGGAGACGGCGAAGATCTCAGGAGTCTTGGACCCCAGCAACTGACGAACCGTGCGCATGGCGATCTCCGGGATGGGGAACGGGTCGGTCTGGCGAGGACAAGGATACTCCTGCCGTTGCGGGATGCCAGGTATCCACCAGGTACAGCGGCCGCTGCTTGGACTCTTCGTACAGCCGTCCCAGGTACTCGCCGATCAGGCCCAGCGCCACCAGCTGCACACCCCCCAGGAACAGGATGACCGTCATCATCGTCGGCCAGCCCGCCACCGGATCGCCGAACAGCAAGGCCTTGCCGACCACGTAAAGGGCGAAGGCGAACGCCAGCAGCGCCGTGATCACGCCCAGATAGGTCGCCACGCGCAATGGCGCCGTGGTGAAACTGGTGATGCCTTCCAGCGCGAAGTTCCACAGCTTCCAGAAGCCGAAGCTGCTGTTGCCCGCGACCCGCGCCTGGCGATGGTAGGGCAACGCCTTCTGGTTGAATCCCACCCAGCCGAACAGCCCCTTCATGAAGCGATGCCGCTCGCGCAACTCGCGCAGCGCCGCCAGCGCGCGGGGCGACAACAGGCGGAAGTCGCCGGTATCGGCGGGGATGGGCGTCTTCGACAGGCGCCCGATCACCCGGTAGAACGCGTGTGCGGTGGCCCGCTTCAGCCAGCCCTCGCCGTCGCGGGCGATGCGCGTGCCATGCACGTTGTCGTAGCCGGCCTGCCATTGGCGCACGAACTCGCCGATCAGCTCCGGCGGGTCCTGCCCATCGGCGTCCAGGATGATGGCCGCGCCGGCGTCCACGCGGTCCAGGCCCGCGGTCAGGGCCGCCTCCTTGCCGAAGTTGCGCGACAACCGCAGCACCGACACGCGCGGGTCGTTCGCCGCCAGCGTACGCAACACGCTCCATGTGGCGTCGCGGCTGCCATCGTCCACGTACAGCACGCGGCCCTGCACATCCTCCATCGCGTCCAGCGCGGCGATGATGCGCGGATGCAGCACCGGCAACGCCTGTGCTTCGTTGTAGGCGGCGACCACCACGGTGACCTGCCATGGACCGGCGCCGCTCACCGCAGGGCCTCCAGGTAGGCGGTGCCGCCGATCTGCGCCACCTGCCGCTGGATGCGCTTGGCCCGTCGCTGCACGTAGGGGCCGGGGTTGGCGGCACTGTAGCGGCGCGGCGACGGAAGCACCGCCGCCAGGCGTGCGCTTTCGGCCGGGGTCAGGCGCGCGGCGTCCTTGCCCCAGTAGCGGCGCGCGGCCGCCTGCCCGCCATACACGCCGTCGCCGAACTCGGCGATGTTCGCGTACACCTCCAGGATGCGCGACTTCGGCCAGAGCGCTTCGATCAGCACGGTGTACCAGGCCTCCAGGCCCTTGCGCGCCCAGCGCGAGAGGCGATGGCTGCCCTGCCAGAGGAACAGATTCTTGGCGACCTGCTGGCTGATGGTGCTGGCGCCGCGCAGGCGCGTGACCGGCCTGCCCCGCTTTTCGGCCCGCTCGACCATCTTCCGGTTGTGGATGCGCGCCTTCTCGATCGCGTCCAGGTCGAAGCCGTGATGGGTGGCGAAGTTCTGGTCTTCCGCCGCCACCATCGACAGCGGCAGGCTGGGCGCCATCCTGTCCAGGTCGCGCCAGTCGTAGGCCACGCGGAAGCCGAAATCGCCGCTCCCCCAGGCCTCCAGCACCCGGGCCGCCATGAAGGCACTGAACGGCGGGTCCACGAAGCGGAGCACGGCGACCTGCAGGACGCTGGCGGCCGCGAACAGGAACGGCAGGGCGAGCAGCCAGCGGAACCAGCGGCGTGCACGGCGGGGCTTGTTCGACGGCTCGCTCTCGTAATTCAAGTTACCGACACCAAGTGTTCAGTTCCCGTTATTCTGGGACCACTTCCCCCTTCTTGTCTCGCCAGCATGACGACCCCGCAGCCCGTGGCTCTCTCCGATGCCCTGAAAGCGCTGCTGGAACAGGCGAGTACATGGTCCCGACAGAACCAGCCCGAGCGCGCCGCCGATTGCTGGCGCCGCGTGCTGGAGCACTCCCCGGACGTCGCGCCGGCACTCAATGGCCTGGGCAGCTACTACCTCAGCCGCGGAGAACTGGCCGAGGCGCAGCGGCTCCTGCTTCGCGCCGCCGCGGTCTCCGACCAGCCCGCCATGGCCTACGCCAACCTCTCGCGCGTGCATTCGGCGCGTGGCGACCTGCCCCAGGCCTTGGAGGCGATCAAGCAGGCCATCCAGGCAGAGCCTGCGGCATGGGGAGCGCACGCCGAGAAGGCGCGCCTGCTGCAGCAGTTGGGGCGCGAGCGCGAAGCCGCGACGGCGTGGTCTGCCGCGATGGCCTACATGCCGCCCGCCTTCGTCCAGGCGCCGCACATGCAGGCGCTGGTCAACGAGGCGAAGGCTTCCATCGCCGCCAACCAGGCGCAGTTGCGGGAGTTCATGCTGGACCATCTGCAGGGCGCGCTGGAAGGCGGCTCACGGCGCGAACTGGAGCGGTTCGATCACTGCCTGGATATCCTCACCGGGCGGCGCAACTTCGTCACCGCGCGGCCGTTGATGCTGCCGTTCCCGCGCCTGCCGGCGATCCCGTTCTTCCATCGCGAGGACTACGACTGGGTGCCGCGCCTGGAAGCCGCCTTCCCGGACATCCTGGCCGAACTGGATGCCCTGCTGGCGCAACAGCGCGCCTTCGAGCCCTACGTGCAGACGCCTGCCGGCGAGCCGATGGGACAGTTCGCCGCACTGGACCGGAAGCTGGACTGGGGCGCCTACTTCCTGTGGCGGAATGGCCAGCGTATCGATCGGCAGGCAGACCTGTGCCCGCGCACCGAGGCGGCCCTGTTCGCGCATGCGCCCCTCAACCGGGTGCCCAAGCGCGCACCGGTGGCGTTCTTCTCGGCACTCAAGCCGGGCACGCACATTCCTCCGCACAATGGCGCCACCAATACCCGGCTGACGGTCCACCTGCCGCTGATCATCCCCCCGGACTGCGGACTGCGCGTGGGCGGCGAGACGCATGTGTGGAAGCCGGGCGAACTCGTGCTGTTCGACGACACCATCCAGCATGAGGCGTGGAATTTCAGCGACCAGCTACGCGTGGTCCTGATCTTCGACATCTGGCACCCGATGCTGACCGACTTGGAAAAGGACCTGGTGGCCCATACGGTGGAGGGCATCATGGCCTATTACGGCGAAGGCGCCGACCTTGGAGAACTGTGAGCAGTGATGCCCCCGACACCCTGACCCGATTCCTGCTGCCCGCCGCCGGCGTGCGCGGCGTGGCCGTGCGACTGGACGCCACATGGAATACCGTCGCCGGTCGCGGGGACTACCCCCCTGCGGCACGCGAACTGCTGGGAGAGGCCACTGCGGCGGCCGTGCTGTTCACCGGGCACACCAAGGTGGACGGGCGCCTGTCCATCCAGATCCGGGGCGAGCAGGGATTGCGCACGCTCTTTGCCGAATGCACCGCCGCCGGCACCGTGCGCGGCATCGTCCAGCTGGCGGGGGGCAGGACGCCCCGCGCGACCTGCGCGAGCTCGGCCGCGACGCCCTGCTGGCCATCACCATCGAGAACCCCGGCCTGGACCCGCGCGAGCCGCAGCGCTACCAGAGCCTGGTGGGGCTGGAGGCCAGCCGGCTGGCCGAGGCCTTCGAGGACTACTTCCGCCAGTCCGAGCAATTGCCGACCCGCCTGCTGCTGGCGGCCGACGGCGAGCGGGCCTGTGGCCTGATGCTGCAGAAGCTCCCCGGCGACGAAGGCGATGACGACGGCTGGAACCGGGCCGGTGCCCTGTTCGACACCCTGGGCGAGGCGGAGTTGCTGGCCATGCCCGTCCCCATCCTGCTGCACCGCCTGTTCCATGAGGAAGCGCCCCAAGTATTGACCGAGCGCCCAGTTCGCTTCGGCTGCTCTTGTTCCCGGGAACGGGTTGCGAGCATGCTGCAGTCGCTGGGGCAGGAGGAGGCGACGGCCGCCTTGGCCGACGGCGTGGCCGAAGTCCGTTGCGAGTTCTGTGGGCAGCAGTACCGGTTCAACCCGGCCCAGATCGCGGAACTTTTCGACCATCCGGCGGTCGACATGGAGGCACCCGCCCGCCTGCAGTGATCCGGCGGTCGGAAAGTCGCCCCGGGGACTTGTTAAAGAATCATAAACGGCATAGCATCGGTTCCCCTTCGGGAGGGGAACTCCAGGGTGTCCCAGGAGTCTGAAGCCAGCCATGAACCTGCGTAGCCTTTCACTGTCGCTTGCCCTGCTGCTCGCCACCGGCGTGGCGGCGGACGCGCATGCCCAGAAAAGCGCACGCAAGCCGGCGGCGGATCCGCAGGCCACCGCCCTGCCCATCTGGAACAACGACGGCAAGGTCGAGGCGGTTCTGCTGCTGGAGCCCACGGGCCAGGCCGAGGCCGGCGCCCGCTGGCGGCTGGGGCGCAATTCGCTGACCACTGCTTTCGGACTGGAAACGGGCGACGCGCTCGGACTGGTCTGCAACCGCAAGGCCGGCGTGGTGGGCAATATCGGCAACCTGGCCAGCCACTGCATGCTGGCGACCCTGGGCGATGACGACGACGACACGGCCAGCCAGCGGGTAAGCGCTTCGGCCGTGCTGAGCCGACCGGGCGGCAAGCTCGGCCTCTCGGCCGGAACCGGCCGCGACACGCTGCCGGCCTGGCTGTCCTCGGGTCGCGGCACCGGGCGCGTCGAACAGAACGATCTGGCGGTGTTCGGCCAGAAGAACATCGGCCGCGAAGGGTTCGTTTCGATCGGTGGCGCCGTGGCCAAGGCCACCCTGGTGCCCGCCTCCGACCTGCCCGCCCTGGCCGACCGCTGGAACAGCCGCAGCCTGAGCGTCGGCGGCGGCTATGGGCCCTTCAGCGCCAACATCGTCGGGCGCGTCATCGATGTGCCCGGCCAGCCCGGCAAGTTCGAAGGCCTGGGCCTGGGCCTGACCTGGCGCACGCCCTGGAGCGGACAGCTCACCGTCGGCGCCGAGAACGTCATCACCCGCGGCAAGAACCCCTTCTCGCTGACCAACGAGAACGCCGACGAAGGCACCGTGCCTTACGTGCGGTACGAGCAGGATCTCTGATCCAACATAACGGCTGCGTCATCCAGTCGGGAAGCGCGTAGATCTCTTCCGCGCACCCGGGACGCCGCCATGCGGCGATAATGGGTCTTTCCGTCCTTACCGATATTCCATGGCACTGAATGCGCCGGCAGCCGATGCGCTGGACAAGGCGAACTCGCATGAGCGTGCCGGCAACCCCGCGGGCGCGCTGCACTGGCTTCGGATTGCCGCCCAACAAGCGCATCGGGACGCCTCCCTTCATTTGCGAGTGGCGCAGGCGGCCATGCGCATGGGCCAGCCCGCACTGGCGCTCGCATCCATGGACAACGCGGTGCGGCTGGCTCCCGGCGACACGGCCCTGCGCTTCCAGTATGCGTGCCTGCTGGCGCACGAGGGCATGCATGCCGCCGCCCTGGAGCATTTCCACGCCTCGGTGCCATCCCAGCCCCACAATCCGCACGCCTGGCGCCTGCTGGGCGTAACCCTGCAGCGCCTGGGACGACACGCCGAAGCACTCCTGCCTCTTCGGCGCGCCAGGGAGTTCGCGCCCGACAACGAACGCGTCCTGGAAACGCTCGCCGAGTCCGAGTTCCATGCCGGCTATCCGGATGATGCGCTGCCGCTGCTGCAGGCGCTACGTGAACTCCGGCCACGCGACCCCCTGATCGCACTCCGTCTCGCCGAAACATTCAACCGGCTCGGCCAGCACCAGCAAGCATTCGATCTCCTCACCTCGATGGCACGCACAGCCGAGCAGCCCGGAGATCTGCTGGTTGCGCTTGCGCAGACCGCCGAGGACCGGGGCGACCGGGATGCTGCGCGAGACGCCTATCTGGCGGCCCTGCAGGCACGGCCCGACTGGGCGTTCCCCCTCAGCGGGCTGTTGGGCCTGGATCGCGCGAAAGCCGATGACGCCACCGTCGATCGAGCCATCGTGATGCTGCGCGATACGACATTGCCCGACGCGGACCGCGCCCTGCTGGGTTACGAACTGGGCAAGGTGTTCGACGGACGCAAGCGTTACGCGGACGCCATGAACGCTTGGAATGAAGCCAACAGCGCCAGAAGGCGGTTGATCGGGCCCGCCAACCTGGAAGGCACCCGCCACCAGATCGAGGTGATGATCCGGACCATGACGCGCGAACGCCTCGAGCAACGACGCCGGCGATGGGGCGGCAACCCGGACCCACGCCCGTTGTTCATCGTCGGCATGCCACGCAGCGGCACCACGCTGACCGAGCAGATCCTCGCCGCACATCCCTCCGGTTTCGGCTGCGGCGAGTTGCCGGACATAGGCCTTATCGTACGCAACCTTCCCTTGAGCGCCGGTCCCGGCGCCAGCTGGCCTTCCAGCATCGATCAGATCGACGACACCGCATTGCGCGATGCGGCTGACCGCTACCTCCGGGCGGCAACCCGGGGCGCCCCTGCGGATGCATTGCGCCTGATCGACAAGGCGCCGCTCAATTTCAACGAACTGGGACTGATCGCACTGCTGTTCCCGCAGGCACGCGTCATCTGGTGCCGCCGTGATCCCCGCGACATCGCCGTGTCGGTCTACGGCGAGAATTTCGCGCTGGACGAGCGTCTTGCCAACGATCTGGGCGACATTGGCCACTACATCAATTTCCAGACGCGGCTCATGCGTCACTGGCAGGCGACGCTGTCCTTGCCGGTACTCGAGCTGGTGTACGAAGAGCTTGCGACCTGCCCGGAGCCGCAGGCGCGCCGGATCATCGACTTCGCAGGCCTACCCTGGCATCCCGACTGCCTGGAGTTCCACAAGAACGAGCGCGGTGTGCAGACACCGAGCCGATGGCAGGTCAAACAGCCCATCTACACGCGCTCGATCGGGCGCTGGAAGCATTACCAGGAGCATCTGGCGCCGCTGCTGCACGTGCTGGAGCCCGACACCTATCCCGTCTGGTCGGCAGTGGACGCGGCGCCGGCCACCCACGACCAGGCAACGACCCCTTCGGCCTGACGCAATTCGGCGGACGCTACGCGCATGCCCGGCCTCAGTCGTTGACATGCTTCGGTCAGGCTGTGGAGTTCGGAAACCGTCAGCGCGTGGTCGACCATCTCGCGGGTACGCACCCGGCTTCCTTCCAGATCCCGGATGTAACGTCCAAGCACCGCCGTCGCCGAAGACGCATCCTGGCCCGTGGCCGCGATGATCCGATGCACGTGTTCACGCGTTTCCAGCAACAGGTCGGGGGCCTTCGAAACGGAAGCCCGCCTGGCCAGTTCGTCCATGGCGCGGTTGTACCGCTCCTTGGCCGCGAATGCGGCTGACGAAGGTGCACTTCCCGCCCTGATCGCGGCCAGACAGGGCACGATGGCCAGCGCGGCCGGCAGCAACCCTGCGTCGGAGCCCAGCCACGCATGGTGCTCAAGCTCTTCGCGGCCGACATTGACCAGCACCGATTCCGCATGGTGCATCACGAAAGCGAGCCGCGCCCCCGGCGCGGCGACCCGCAACGCTTCCGACAGGGCTCGCGGACGGTCCGCATACTCGAACCCGAACTGGCTGACCACTTCGTCGAACATGGCATCTTCGAAAGGAAGTTCCTCCATCCCGATGCCTGCGTGAAACCGGATTTCCGTGTGCCTGGCCGGCTCGTACCAGGCGGGCGACAGAGCGGCCAGATCGATGGCATCCACTCGGGCGCGACCCTCCAGCGTACGATGCACCCGCAACGGCAGCGCCCCGTTGCCGGTCGCCAGATCGAGGATGCGCGCACCGTTGCGCGTGGCCGCGAAGAACCCATCCCAGAAATCGCCGACAGCACCCTCGTAATTGCGATCAGGCGTGTTCGTGCAGGAATGCAGACGCCCGCTGGCCCAGTACGCTCCCCACACCTGCCGGCGCGCCGCATGATTTTCGCTGACCATTGACCACTCCTGCATCCGCATGGCGCGGTGCCGACCCGACCGCGCACGCAGACCTTAACCCGGCCGGACCTCAAAAAGGAAAGGCCCCGTTTCCGGGGCCTTCCTCGTCACATCATGCCGCTATCAGAACGTCTGCGTGTAACGGAAGTACACGGTACGGCCATAGGCGTCGTACAGGTAGAAGTTCCACGGACGGCCGTCGAAGCTGACCAGTTCCGGATAACGGTCACCGACGTTGGTGGCGCCAACGGCGATCTTCGCGTTCCACGGGGCGCTCCAGGTCAGCTGGACATCGTTAGTGGCATAGCCACCCACCTGCAACTGAGTGGAACTACCGGTCTGCTGGCCATCGATGTAGTTGATGTTCCAGGCCACGCCGAAGTCACCCCAGGTCCAGTCGTTGGCGAGGGTGGCACGCAGGTCCGGATAGCCCAGGATGCCGTCGTACGACACCTTGTTGCCACCGCCATCGGTGATGTCGTACTTGCTGATGTACGACACGGTGAGGCGGTTCTGCAGGCGGCCGGCGTTGCCGAAATCGAAGTCCGTGTTGGCACGGAAGTCGAAGCCGGTGGTTTCCAGCGTGCCCACGTTGGCATAGCCAGCGGTGATCTCGAGGATGCGACCGTTGACCGGATCACGCGTGATGCTCAGGCCGGCCGGGATCGCACCGTAGGTCTCGGGCTCCAGGTCCATGTTGATGATGTCCTGGGCCGAGATCTGCGAGATGTTGTCCTCGATCTCGATGTTGTAGTAATCCAGGCTCAGGTCCAGCCAGTCGGTCGGATCGTAGACAACGCCCAGGCTCCACTGCGTCGACTGTTCCGACTTGAGGGTCGGGTTGGCGATGAAGTAGGTATCCACCTGCACCTGGTCCGGATCGCCGTTCGCGTCGAGGCACTCGGTGCCCAGGTCATTGAAGTCACAGGTGGCCGGATCCTGCACCGGCTCCGCCGAGAACGAGCGGGCCTGGGTCAGGATGTCGAGGCCCGGGGCGCGGAAGCCCTGGCCATACGAACCGCGGAAGGTCAGGTTGTCCAGCGGCTGCCAGCGGGCGGCGATCTTCGGCGAGAAGTCGTTGCCGTAGTCGCTGTACTTGTCGTAGCGGCCGGCCAGCGTGATGTCGAACGAGCTGGTGAACGGCAGCAGCCATTCGAAGTAGGCCGACGAAACTTCGCGGCCACCGCCGGAAGCGCCACCCGACGAACCCAGCACCACGCCCGCCTGCGACAGCGAGTCGTACACGTCCGCGAACTCCTCTTCACGGTACTCGGCGCCGACGACGGCGTTGGAGATGCCGCCGCCCATTTCGAACAGGTCGAAATTGACGTTGGCGTACCACTCCTTGCTCTTGAAGTAGGAGTTGCGGCCGATGGTCGCGGTGAAGCTGTTCAGCACTTCCTGGCTTGCGCCGTAGGGATCGGTCAGCAGGTAGTTGCCGGCATCGATCTGCTGGTTGGCCAGGCTCTGGATGATGTAGCCGTAACCGTTCTCGTCGTACTGGTAGTTGGTGCGGCGCGCACCGAAGTCCACCGAGATGGAGTCGGTCAGCTGGCCCTGGAAGCCCACCAGGAAGTCGGAGTTGTTGGTCGTGGTGTAGTTGTCGCGGTTACCGGCCGCAGCGAAGCGGTGGTAGTAGTACGTCGGCCGACCGTCACCCACATACAGATCCTGCGAGGTGCCTTCCGACGCCCAGACCACGCCCGGAACCGGCGCATAGCGACCGAAGGTCTCGACCTTCGTGGTGGTCGCCGTCATGTAGACGTTCCACTTGTCGTTGATCTGGTAGTCGCCGCGGACGAACACCGAGGTGTTGTCGACGGAGGCCTCGTTGGCCGCGACCGAGTTGAAGTCGAACGAGCAGCGGCCATTCGGCTGCGACCAGAAGGCGCCCGTGCAGTCGAAGCCCGGGACGGCTTCCACGCGGCCCGGCGGACGGGGTTCGCCGGTTTCCGGATCGATGCCGTTGTCGTAGGTCGGGTTCCAGTGGTTGTTGCCGTAGATCGACACGCCCAGGCCCTGACCGCCGATCTGGTCACGGGTGAAGACCATGCCGCGGCTGGACTTGGACGCGCCACCGATCAGCTGGCCACGGTCGGACGAGACGCCGAACACGGCCGACGCGTCTTCCAGGTCGCCGCCCTTGATCTTGGTCTGGCCCTTGCCGTAACGCAGCTCGGCGCCGTTGAAGTCCTTGCGCAGGATGACGTTGACCACGCCACCGATCGCGTCGGAGCCGTACACGGCCGAGGCGCCATCGGACAGGATCTCGATGCGCTCCACAGCCGCCAGCGGAATGGCGTTGAGGTCGGCGCCCGAGGAGGCCGACATCGGGTTGGTCGGGGCGCGGCGGCCGTCGATCAGCACCAGCGTACGGCCCGAACCCAGGCCACGCAGGTCGACCGAAGCCAGCGACTGGGCGGAGCTGCCCGACTGCGGCTTGAAGTTGCCGAAGGACGCAAAGGTGCTGTCGCGCAGCACGTCGGCGACGGACACGTCACCGGTGGCGTCGATCGAAGCGCGGTCGATCACGATGACCGGCACGGCGCCTTCGATGTCGGCGCGCTTCAGGCGGGAGCCGGTGACCTCGATGCGATCCAGGGTCTTGGCTTCGGTATCGGTGCTTTCGGCTTCCTGGGCGAAGGCATTGCCGGTGGCCAGCGAGGCGGCGCTGGCGAACAACGCAAACTTGATCGCGTTGGGCAGCTTCTTGAGGTTAGTCATTAGAGGCTCTCTCTCCAAATGTTCACAGAAAAGCCTAAGCCTCGCGGCCTGGGCCAATGGTTCAGACGCATGAATGCTTCGCGACTGGTGCCCAGAGCATAACGTAAATTTTACGGCGATGAAAAGAACCCGATGATTTATTGGAAGAATTCCGTTTTTTTCAGTCCTATCAGTTACTTGCGAAACCTTTTTTCGTCAGGCATTCGACCATCCGTCGGATTCCGGCGCAAACACGAAGGGCGCCAGACGGCGCCCTCCCTGTTCATAATTCGGGGCCGAGACGGGCCCATGTGACGTCATGCGTGCGGACGGCAACCTACTCCACGCGCACCTCCGCACTGCCCGAGAACGTCTCCACCGTGACGCGACCACTGCCGCTGCCATAGCGCGTGGAGAAGCTGCTGCCGGGGCCGCGGTGCTTCTCGATGGTCACGCCCGTGGCTTTGAGACGGCCACTGAAGCTCTCACCGCTCACCTGGGCCGAGACGTCCGCCGGCAGGCGCAGCACCAGGTCGCCGCTGACGGACTCCATGCTGATTTCTCCGCCCGGCGCCAGCGCCGTGCTGACCTCCACGCGACCGCTGACGGTGCTGGCGCTGAGGTCGCGCACCTTCTCGCCGTTGACGGCCACCTCGATGCGCCCGGACACGGTTTCCGCATCGATCTCGCCGGCCATGCGGCCGCGCAGCTGGATGGCGCCGCTTACCGTGGCCACACCCACGTCGTCGCTGTTGAGGGTGAGGGTGGCGTTGCCGCTGACGGTCTCCACGTCCGCCTTGCGCGGTGCGGCGGCGGCCACCACGCTCCCGCTGACGGTATTGACGGAAAGCTCGCCCGACGCCAGGCCGGTGACATGCACGTCGGCGGCGACCGATTCGATGTCCAGGTCGGCGCGCAGGGGCACCATCACCGTCAGTTCGGTGGGACCGCTACGCTCGCCCCCCCAGCCGCCCTTGGGATAGCGCACCTCGATGCTCACCTGCGGTCCGGAGCCTTCCACGTCCAGGCGCTCCACGCCCTTGCCCAGGGTGCCGGTGACCTGGACTTCGTTGCGTTCCCAGCCCCGCACCTCGATGCGGCCCTTGAGGTTGCTGATGTCCACGCGTCCGCGGGCATCCAGCGGGCGCGTCTGGTTGATGGCCGTCTGCGCCAGCGCGGCCGGCGCCAGCAGGGCGGTGGTCAGCAGCAGGGGGAGGATGGAGGTACGCATGGGGAACTCCTCAGGTCATGGCCGCGCGCTGGGTCAGTTCCAGGCGGCGGGCGTAGGTACGGCGCAACTGGTCCAACAGGAAGTGCGCGTTGGGTTCGGTGGCGATGGCGCGGCGGATCTGCGCGGCGCTTTCGTCCAGCGTATGCAGGGCCGGCGCGATCTCCGGCGGGGCGGCCACCTGGCGGTCGAGCTGGGCCAGCGCGCCGGCGTAGTCGCGCGTCAGCGCGGCGGCTTCGCGCTGGATCAGCGGGTCGCCGGCCGGCGCCTGCTGCAGCTGCCAGGTCACGGTCACGGCCAGCAGCACCGAAGCGGCCAGCGCGAACGGCGTCCAGGGCCGGTGCGGGCGCACGGGCGCTTGCGGCTGCGGCGCCGCCGCCAGCCGCGCGGCGATGCCGGGCCACAGGTCGCGCGCCGGCGGCGTGTCCTGGCGCAGCGCGCGCAGTTGCCAGCGCAGGGCCTGGTCGGCGGGGGTAAGGGGATCACGGGGGGTCATGCCTGTACTCCTAGGCGCTCGCGCAGCAGGTGCCGCGCGCGATGCAACTGGGCTTTCGAACTGCCTACCGCCATGCCCAGCTCGGCGGCGATCTCTTCGTGCTTCCACCCCTCGACGTCGTACAGCACCAGCACGGCGCGGGCGCGCGGCGGCAGGGTGGCGACGGCCCGCTCCAGGTCCATCGACAAGGCCGTGGCCTGCCCGGCACTGTCGGCCAGGCCGATCCCGTCCAGCGCGTCCTCGTCGTCATCGAAGCGGGGACCGTTGCGCCGGCTGCGCAATTCCATCAAAGCGGTATTCACCGCCAGCCGGTGCAGCCAGGTGCCGAAGGCGCTTTCGAACCGGAAGGCCGGCAGCGCCTGCCAGGCCCGCACGAAGGCTTCCTGGGTGAGGTCTTCGGCACGTACGCCATGGAAGCCCACCAGGCGCTGGATGACGCCATGCACGCGGCCGGCGTGGCGGCGGTAGAGCGCCTCGAAGGCCTGCACGTCGCCGCCGGCGGCGGATCGCGCCAAGGCGCTGTCCACGGCGGCGGCCGCATCCGGGGAGGTGCTGTCGGCGATCGGTTCCATGACGGTGGCATTCAGCATACTGAGTACGATGCCGCCGCGGGAGGAAAGGTTTAGACGGCCCTGCCCCGAAACGCGGAAAGCCGCCCGGGGGCGGCTTTCCATCAGGCCGGTGACGGCTGGCCTTACTTCTTCAGGCGCGCCGCGATGGCAGCGCCCAGGTCGCCCGGCGAACGGACGGTGGTGACGCCCGCGGCTTCCATCGCCGCGAACTTGCCCTCCGCCGTGCCCTTGCCGCCGCTGGCGATGGCACCGGCGTGGCCCATGCGCTTGCCGGCCGGGGCCGAGGCGCCGGCGATGAAGCCGACGACCGGCTTCTTGACGTGCTGCTTGATGTACTCGGCGCCGGCTTCTTCGGCGTCGCCGCCGATTTCGCCGACCATGATGATGCCTTCGGTCTGCGGATCCTCATTGAACAGCTTCAGGCAGTCGACGAAGTTCAGGCCGTTGATCGGGTCGCCGCCGATGCCGATGCAGGTCGACTGGCCCAGGCCCACTTCGGTGGTCTGCTTGACCGCTTCATAGGTCAGGGTGCCGGAGCGCGACACGATGCCGATCTTGCCCGGCATGTGGATATGGCCCGGCATGATGCCGATCTTGCACTCGCCCGGGGTGATCACGCCGGGGCAGTTGGGGCCGACCAGCACGGTGTCGGGGTGGGCGCGGGTCAGCACGTTCTTGACGCGCAGCATATCCAGCACCGGGATGCCTTCGGTGATGCAGACGATGACCTTGATGCCGGCCGCAGCCGCTTCGAGGATCGCATCGGCCGCGAACGGCGGCGGCACGTAGATGACGGAGGCGTCGGCGCCGGTGCTCTTCACGGCATCGGCGACGGTGTCGAACACCGGCAGGTCGATGTGGGTGGTGCCGCCCTTGCCCGGGGTCACGCCGCCGACCACCTGGGTGCCGTACTCGATCATCTGGGTGGCATGGAAGGTGCCCTGCTGGCCGGTGAAGCCCTGCACGATCACCTTGGTGTTCTTGTTGATCAAAACGGACATTCGTTTGAGTCCTCTGAATGGCTTGCTGTTTATCGGCTCCGGAGCCGCGCGATGTCCCGCTGCGCGGGACATCGCTCAGGCGCCTTGCCACATCCCCGGTATCGCCGCTTCGCGTCGATGCCGCCCCCTTGACTCAAGGGGGCTGTGGAAGCAGCCGGCTGACCGGATTCCTGGAATGGGTTAGGCAGCGGCCTTGACCGCTTCAACGACCTTCTTGGCGCCGTCGTTGATGTTGTCGGCCGGGATGATGGCCATGCCGCTGTCGCGCAGCAGCTGCTTGCCTTCCTCCACGTTGGTGCCTTCCAGGCGCACGACCACCGGCACCTTGACGCCCACTTCCTTCACCGCGGCGATGATGCCCTCGGCGATCATGTCGCAGCGCACGATGCCGCCGAAGATGTTCACGAAGATGCCCTCGACCTTGTCCGACGACAGGATCAGCTTGAACGCCTCGATCACGCGCTGCTTGTTGGCGCCGCCGCCCACGTCCAGGAAGTTCGCCGGCTCGCCGCCGTTGAGCTTGATGACGTCCATGGTGGCCATGGCCAGGCCGGCGCCGTTGACCATGCAGCCGATGTTGCCGTCCATGGTCACGTAGTTGATGTCCAGCTCGGAAGCCAGCACTTCGGTTTCGTCTTCCTGGCTCTTGTCGCGCATGGCCACCAGGTCCTTGTGGCGGAAGCTGGCGTTGTCGTCGCTGTTGAACTTGCCGTCCAGCGCGTACAGGTTGCCGTCGTCCAGGATCGCCAGCGGGTTGATCTCCACCAGCGCCAGGTCCTTCTCGTTGAAGATGCGGTACAGGTTGACCATGATGTTGGCGAACTGGCCCGCCTGCTTGGCGGTCAGGCCCATCTTGAAGCCGAACTCGCGGCCCTGGTACGGCTGCACGCCTTCGACGAAATCGACGTTGAGCGTGTGGATCTTGTCCGGCGTCTCGGCCGCGACCTGCTCGATCTCCACGCCGCCCTCGGACGAGGCGATGTAGGTGATGGTGCGGGTGCCACGGTCGACCAGCACCGACAGGTACAGCTCCTTGACGATCTCGCCGGCGGTGGTCACCAGCACCAGGTTGACCGGCAGCTCGACGCCGGCGGTCTGGTAGGTGGCCATCTTGGTGCCCAGCATCTTGGCGGCGGCCGCCTTCACGTCATCGACGGTCTTGCAGAACTTGACGCCGCCGGCCTTGCCGCGACCGCCCGCGTGGATCTGGGCCTTGACCATCCAGGGGCCGTTGCCGAGGGACTGCGCGGCCGCGACCGCTTCGTCCGCCGTGGCGGCGACTTTGCCGGCCGGGACCGGGATGCCGTACTCGGCCAGCAGCTGCTTGGCCTGATATTCGTGGAAATTCATGCGTCACCGTGGGTAGGGAACAGAAGACACCGCCCGGGCCGGGGCCACGGAGGCGGCGGCTGGGCGAGCCCCCTATTGTCGCCGACCCGGCCGGGGGGCGCAAAACCCGGGGCGTAAGTCTTTGGTGGAAAAGGCCGGGATGGCCTGGAGGGAGTGTGAAATGCCTATACTGTGGGCCTCGCTTACGGGGAAATAAGCGTTTGCGCCAGGCCCAGTCGCTCCTGTCCCGCATCGAATCGGTGCCGCGCCGCGAACTGTATTTCTTCGCGCTGTACCGCCTGCTGGAAGCCGGCATCCTGGCGGCGCTGATGTTCAGCCCGCTGGGCGAGGTGCTGGGGGAACCCCGGCACCCCGAGCTGGGCACGGCGGTCACCATCGGCTACCTGAGCCTGGCCCTGGTGCTGTTCTTCATCGGCCGCAGCGTGCGCTGGCTGACCTGGATCGTGTTCGCCAGCGTGTGCATCGACGTGGCCGCGGCCGCCCTCGCCACCCACGCCCTGCCCGGCGCCACGGCCGGCATCGCGATGATGCTGCTGTTCAATGTCTCCGCCGCGGCGCTGCTGCTGCCCTCCACGCGGATGGCGCTGGCGGTGGCGCTGCTGGCCATCCTGGCGCTGTTCGGCGAGTACTTCTTCACCACTTTCCACGACCAGGCCAGCCGTTCGGTGGCCGAAGTCATCATGTTCGCGGTCAGCTACCTGGCGCTGGCCTATCTGGCGCACCAGGCGGGCCTGAAGGCGCGGGCCAGCCAGGCGCTGGCGGACAAGCGCGGCGAGGAAGTCGCCAACCTGTTCGAGGTCAACGAGCTGATCATCCGCCGCATGCGCACCGGCGTGCTGGTGGTGGATGCCGACAACCACATCAAGCTGGCCAACGAAGCCGCCAGCCTGCTGCTGGGCGACGGCGCGGATGGCCAGGGCGCCGATGGCAAGGGCGTATCGCTGCTGCATGCGGCACCCGAACTGGCCCGCCGCCTGCAGCGCTGGCGCAACGGCTGGCAGACCGACGAGACGCCGCTGCAGCTGTCGCCCGAGCAGCCCGAGGTGCAGCCGCGCTTCGCCCGTCTGCTGGCCGACAGCGAGACCTCGCTGATCTTCCTGGACGACGCCACCGTAGTGTCGCGGCGCGCGGAGTCGCTGACGCTGGCCGCCCTGGGCCGGTTCTCGGCCAGCCTGGCGCACGAGATCCGCAACCCGCTGGCGGCGATCAACTACGCGGTGCAGCTGCTGGAGGAATCCCAGCAGATCACCGATGGCGACCGCCGCCTGCTGCAGATCATCCACCAGCAATGCCAGCGCACCAACGGCATCGTCGAGAGCGTGCTGGGGCTGGCCCGGCGCGAACGCGCCACGCCCGAACACGTGGACCTCAACACCTTCGCGCGCCGCTTCGTCGACGAATACCAGCAGACGCTGTCCATCGAGACCGACACGCTGGAACCCATCATCGGCGCCAAGCCCGTACCGGCCCTGGTCGACCCGCGGCACCTGCAGCAGATCGTGACGGTGCTGGTGCAGAACGCGCTGAACTACGGCCGCCTGCCCGGCGAATCCGCGCGCGTCCGCGTGCGGGTGTTCAATGCCGAAGGGCGGCCCACCGTCGACGTGATGGACCGGGGCCCCGGCATTCCCGAGGCGGTGGCCGCGCAGTTGTTCCGGCCGTTCTTCACCACCTCCGAGCATGGCACCGGACTGGGCCTGTACATCGCCCGCGAGCTGTGCCGCGCCAACCAGGCCACGCTGGAGTACGTGCCGGTCCCCGGCGGCGGCAGCTGCTTCCGCATCACCCTGCCCGGCCCGAGCGCCCTGCTGCCCGCATAGCCGTGCACACGCGGTTTTTGTAGGAGCGCCCATGGGCGCGATGCTTTTGCCGGGAGGCCGTCCGGGAAAAGCATCGCGGGCATGGCCCGCTCCTACAGGTGCTCCGGCAATGTCATGGACAATGGCCCGCTCCTACAGGCGCTCCGGCAAGGTCATGGACACCGGCCCCTCGCCTACCATGTTTCACATTCACTCGGTACACTGCCGGCACAGGGGCATGAGGGGGAATGCATGAATCAAAGCCGTAGCGCCCTGATCGTCGACGACGAACGCGACATCCGAGAACTGCTGACGCTGACGCTGGGCCGCATGGGCCTGCGCATCGACACCGCCGCCAACCTGGGCGAAGCCCGCGAGCTGTTGGCCCGCAATACCTACGACCTCTGCTTCACCGACATGCGCCTGCCCGACGGCAACGGCATCGACCTGGTCGGGGAGATAGCGCGCAACTATCCGGACACCCCGGTGGCCATGATCACCGCGTTCGGCAACATCGAACTGGCGGTGGAGGCGCTGAAGGCCGGCGCTTTCGATTTCGTCAGCAAGCCGGTGGACCTGGCCGTGCTGCGCGGCCTGGTGAAGCACGCGCTGGAACTGAACAACACCGAGCGCGCACCGCCGCCGCCCCCGCCGCCGGAACAGGCCAGCCGCCTGCTGGGCAGTTCGGCGGCGATGGATGCACTGCGCGAGACCATCGGCAAGGTGGCCCGCAGCCAGGCACCGGTCTACATCATGGGCGAGTCCGGCACCGGCAAGGAGCTGGTGGCCCGCACCATCCACGAACAGGGCGCGCGCGCGTCCGGCCCCTTCGTGCCGGTCAACTGCGGCGCCATTCCCGCCGAACTGATGGAAAGCGAGTTCTTCGGCCACAAGAAGGGCAGCTTCACCGGCGCGCATGCGGACAAGCAGGGCCTGTTCCAGGCGGCCAACGGCGGCACCCTGTTCCTGGACGAGGTGGCCGAGCTGCCGCTGCCCATGCAGGTGAAGCTGCTGCGCGCCATCCAGGAGAAGGCGGTGCGCCCGGTCGGCGCATCCGGCGAGGTGCAGGTGGACGTGCGCATCCTCTCGGCCACGCACAAGGACCTGGGCGAGCTGGCGGCCGATGGCCGGTTCCGCCACGACCTGTACTACCGCATCAACGTCATCGAGCTGCGCGTGCCGCCGCTGCGCGAGCGCACGGGCGATCTGGCGCAGCTGACCACCGCCATCCTGGAGCGGCTGGCCGCCCAGCACGGGCGGATGGCGCCGTCGGTGTCGCCTGAGGCGATGGAGGCGCTGGGCCGCTATCCGTTCCCGGGCAACGTGCGCGAGCTGGAGAACATTCTGGAGCGCGCACTGGCCATGTCCGAGGGCCACAGCATCGAGATCGACGACCTGTACCTGCCGCAGGCGCCGGCCGGCAGGAAGTTCGGCGGCGATTTCAGCCCGGGCGAAGTGGTGCGCGACGCGCCCGGCGCCGTCGACGTGGACCCGGCCGCGGGCGCCCTGCCCGACTACATCGAGCAGCTGGAGCGCGCGGCCATCCAGAAGGCGCTGGAAGAGAACCGCTGGAACAAGACCAAGGCGGCGGCCCAGCTGGGCATCACCTTCCGGGCCTTGCGCTACAAGTTGAAGAAGTTGGGGATGGAGTAAACGCAGGTCCGCCGGCCCGCGTCGAAGAACCGTCGCGCGTCCCTCCGCACTGGCCCTGGACGATAGCCCGGAATGGCTTACACCCCTTGCCCTACGGTCGCCTTGCCCCTCCGCGTCACAATGTGACATTAAACGTCACATTGCCGTTTTCGCGTCAGTCCTTTGACGCAACCAGCGGCCGCCGACGTGTTGTCAAATCTGTGATCGCGCCCCGGAATGGCCGCCTTTCCCGATACACAACGTCTTCGAATGATGCGATAGTCGCCCCCGACTTCGGCGTCTGGGTTCCATTCCGGGGAAGGTTTGGGGGAACCGTCGGAGGCACTGAAAGTTGGCACACATCCTGCTCCATTACCTAGCCACGTGCAGCCGTCAACGCGGCGCCCACGGTCCACGCTAGGGACACGGGGCATGTGTGTCCCTACCATCCAAGCCACATCCTGAAAGGGGAATTGTTATGAAGAAGAACATGCAGGGCTTCACCCTGATCGAACTGATGATCGTCATCGCCATCCTGGGCATCCTGCTGGCCATCGCGATTCCGGCCTATCAGGATTACACCGTCCGCGCCAAGGTCTCGGAAGGTCTGAACCTGGCAGCCTCGCCGAAGCTGGCCGTCGCCGAGTACGCGATTTCCAACAACGCGTGGCCGACCGAAGCTCAGTCGGGCTACACCTTCGCCGCCACCTCGATCGTCAACGACATTTCGATCGGCGCCAATGGCCAGATCGTCATCACCTATCAAACTGCGGAAGTCCCGGGCGGCGGCACCATCAACCTGACGCCGGACACCACCGTGGCTGGCGTGACCTGGGTCTGCGCGGCTGGCAGCCTGCCGACCAAGTACACCCCGTCCAGCTGCCGCAACTAAGCAGCACCGCAAGGCATGCATAGCGCGCCTATGCAAGTGCAGCATCCGGATCCCGCCGAAAGGCGGGATCCTTTTTTACCCTCCGGGGCGCCGGGCTGGCGCTTCTTGTGCTGGGAATATTGACCGCACTGAGTTACTGGCCCGGTCTGCATGGACCCTGGCTGTTCGACGACGCCGCGAACCTCAACGTTGTTGAGCGCTGGCAGGCGGGCCTGATCGGGTGGCGCGAAGTCATCCTCACCAACCATTCCGGCCCCGGCGGTCGCCCCCTGGCGATGGCCAGCTTCGTTCTGAGCGCGGCGCTGGGCGGCTACACGCCGTTCGCCTTCAAGCTGGGCAACCTGGCGCTGCACCTGACCAACGGCATCCTCGTCTTCCTGGTGCTCCGACACCTTGCCCGCCGGGACACTCTGTTGTCGGCCTGGCCGCTCTCTGCCCCCCTAGCCGTCACCGCACTGTGGATGCTTCATCCACTACTCGTCAGCACCACGCTGTATGCAGTGCAGCGAATGGCGATGCTCAGCGCCACGTTCGTGTTACTGGCACTGCTGGCTTATCTGCATGGAAGGGATCACCTGGAGAACGGCCACCTCCGGAAAGCGGCACTATGGATGTTCGCCGGCATGCCATTGGCCACCTTGGCCGCCTTTTTCTCCAAGGAAACCGGCCTGCTAGCGCCGCTCATGTGCGGCGTGCTGGAGCTGGTCTACTTCTCCCCACGCGCCGGCGTTTCCCGCGCGCTGCCGGCGCGCGCCTTCCTGTGGCTGGGGATCGCCCTGCCCTGCGGCATCGCACTGGTGCTATTGGCGGTAAAGCCCGAGTACGTTGTTGGGGGCTATGCCAACCGGTCGTTCACGCTGCAGGAGCGGGCCTTCACCGAACTGCGTGTCCTTTGGGACTACGTAGGCAGCATCCTCGCCCCCTGGGGTCCTCGACTGAGCCTCTTTCGGGACGACTACCCACTCTCCACCAGCCTTCTAGCACCTGCGAGCACCGCTGCGGCATTGCTGGGATGGCTGGCGGCGATCGCCATGGCGATCGCATGGCGGCACCGGATACCAGCGATCGCCGCCGGTGTCGGCCTGTTCCTTGTGGGTCACCTGCTGGAATCCACCGTTTTTCCGCTGCTGATTTACTTCGAACACCGCAACTACCTGCCCGCTGTCGGCATCTTGTGGGCCGTCGCGGGGTTGGCGGCATGGGCGGGGAAGCGCGCCGCCAGCCACATGCATCGGCCGCGCCAGGTGTTCGGCGCCGCCATCCTACTGCTGGTCTTCGCGATGGCGGTCGCAACGCACGCCCGTGCCCTAGTCTGGCAGGATCTGGGCAACATGCTTGCCCTGTCGCTGCGCCACCATCCGCACTCGGACTGGCTGCGCCTAAACATCGCGCAGTTTGCTATGGAGCATCGCCCGCCACGTCCCGACATCGCCCGGCAACACTTGCTGCACCTCCTGCGCAGCCCCCGGACCGGTGCCAGGCAGATGGGCATGATGAATCTCACCGCCTTGGATTGCACGGTCGCGCGTCGGGTACCCGGCGACAGGGCTGACGCCCTCTTCGCATTCCCGTCGCAACCCATTGAAGCCGACCTCGCGAAAGCGATCGACAATGCTTCTACCGTGGTCCGCACGACGACCTGCGCGGGCCTGTCACCCGCGCAGATGGCGCGGTCTCTGGATCGGTGGCTGGACCAGTCCACGCTGCCTGAAGGCAACGTCGCCAAGAGCCGGCTGCGCTACGTGGCTTCCACGTTGTTCGCCGCAGCGGGACTTCCGAGGGAATCACTGGAACAGGCGGAGATCGCATGGCGGTCCGGCCGTACGGAACTTCCCGTGGGCGGGCTGCGCGTTGCCGCGCTGATCGCCTTGAAGGAAGACCAGCAAGCACTGGATCTGCTGGACGAACTGGATGCCCGCCCTGAAGCCGCAGGCGTGCAAGCGCGAGAGTTCCTCCAAGGATATCGCGCACTGCTCGACGAGGCGCCAGACATCCACACGTCCGCCCCGGCGGAAGTTTCCGAACAAGCGGAGACGCAAACCGAAACAAGATGACATGCTCCAAGGCGGTCGCGGCGCGTTCCATGCGACGCCGAACTCTGCAATGCCGTTCAGGTCTTTTCTACGGACCCTAGCACGGCTTCCAGTACGGCTGCGCTGTCGCTCCAATCGGGTACCGGGATTACCGGAGCATGAGGCGTGACCAGTTGCTGCTCCAACCGATCGGCCAGCGCCACGACATCCCCCGCCGGGTACAAGCAGGCCGGGTGTGCAGACAACAGCGCCTCCACATCACCTAAAGCGGCCGCCACGACCGGTATCCCTACCCCAAGCATTTCGTGCAGCTTCAAGGGGAAGCAGTATCGGCCAAACGCCGTATCCCGGTTGCACACGACACCCACGTCGAGGGCTGCCAGCAGCGTTGGTATTCGCGTTTGCGGCAAAGTGCCGAAATCGACCATTCTTGGGTGGCCCAGATGGCGCGACGCGGCATCCCGAGCGCCCGCCACGGCGAGCAGCGCATCGCCCCGTTGGCTCGCGATGAGGGAAAAGGCTTCAAAGAGATCGGCAATGCCACGGTCCTGAGCCAGTGCACCCGCTGTTCCAATGATCGGGACGCCCTGGGGGAGGCCGAGCATGGCACGCGCCTCCATACGGGATTGTGGACGGAACAGTTCGCGAGGGACGCCGTTGACGACTGCATGGACACCGCCTGCCGGTCGGTACGCCCGCGCCACATATTCCCCCAGCGCGCGACCGACAACGGTCAGAGCGCTGGCCTGCCGGCATGCCCCCATAAATCGATGCCGCAGCCCCGGCCATCTGGAAAGGCCGAAACTCTCATAGTTGTCATACAGGTCTGCAACGTAAGGAATACTCCGGGGGCTAGCCCATCGGGAAGTCACCAGCACGCACCACATGTCGGAACTGGCCCATACAATGTCCGGCCGCCAAGCCCCGCACACCTTGTCCAGCCATCCATCCAGGCCCCAATGTACCAAGGGCCGTGCGTCGCGGGAGTGCCATCGAACACCTGCATCGGAAACAA
Organism: Pseudoxanthomonas sp. F37; assembly: GCF_022965755.1. Lineage (NCBI taxonomy): Bacteria > Pseudomonadati > Pseudomonadota > Gammaproteobacteria > Lysobacterales > Lysobacteraceae > Pseudoxanthomonas > Pseudoxanthomonas sp. F37. The sequence continues at coordinate 973,035 of NZ_CP095187.1, read as the reverse complement.
AGCGCGCTGGCCCGCGCGGCCGATAGCTCAATGTGGCCGCCACAACTTCATGGCCGAGACGAGCTAGGCCTTCGGGCAACTCGAAGAGCCTGCCGTACCTATCGTCAAGGACGTCCTTGTTGGTGTATTGACGCTTGCATAAGACCAGGATCTTCACGAACAGCCGCCCCTTTGCCTTGCCCCTGGCCACCGCCTAGTACATGGAGCCCTTCGGCGCTAGATTATCCAGATTCGCGTCCAGCGCACAGCCAGCCATGCCATGCCCAACGAACGCCACCTGAGGAACATCGAAGTCCTGCGAGCGCATGAGCTGGCGCAGGCGATGGCGTTCTTTCCCAGTATTGAGGCCCTAACCAAACCGCACGTACTGGAACTCGGCGCGGGGACCGGCCAGCAAGCCAGGATGCTGGCCGACGCGGGCTACCAGGTCACCGCGGTGGATCTTCCCAGCAGTCACTACGCTGGCGTGCGCATACATCCAGTCATCGAATACGACGGGGTAAACCTTCCTTTTGAGCACGGAACCTTCGACGTGGTCTTCTCGTCCAACGTGCTGGAACATGTAGCCGAGATTGATCGCGTCCTTAAGGAAACACACCGCGTGCTGAAGTCTGGGGGCATTGCCATCCACCTCATCCCGAGCAGCGCGTGCCGGCTATGGACCCTCCCCGCACATTATCTGTGGCTCTTCCGAAGGTTGGCGGACAAATTCACGGCGGGCGAGAGGGGCGCCATCCCGACACAGGATGTTTCCCCCAGAACCCCGGAAGGCCTAAGCGAATGGCTGGCAACGCTTTTCCCCACCCGGCACGGCGAGCGAGGCAACGCACTTACTGAGATCTACTACCTTTCCACCCGATGGTGGAGCTCCGCATTTGCACGCAATGGGTTCAAGGTACGAATGATCGATAGTAACCAGCTCTTCTACACGATGAGCAATTCAGCCGGACCTTGGCTCTCTGTAGATACCCGGGTTCGCTTGGCCCGCTGGCTGCGCCCGTCATGCAATCTGTACGTACTCGACCGTTGCGGGGCCGGAGCATGAGCAGGAGCGCACGGCATGTGCGAGCGTTGGCCAATGCGCTTTCTTTCAGCGGCCGCTTCCCGTGGCCGCGTTCGCTGGCCAGGCGGCTGTACCGACACGCCAGAGGCATCGAACGCATCGATGACTTCGACGGCGACCTGTCGATGGATCTGTCGCTGTCGGAGCATATGCAGCGGCGTATTTTCTGGATGGGCTACTACAGCCAAGACGTGATCCAGGTGATCAAGCAATGGCTGCGTCCCGGCATGACGTTTGTGGACGTAGGCGCAAATATAGGGGAAATCTCCCTGATTGCGGCGAAAATCGTGGGTCCGCAAGGCCGTGTCCTGGCGTTTGAGCCCATCGATGCCTTGGCGGACCGGCTGCAGGAGCATGTGGATCGCAACGGTCTGCGGCACGTGCGCGTTGTACGGATGGGCCTGTCGGACCAAGACGGCACCGCCCTCATCTACGACTCGTGCGGACAGGGTGAGGCCCACGATGAACATCAAGGCCTGGGTAGCCTGTTCGGCGAACCTTCGAGAAACGCCGCGTTGCAGACCATACAGCTCGGGCGTCTGGACGCACTCCTGTCGGGATCGGAGTTTGAGCGTGTCGACTTCATCAAGATCGATATTGAAGGCGGCGAGCTGGCCTGCCTGCGCGGAGCTGAATCCTTACTCCGCCAGCATCGGCCCGTCCTCATCGTCGAAGTCCAATCTGTGTCCGCGCGACGAGCGGGATACCGGCCGGAGGATATCCTCGACTTGCTGTCGGCGCTGGGTTACGAGTTCTACACAATAGCAGCACAAGGCCATCTGCGCCCCTTGACGGTCGCCACCTTGAAGCCTTTCCAGAACGTACTCTGCCTTGCGCCCCGACACTGAACGCCGATGAAGGTCTGGCTTCTGCTAAGCCGCTTTGCCAATGGGGGATTGGAGCGTGTCCAGATCAACCTGGCCAACTCTCTGAAGCTTCTTGGGGTGGATATCGAGTTCGTCATCGGGCGGTTGGAACTCGACCCTCGCCCACAGCTGCTGGAGGGCATCCCCGTGACCGAGCTTGCCGCGGGGACAAAGCTGTTCTTTCCCTTGACCCTCCGCCGACAGTGGAGCAAGCGGGCGCCTGATGTCATCATCACGTCGGCCAACGATGTCGCATGCCTGACCCTGCTTCTCCGCGACATGGGCCTAGGACGCACCCGCGTCGTTGCGAGCCAGCATCTATCGCTGTCGGCGCCCCGGCTTGCGGCTGCAGGGCCCACCAGACTGAAGCTTGAGCTTCTTCGCGCTGGAATGCGCCGACTGCTTCCCAAGGCCGATGCGGTCATTGCGGTCTCCGCAGCGCTCTCGAAGGACATGCAGACGGAGCTTGGCCTATTGCCCAGTCAGATCGATGTCATCCACAACCCCATTGTGTTGCCGGAACTGGACGCTCTGATCAACGAGCACGCCGAATGGCCATGGCCGGACAACAATGCGCCGACGCTAGTGTTCGCCGGGCGATTGGCCCCCGAGAAGCGACCCGACCTGCTGCTGGAGGCCTTTCAGCGAATGCCTGACCGTTCGACCCGCCTGCTCATTGTGGGCGACGGGCCATGCACGGCGGAAGTCCACTCGCGGGTCCGGGAACATGGCCTTGAAGCCCGCGTGCGGCTTGTGGGGCACGTATCGAACGTCTATCCATTCATCAGCCGCAGCAAGGCCCTTGTGTTGTGCTCCGATTTCGAGGGCTTCGGCAATGTGCTTGTGGAAGCAATGGCCTGCGGCGTGCAGGTAATCGCTACCGATTGCCCGAATGGGCCGGCGGAGATCCTGGACGGCGGCGCCTATGGACGACTTGTCCCGTGCGGAGATGCGTCTGCGCTCGCACAGGCGATGGAGGAAGCCATTTCGGGATGGCCGCGCGTGGACCCCAACCGGCTGCGCGCACGAGCACGCGACTTCACTCTGGAGAAGGCCATGGCGGCCTATATGCACATATTGAATCGGGTGGCGCCTGCGCTCACTTCCGCCCGCGGGTGACGATCAGGCGGGTGGCGAACAGCGCGACCACGAGGTACTCCGCTGTCGTCAAAGCATACACCGCCCCCAAGATATGGTGTTCGGGCAATAGGAGAAGCATGCCCGACATCATCAGCCCCAGACCTACGCATTCCATTGCGATCCGCCAGCGCACGTCTCCGTGCGCCAGCAGCCAGTGGGCAAGTAACGCCTTCAGGCAACTCGCGGGGACACAGAGCGCCAACCAGCGCACTGCCAGACTGGCCTCGGCGAAATCCGGGCCGAGCAGCCAGGGAATGGCGTCACTAAGTAGATACACCGCGGCAGCAGAGACGGCCCCGTACGCGATTGCCGCACATAGCAGCGCTGGCATCATCCCTGGATGCTCATCGCTACCCGCTCCGCGTCGGAACATGCGGGGCAGTGCCGAAGCCACCAGTGCCTCCATGGGTAGCGTCGCCAGCCCAGTGAAACGCTGCGCAGCAGTAAAATTGCCGGCGATGTTATCGCCGCCCCAACGCAAGGCGAATGTCTTGTCCAAGTTATTCCAAGCCATTGCGCTCATCCATACGGTCGACAACCCCAGCCCCGAACGGATGCTGCCCCACCCCAACCCGGTTTGCGGCCGGGAAGGCCTGAAACAGCGCTTGCATGTCCGCACCAGGATGAGCGTCGCAAGGCCCAGTGCGCAGGCGTGGAACAATGCGTAGGTATTGAGGTCCTGTCCAGGCGCAAGGAACAGAAAGCAAGCGACCGCACAGACCCGACTGGCCGAGCCGACGACAGGTACGGCCGCGGCGGTGGAGACGCGTGAATATGCGGCGTATGCGAATGCGACCTGTGCAATCCAGGGTGAGAACGCCAGTTCGGCCATTCCAATGAGCACAAGGCTGATCCATCCCTGCAGGGGGAACATCGCCTTGCCGATGGCCACGAAAAGGAGCGCGACGGGTACGATGCTGAGTAACCAGCCACGCGACGCCTCGTGCCAACGCAACGCGAACAGCTCGGGCGCCCGGGCAACATCCTGATACAGCCGTAGTCCCAGGCCAAATCCCACCAGCCCACTCAAAGCGATCGCAAGTCCCGCTATGCCCGAGTATGTCCCATAGCCAGCTGCCCCAAGCGCGCGAGCCAACAGGAGCACCCAAGCCAATTGGCACAGCACCCTCAGACTGTGCCAGAAGGTCACGCGCAATGTATTGGTGGCAAGCCAGCCCAGCCGCACGCGTCAGCCGGTCCCTGCGACGGGACGCAGACTGGCATCGCGGGCAATCAGCCGAGCGACCAACGCCACGTAAGCGTCGGCTCTGGCCTGCCAGTTGAAACAGGCGATATCGCTCCGTTTGACGGCGGGCGGTGCGTCCAGCATTTCCAGCACCTTCTCGGCGAGGCTGCGGGGGTCTCCTGGCGCGACCAAGCGGAGACCCTCGGTGCGCGTGGCTAGTTGGCTCGTGGCCGGCATATCGGAGGCGAGCACGGGACAGCCGCACCCCAGCGCCTCCACCAGTACCAGGCCGAGACCGTCCTGGTCGCCGCCTCGCGCCTCAACGAATGGGGCGACGAACAAAGTGGCGCGCTGGTAGAACGCGGGAAGGTCGGCCTGGACTCGCGCGCCCAAGAACTGGACCACGTTGTTCAACCCAAGGGCTTGCACTTGCGCCAGCCGCTCCTCCATCTCAGGGCCGAAACCGATCACCGTCAGCCTTGCATCGGGCCGCGCCGAGATGATGGCGGGCATCGCATTGATCAGATGACCAAGGCCCTTCTTCTCCACCAGCCGCCCAACGAACAGGAGGTCGGCGGATGATCGGGGTACCGCTGGGTCGGGAACGAAAAGGCCGTCCAGATCCACGCCCATCGATTCGACCAAAACACGGGAGCTGTCCACGCCAAGCCGGCCGACCTCATCCAGCATGCCCTCGCTGACGACGGCGGCCGCGCCTGCTTGCCGCAGCACGTAGCGCTTGAGCAGACGCCATGGCCACGCCTTCAAAGAAAACAGATCCCCCCCATGGGAAGTGACCAGGAAAGGGGGCTTACGGCCACTTAGTCTGGTAGCGATGGCGACCAGTAGCCCCTGCGGCAATAGCCAATGAGCATGTACCGCATCGTAGCTGCGCCGTCGAAGCAGGCGCCAGCACGCCCAGAACTGCGCCAAGAGGAATGGCGGAACCAGCAGTAGCTTGCTTCTATCACGCCGCAGGTTGGTGACGATGCCGCCGTCATTGACCAGATTCTGCCAGCGCGCCGGCGCATACCGATAACGGATGACCTCCACGCCATCCATCCATTCAGACCTTGCGGCGCCCTCTGCGTGAGGACATAGGACGGTGACGCGGTACGCGGCCGTCATCCGACGCGCGAGTTGATGTACGAAACCCGGCTCAGGATCGCCGGACCACCGGGGATATGTGGATGCTATGACCAACAGTGCGGGCAAGTCTTGAGTCGGGTTCATCGCTCTGGCGCCATTCACTCACGCCGATACGTCAGCGCAGTGATCTGCTCCGATACCAGTCCGATCAGGAAAATGATGACTGATGCACTGAAAAGCAGAACGCTCATGTTGGTGAAGCGCCCCTGGGTGGCGAACGTCCATCCGTAGTAGATCAGCCCGATCAGGAAAAATCCGACCGCCGTGGGCACGAACAGCTTCAGCGGAGAATACAAGGTAGCGATCTTGAAGATGATCAACAGGAAGCGCACCCCGTCCCGCAGCGGCCGGATGTGGCTGCGACCGATGCGCTTCGCCACCGGAATGGGGACATAGGCGACCGGATAGGCACTGCGGAAGAACGCCATCGTGCTCGTCGTGGGGTAGGAGAATCCGTTGGGTAGCAGATGCAGGAACTCCTTGAACTTTTCCGCCCGCACAGCACGGAAACCCGAAGTGAGGTCCTTCACCGCAAAGCCAGTCATCCGCGAGGCCAACCAGTTATAGAAGGTGTTGGCCAGGCCGCGGCTCACGCCAGCCTGCCCGCCCCAGTCCCGCGCGCCCACGACCATGTCGTAACCTTCATCCAGCTTCTGCAGAAGACGAGGGATGCAGGACGCATCGTGCTGGCCATCAGCATCCATGAACACGATCACGTCCCCGGTCGCCGCGCGGGCACCACGCTTGATCGCCGCACCGTTACCCATCGAATAGGGCGAGCGGATAACGCGGGCACCTAGATCGGCAGCGAGCCCAGGCGTTTCGTCGCTCGAGCCATCGTCGACCACGATCAGCTCGGCCTCGGGCAAGACCGACCGCACCCCCCCCAGCGTACGCGGCAAGCCGCCCGCCTCGTTCTTCGCCGGCAGAACCACACTGACTCTCATCGACACCCCGAACTATTGCCCCTGCCCAGCTTACTGCATCCGCCGCGCGGGGCCGCGCCAGCACGCATATGGCCTGCCGCGCAGCGTCAGCTTGTGACCCACGCACGCTCTGGAACGGCCCCCCCTCGCTCCGGTCCTCAGCCTTGAAGTAAAGTCACGCATGGCCCGGATCTTGCTGCATGTTGGGCCGTACCCCCGCTGCACGGACACTCTCATGAACGCCGTCACCTCCCCTACCGCCAATCTCGTCGGCATCACCGGCATCGCCCGCCGCCTGGTCCAGGACGGCGCGATGGATGAAACCACCGCCCGCAGCGCGATGGCCAACGCCACCGAGGCGAAGGTACCCCTGGCGCAGTGGGTGGCCGAGAAGCGGCTGGTGGCCCCGGCCCACCTGGCCGCCGCCAACGCCATCGAGTTCGGCATACCGCTGATCGATGTCACCGCCTTCGACCCCGTCCACCACGCCATCAAGCTGGTCAGCGAGGAGCTGATCCAGAAGCACCAGGTGCTGCCCCTGTTCAAGCGCGGCGGCAAGCTGTTCGTCGGCACCAGCAACCCCACCCAGACCGCGGCCCTGACCGAGATCCAGTTCCACACCAACCTGGTGGTGGAGCCCGTGCTGGTGGATGAGGACCAACTGCGCCGCACCCTGGACCAGTGGCTCAACGCCGCCAGCAACCTGTCCGGCGCCTTCGGCGGCGACGACGACGAGGGCCTGGACAACCTGGAGGTGGGCACCGACGAGGACATGGGTGCCGGTAGCGACAGCGCCGTCGACGCCAAGGGCGACGACACCCCGGTGGTCAAGTTCGTCAACAAAGTGCTGGTGGACGCCATCAAACGTGGCGCCTCGGACATCCACTTCGAGCCCTACGAGACCGACTACCGGGTGCGCCTGCGCATCGACGGCATTCTCAAGCAGGTTGCCAAGGCGCCGGTGAAGCTGAGCTCGCGCATCGCCGCGCGCCTGAAGGTGATGTCGCAGCTGGACATCGCCGAGAAGCGCGTGCCGCAGGACGGGCGCATCAAGCTGAACCTGTCCAAGACCAAGCAGATCGACTTCCGCGTCAGCACCCTGCCAACGCTGTTCGGCGAGAAGATCGTGCTGCGCATCCTGGACGGCAGCGCCGCCAAGCTGGGCATCGACAAGCTGGGTTACGAGCCGGACCAGCAGAAACTGTTCGAAGAGGCCATCCATAAGCCCTACGGCATGGTGCTGGTCACCGGCCCCACCGGCTCGGGCAAGACGGTGTCGCTGTACACCGCGCTGGGCATCCTGAACGACGAGGTGCGCAACATCTCCACCGTCGAGGATCCGGTGGAAATCCGCCTGCCCGGCGTGAACCAGGTGCAGCAGAACACCAAGCGCGGCATGACCTTCGCGGCGGCGCTGCGCAGCTTCCTGCGCCAGGACCCGGACATCATCATGGTCGGCGAAATCCGCGACCTGGAAACCGCCGAGATCGCCATCAAGGCCGCCCAGACCGGCCACATGGTGCTGTCCACCCTGCACACCAACGACGCCCCCCAGACCATCGCGCGCCTGATGAACATGGGCATCGCCCCGTACAACATCACCAGCTCGGTGACCCTGGTGATCGCCCAGCGCCTGGCGCGGCGGCTGTGCCCCAAGTGCAAGAAGCCGGTCGAGCTGCCCAAGCCCGCCCTGCTGGCCGAAGGCTTCACCCAGGCCGAGATCGACGCCGGCTTCACCCTGTACGACGCGGTCGGCTGCGACGAGTGCACCGAGGGCTACAAGGGCCGGACCGGCATCTACCAGGTCATGCCCATGTCCGACGACATCCAGGCCATCGTGCTGGAAGGCGGCAACGCCATGCAGATTGCCGCCGTGGCCCAGAAGGCCGGCATCCGCGATCTGCGCCAGTCTGCGCTGATGAAGGTCCGCAACGGCGTGACCAGCCTGGCCGAGATCAACCGCGTCACCAAGGACTGATCCAACGACGCCTGCATGTAGGAGCGCCCTCGGGCGCGATGCTCCTGGCTTCTTGCAGGAAGTCCGACGACCTCATCGCGCCCGAGGACGCTCCTGCGGGTCATGCCTGCAAGAAGCCGGGCACAGGGGCCCGAGGGCGCTCCTGCGGCTCATGGCAGCCGCGTACGGGCGGCCGGGGCCCGCGCACATCACCGAAACCCGGCCCCCGTCACAGGCGGGGTGCTTCCCTCCACGCCATAACCGGCTACCATGGGTGGAGACAGTCCGGGTGGGGAAAGCCGGACAGGGGAAAACCTAATGGCCGTCACCCGTTCCGCCGTCAAGAAAGCGCCCGCGCCCGTCCGCGAGAACCCGCTGAACCTGTTCGTCTGGGAAGGCACCGACAAGCGCGGCATCAAGATGAAGGGCGAGCAATCGTCCAAGAACGCCAATTTCCTGCGCGCGGAGCTGCGCAAGCAGGGCATCACCCCGACCGTGGTGAAGGTGAAGCCCAAGCCGCTGTTCGGCTCGGCGGGCAAGCCGGTGACGCCTAAGGAAATCGCCTTCTTCAGCCGCCAGCTGGCCACGATGATGAAGTCCGGCGTGCCCATCGTGAGCGCATTGGAGATCATCGAGGGCGGGCAGAAGAACGTCCGCATGAAAAAGCTGGTGGAGGAGATCCGCTACGACATCGAGAGCGGCTCGTCGCTGTCCGAAGCCATCAGCAAGCACCCGGTGCAGTTCGACGAGCTGTACCGCAACCTGGTCCGTGCCGGCGAAAGCGCAGGCGTGCTGGAGACGGTGCTGGACACCATCGCCAGCTACAAGGAGAACATCGAGAGCCTGAAGGGCAAGATCAAGAAGGCGTTGTTCTATCCTGCAACGGTAATCGCCGTTGCTATCCTGGTCAGTGCGGTGCTGCTTATTTTCGTGGTGCCGCAGTTCGAGAATGTCTTCAAACAATTCGGCGCCGACCTGCCTGCATTCACACAGCTGATCGTGAACGCCTCCCGCTTCATGATTTCATACTGGTGGCTGGTTTTTGGCGGCTTGGCTGCCGCGATCTTCGCTTTCATCTTTTTCAAGAAGCGCTCGCTAGCCTTTGAGCACTTCATTGACCGCATGACCCTGAAGATTCCCGTGATCGGCCAGATCATGCACAACTCTTCGATTGCCCGTTTCGCGCGCACATTGGGTGTGACCTTCAAGGCCGGCGTACCGCTGGTGGAAGCGTTGGACACGGTGGCGGGCGCTACCGGCAACACGCTGTATGAAAAGGCGGTGCATCGTATTCGCGACGACGTAGCCGTGGGCTACCCTCTCAACATGTCGATGAAGCAGGTCAACCTGTTCCCGCACATGGTGATCCAGATGACCGCCATCGGCGAAGAAGCCGGCGCGCTGGATGCCATGCTGTTCAAGGTGGCCGAGTACTACGAGCAGGAGGTGAACAATGCGGTGGATGCGCTGTCCAGCCTGATCGAACCCTTCATCATGATCTTCATCGGTGCCGTGGTCGGCGCCATGGTGATCGGCATGTACCTGCCCATCTTCAAGCTTGCGGCGACGATGTAAGCTGGCCCGATGGCATTCCTGGATCAACACCCCGAACTGGGGTACCCGGTGGTGGCAGGCCTGGGCCTGCTGGTGGGCAGCTTCCTCAACGTGGTCATCCTGCGGCTGCCACGGCGGCTGGAGTGGGAGTGGAAGCGCGACGCGCGCGAGGTGCTGGAGGAGCCGGAGATCTACGATCCCCCGCCGCCCGGCATCGTGGTGGAGCGCTCGCACTGCCCCCACTGCAAGACGCCGCTGTCGTGGTACGAGAACATCCCGCTGTTCAGCTGGCTGGTGCTGCGCGGCAAGTGCCGCCACTGCAAGGCCCCCATCTCGCCGCAGTATCCGCTGGTGGAACTGCTGACCGCGCTGCTGGCGATGGCGTCGGTGTGGCGCTTCGGCTTCGGCTGGCAGGGGTTCGGCGCGGCCCTCTTCAGCTGCTACCTGGTGGCGCTGAGCGGCATCGACCTGCGCACCCGGCTGCTGCCCGACCAGCTGACCCTGCCGCTGATGTGGCTGGGCCTGATCGGCAGTCTGGACAACCTGTACATGCCGGCCAAGCCGGCGCTGCTGGGCGCGATCGCCGGCTATGTCTCGCTGTGGCTGGTGTGGTGGCTGTTCAAGCAGGTCACCGGCAAGGAGGGCATGGGCCGGGGCGACTTCAAGCTGCTGGCGGCCATCGGTGCCTGGGTGGGGCTCAACGGCGTGTTGCCGACGCTGCTGCTGTCCTCGGTGGTCGGCGCGGTTATCGGTTCGGTATGGCTGGCCACGCAGGGCCGCGACCGCGCCACGCCGATCCCCTTCGGCCCCTACCTGGCCATCGCCGGCTGGATCGTGTTCTTCTGGGGCCCGCAGATCATCGACGCCTACCTGCGTTTCGCCGGGCTGAAATAGACCCCAGGCTGCCCGGCCCGGCATGATCGGCGCATGAGCGACTACTTCATCGGACTGACCGGCGGCATCGCCTCGGGCAAGAGCGCGCTGGAAAAGGCGTTCGCCGCACATGGCGTCGTGGTGGCGGACGCCGACCTGATCGCGCGCCAAGTGGTCGCACCGGGCGAACCGGCGCTGGCCGCGGTGGTCGAACACTTCGGGGCGGGCGTATTGCAGGCGGACGGCCAGCTCGACCGCGCGGCGCTGCGGGTGCGCGTGTTCGGCGACCCGGACCAGCGGCGCGCCCTGGAAGCCGTCCTGCACCCGGCCATCCGCGCCCGGCTGGAGGCCATTTGCCGGGCCGCGCCGGGGCCCTACGCCATCGCCATGGTCCCGCTGCTCACCGAGGGCGGGGGCCGCGCGGCGTATCCGTGGCTGCACCGCATCCTGGTAGTGGACACCCCCGCTGCCGTGCAGAAGGCGCGGCTGATGCAGCGCGACGGCATCGACGCCACCCTGGCCGACCAGATGATGGCGGCGCAGGCCTCACGCGCGCAGCGGCTGGCGCTGGCCGACGATATCGTGGTCAACGACGGCGACATCCACCACCTGCAACACGCCGCCGACGCCCTGCACCTGCGCTACCTCGCCCTGGCCACCGCCACCCCGTAGGCGCCGGCCATGCCCGCGATGCTCTTCGAACGCGGACAGGAAAGCATCGCGCCCTAGGGCGCTCCTACAGATCCCACCACACCCTCTGTAGGAGCGGGCCATGCCCGCGATGCTCTTCGGACACGGACAGGAAAGCATCGCGCCCGAGGGCGCTCCTACAGAGCCCGCCACGCCACCCTGTAGGAGCGGGCCATGCCCGCGATGCTCTTCGCACACGGACAGGAAAGCATCGCGCCCGAGGGCGCTCCTACAGACCCCACCACACCACCCTGTAGGAGCGGGCCATGCCCGCGATGCTCTTCGCACACGGACAGGAAAGCATCGCGCCCGAGGGCGCTCCTACAGACCCCACCACACCACCCTGTAGGAGCGGGCCATGCCCGCGATGCTTTTTTGCCAACACGCACCGAAAAGCATCGCGCCCTAGGGCGCTCCTACAGCGCCTTCGCTCCGATCCCCAATCCACACCGCATCCCAGAACGGGTAGTCGCCCACGCGTTTCACCAGCCCTGCCCTGACGGGATTGGCAACCAGATAGCGCGCGGCTCCCTTTACGTCATCGTCCCCACGCAACAAATGCTCGTGATACGCGCGTGCCCAGAGCGCTCCGGTACGCCTCCGCTGTTCGTTGTAGGCACGCGCGGTGGCGGACTTGATGCGGTTCATGATCGAGGCCAGATGATCGCCATCACCGACCTGGACCAGCCAATGCCCGTGGTCCGGCATCAGCACCCACGCCAGCAGTCGCGAATCGCGGTAGACGTCGGGGTCGAGATGGCGGCGCGCGGCCGCGCAGGTGGGTGCGAATTCGCTGAAGAAGGGTTGGCGCGACAGGGTGGTCGCGGTCACCAGGTATGCATGGCCCGGCAGATGGACACGATGGCGCCGGAGCGCTGCATGGCCGGCGTGCGGGAAGACGAGAGGCGGCATGCACGCCAGCTTCTTGGCTGGCGCGCGGCACGAACATCAGGCACCGCCGCGCCGAACCGTCAGATTTGGGAGCGGGCCATGCCCGCGATGCTCTTCGAACACGGACGGAAGAGCATCGCGCCCCAGGGCGCTCCTACAGACCCCACCGCACCACCCTGTAGGAGCGGGCCATGCCCGCGATGCTCTTCGAACGTGGAGGGCCAACGACGGCGTTACACCGCCGGCCACAACCCGCGGATGGCCGCGATGCCCTGCGCGCCATGCTGGCGCGCATGCGCGATGTCGGCGGGCGTCATGCCGCCGATGGCGTAGATCGGCAACGAGGCCCCTTCGCGCAGGCGGGCGAAGCCTTGCCATCCCAGCGCCTCGCCGCCGGGATGGCTGAGGGTGGGATGCACGCTGCCCAGCACCGCGAAATCGCAGCCCAGTGCCTCCGCCTGCCGCAGGTCCTCGGGCGTGTGGCAGGACGCCGCGACCGGCGCCCCCTGTTGCAGCGGTCGCGCGGACAGGCCGGCCAACTGGTGCGCGCGCAGGTGGACGCCCACCTGCAGTTCGCGCGCCAGCTCGATGTCGCCATTGAGCAGCACTTCGGCGCCCGCCTGCCGGCATCGCGCGACCGCCTGGGACGCCAATGCGCGCCAGGCATCGCCCGACAGGCTGCGCGCGCGCACCTGCACGCGGCGGAGGCCCGCCGAGAGGGCCTGCTCGAGCGCGGCGAGCCACTGGTGCGAATCCTCCGGTTCCGGCGTGACCAGGTACCGGTCCGGCTGCAACAGCGCCGCCACTACCGGCCGATCCGCCGGCGGCATGTCGTAGCGCGTCAACTTGTCGGCCGGCACCCACGCCAGCGCCTGGCCCTCGTGTCCCCGCGGCGTGCCGCTCCAGCCGGTCAGCTGCCGCACCTCCAGGCACAGCCGCTTGTCGGGGTACTGCTGCGGGACGCTGATGAGGTGCGCGCCCACGCGCGCCTCGATGCCCAGCTCCTCGCGCAATTCCCGCACCAGCGCGTCCTCGGGATGTTCCCCCGGCTCCTGCTTGCCGCCGGGAAACTCCCAGCGCCCGGCCAGGTCGCGGCCTTCGGTGCGGCGGGCCAGCAGGATGCGGCCGCGTGCATCGGTGATGACGGCGGCCATGACATGGATCGAGCGTAACGGAGTGGGCATGGCGGAAGCTTGCCGGGAACCGGCAGGTAGACGCAAATAGTCCCGCCCCCGCCCACCGCAAAGAAAAAGCCGCGCGATGCGCGGCTTTTTCCGTCCGACCCCGCGCCCGGCCTCAGGCCAGCTGGCCGTGGCAGTGCTTGTACTTCTTGCCGCTGCCGCACGGGCAGGGATCGTTGCGGCCGACCTTGGGCGCGTCGCGGTGCGCCGGCATGGGGCCGGACTGCACGTAGCCGCCCTGGGCCGCCGCCAGCCGCTGCGCTTCCTCGGCCTCTTCGTCGGCGCCGTAGCCGCCGGCGTCCTGGTGCTGGAACTGCATCTGCCGCGCCTGGGCCTCGGCCATGGCGCGCTCCTGCGCCTCCAGCGCCGCGACTTCCTCCTCGCTGCGGATGCGCACGCGCGACAGCAGCGTGACCACTTCGCTCTTCACCCGCTCCAGCATGCTGGAGAACAGCTCGAAGGCTTCCTTCTTGTACTCCTGCTTGGGCTGCTTCTGCGCGTAGCCGCGCAGGTGGATGCCCTGGCGCAGGTAGTCCATGCGCGCCAGGTGCTCCTTCCAGTTCTTGTCGAGCACGGTCAGCATGATGTGCTTCTCCAGCGCGCGCATGGTCTCTTCGCCGATGACCGCTTCCTTGTCGGCGAAATGCCTGTCCATGGCCTCCTGCACGCGGCGCTCGATGGTCTCGGCATCCAGCTCCTCGGCTTCCTCGCGCCAGCGGCTGACAGGCAGGTCCAGGCCCATCTCCTCGGCCAGTTCGCGCTCCAGGCCCTGCAGGTCCCACTGTTCGTCCACCGAGTTCGCCGGCACGAAGCGGGCGACGGTCTCGGCGACCACGTCGCCGCGGATGCCGTCGATGTTCTCCTTCACCGATTCGGCGTCGAGAAGTTCGTCGCGCTGGGCATAGATCACCTTGCGCTGGTCGTTGTTGACGTCGTCGAAGTCCAGCAGGTTCTTGCGGATGTCGAAGTTGTGCGCTTCCACCTTGCGCTGCGCCTTCTCGATCTGCCGGCTGACAAGCCGGTCCTCGATGACGTCGTCTTCCTTCATGCCGATCAGCTTCATCGCCTTCTGGACCCAGTCCGAGGCGAAGATGCGCATCAGGTTGTCTTCCAGCGACAGGTAGAAGCGGGACGAACCCGGATCGCCCTGGCGGCCCGAACGGCCGCGCAGCTGGTTGTCGATGCGGCGCGATTCGTGGCGTTCGGTGCCCACGATATGCAGGCCGCCGGCAGCCTTCACCGCTTCGTGGCGCTGCTGCCACTCGGCCTTCACCGCGGCGCGGTCGGCGTCGGTGGCGCCTTCCGGCAGGGCTTCGTATTCGGCTTCCAGCGAACCGCCCAGCACGATGTCGGTACCGCGGCCGGCCATGTTGGTGGCGATGGTGATGGCGCCCGGACGGCCGGCCTGGGCCACGATGTGCGCCTCGCGCTCGTGCTGCTTGGCGTTGAGCACTTCATGCGGCACGCCGGCCTTGCTGAGGAAGTCGGACAGCATTTCCGACGTCTCGATCGAGGTGGTGCCCACCAGCACCGGCTGGCCGCGCTGATAGCAGTCCTGGATGTCGGCCAGCACCGCCTTGAACTTGCCCTGGCGGTTGAGGAACACCTGGTCCGGCGAATCCTTGCGCACGGTCGGGCGGTTGGTCGGGATGACGATCACTTCCAGGCCGTAGATGCTCTGGAATTCGAACGCTTCGGTGTCGGCCGTACCGGTCATGCCGGACAGCTTCCTGTACATGCGGAACAGGTTCTGGAACGTCACGCTGGCCAGCGTCTGGTTCTCGCGCTGCACCGGCACGCCTTCCTTCGCCTCGACCGCCTGGTGCAGGCCGTCGGACCAGCGGCGCCCCGGCAGCGTACGGCCGGTGAACTCGTCGACGATGACCACTTCGCCATCGCGCACGATGTAGTCCACGTCGCGCTGGTAGATGGCATGCGCGCGCAGCGCGGCATTGAGGTGGTGCACGACGGACAGGTTGTTGGCTCCGTACAGCGGTTCTTCCTCGCTGATGATGCCGGCCTGCAGCAGCAGTTCCTCGGCGTGCTCCATGCCCGCTTCGGACAGGTGCACCTGCTTGCCCTTCTCGTCGACCCAGTAATCGCCCTCGGCTTCCTCGTTCTCCTGCTTGACCAGCTGGGGCACGATGCGGTTGACGCGGATGTACAGCTCCGGCGATTCGTCGGCCGGGCCGGAGATGATCAGCGGGGTGCGCGCTTCGTCGATCAGGATGGAGTCGACCTCGTCGACGATGGCGTAGTGCAGGCCGCGCTGGAAGCGGTCGGCCCTGGACATGGCCATGTTGTCGCGCAGGTAGTCGAAGCCGAACTCGTTGTTGGTGCCGTAGGTGATGTCGGCGGCATAGGCGGCGTGCTTGTCGCCATGCGGCATGCCCGGGTAGACCACGCCCACGCTCAGGCCCAGCCAGTTGTACAGGCGGCCCATCCAGGCCGAGTCGCGGCGGGCCAGGTAGTCGTTCACGGTGACCACGTGCACGCCCTTGCCTTCCAGCGCATTGAGGTAGGTCGGCAGCGTGGCCACCAGCGTCTTGCCTTCGCCGGTGCGCATTTCGGCGATCTTGCCCAGGTGCAGCACCATGCCGCCGATCAGCTGCACGTCGTAGTGGCGCATGCCCAGCACGCGGCGGCTGGCCTCGCGGCAGACCGCGAAGGCTTCGGGCAGGATCTTGTCGAGGGCTTCCCCGCCGGCGATGCGCTGCTGGAACTCCGGCGTCTTCGCCTTCAGCTCCTCGTCGGACAGCTTCTGCAGCTCCGGCTCCAGCGCGTTGATCTTGTCGACGATGCGTTGCAGCTGCTTGAGCAGGCGCTCGTTGCGACTGCCGAAGACACGGGTAAGCAGTTTGTTGATCATGTAGGGAACCGGATGGGAAAGGAACGCCGCGGCCCCGCGGTGTGGCGGGCCCAAAACGAAACAGGGCGCAAGGCGCCCTGTCTGGCAACACCGTATTGTAGCTTGGGGCGCCGCCCGGGGAATCAAGGCGGAGCGTCAGACCGGCCGCGCACGGCATGGTTCCCGACGCCGGCCAGGGCCGCAGAGCAGCGAAGCGGGCTCCGCGCCGCGCGGGCCCCGGTCAGCCGCGCTTGACGGGCCGGCCCACCGGCGTGGGGCCCTCGCCCAGGAACTTGCGCGGATTGACCACGCGTCCGTTCTCCCACACCTCGAAGTGCACGTGCGCACCGGTGGAGCGCCCGGTGGAGCCGGCCTTGGCCACTTCCTGGCCCACGCGGACCAGATCGCCCGCGCGCACGGCCAGGCGCGAATTGTGCGCATAGCGGGTGACATAGCCGTTGCCGTGGTCGACATCCACCACGTTGCCGTAACCGCCCTTCACGCCGGCGAAGCTGACCACCCCGTCGGCGACGGCCAGCACGGGATCGCCGACGCTGGCCTTGAAGTCGATGCCCTTGTGGTACTGGCCACCGCCACCGAACGGATCGGCGCGACCGCCGAAGCCGGAGGTGATGTAGCTGTTGGCGATCGGCATGCGGCCCGGGGTGGCGTTCCTGTCCAGTTCGCGATTGAACAGCAGCGCCTCCAGCACCGACAGCTGGCGGCCCGACGCGGCGAACTGCTGCTCCAGCTTGTCCACGCCGGCCACCAGTTCGGCCGGCTTCATGTCGTAGGACACGTCGTTGCCGCCCACGCCCACCGGCTCGTTGAAGTCGAACTCGCCGTCCTGCAACTGGCCCACACGGGTCAGGCGCTCGCCCAGGGCGTTCAGGCGGTTGGCCTGCGCCTGCAGCTCGCCCAGGCGCGCGGCCATGGCGTTGATTTCCTGCTGGGCGCCGCGGCGCACCTGGTCCAGTTCCGCATCGCGCTGCTCGGCCTTGGCCTGCAGCAGCGAGACCTGCGCCATGCCGGCGGCGCTGCGGCCGGCCACGCCGACCAGCAGGCCGGCGGCGACCAGCACGCAGGCGCTGGCCAGCGGGCGCGCATGGAATGCGAGGCGGATGCGGTAGGCACCGTGGGCGGACGCATGGGCCCACCAGGTACGCGAATTGTTTACGATGGTCTTAAAGCTCATAGATACCGATGTCTGATTCGAAGTCCAAGCCGCGCCGTACCGGCATCGTGCAACCTGCCCTGCAGGCTGCCCTGACGGATGCCGCCACCGACCCGGTGCGTCGCGCCATGTGGCTGGACGCCTTGGAACAGCAGCTTCGCCCCTGCCTTCCCCCTGCCCTGGCGCCGCATTGCCGGTTGGCGAACGTGGCGGGCAAGCGGCTCGTTTTTATCGTCGACTCCCCGGTATGGAACGCCCGGCTACGCCTGGCGGCACCCGAATTGATCAACGTGGCCCAATCCATCGGACTGGCGGTCACCGAAGTCACCGCCAAGACGCGCCTCGCGCCGGTCGTGAAGCCTGCACAGGCAGCGGTCGTACCCGTATCGGAGGCCTCCCGCAGAGGGCTGCAAGCGGCCCTCGACCTCCTGTCGGCCCCGGACTCCGCCGGTACCCCCACCCCGCAGGGCGGTCATCGCGGGCGCCGGAAAAATTGACCCGGCCATCACGAAGGACGGGGCATGGTACCGGCCACCGTCGGTCGGGGCGTTAGCCAAAGGTTAGAAAAATGTTATTTTCGGACCTGAAATCCGACGCAGTTCACAGTTTCGCCAAGGCGTAACCATTTCCGCACCACCGCGTGACGGGGGTTGGAAACCGGTCGACAGCGGGGTCACCGTCCGCAGGGGACGGGCGTCTCAGACCGCCAGGGCAGGCGTCGCATAGGTGACCGGGGACGGCGTGCCGCGGTCCTCGAAGGTCACTTCTTCCCAGGCCGAGGTTTCGGCCAGCAGGGCCCGGACCAGCTTGTTGTTCAGCGCATGGCCCGACTTGAATCCCTCGTACGCGCCCAGGATCGGGCGGCCGGCGAGGTAGAGGTCGCCGATGGCGTCCAGGATCTTGTGGCGGACGAATTCGTCCGTGTAGCGCAGGCCGTCCTCGTTCAGCACGCGGAACTCGTCCAGCACGATGGCATTGTCCATCGAGCCGCCCAGGCCCAGGTTGCGCTCGCGCATGTATTCCAGGTCGCGCATGAAGCCGAACGTGCGCGCGCGCGCGACTTCCTTGATGTAGGCGCCGGTGGAAAAGTCCACTTCGGCGCGCGACTGCGAGGCCGGGATCATCGGGTGGTCGAACTTCACCGTAAAGCCCAGCTTGAATCCGTCGTACGGCTCGAAGCGCGCCACCTTGTCGCCTTCGGTCACTTCCACCGTGCGGGTGATGCGGATGAAACGCTTGGGGGCGTCCTGCTCGACGACACCGGCGGACTGGATGAGGAACACGAACGGGCCGGCGGATCCGTCCATGATCGGCAGCTCGGCCGAGGACAGCTCCACGTAGGCGTTGTCGACGCCCAGGCCGGCCATGGCCGACATCAGGTGCTCCACCGTCTGCACCTTGGCGCCTGCGCAGGTCAGGCCCGTGCACAGGGTGGTCTCGGTAACCAGCTGCGCGCTGGCGGGAATCTCCACCACCGGTTCCAGGTCGGTGCGCCGGAACACGATGCCGGTGTCCACCGGCGCCGGACGCAGCGTCATGTAGACCTTTTCGCCGCTGTGCAGCCCCACGCCCGTTGCGCGGATCACGTTCTTGAGGGTGCGTTGCTGGGCCATCGGCAGGAATCGCAGGTGGGGGGAACCTGAGCGGGCAGCGAGAATATCACGCAATTCGCTGAATCTTAACGAAAGAACCGGTCTGTCCCACGCCTGCAACAACGACCTGTTAAGGCCGCCGGAAAGGGCTGCCGGGCCGGCGAAGGCCCGGCAGCGAAGGGACATGGCGGTGTCGTTCGGTCTTGCTCCCTCCCCTTGCGGGGAGGGTCCATGGGTGTATCAGTCCGCCTGGCGGCGCAGGAACGCCGGAATATCCAGGTAGTCCGACGGCAACTCCGCCGCCACCGGCGCGGAGGCCGGCGCCGACGGTGCGGGCGAGGCCGAACCACGGCGCAGGCCCAGGCCGCTGGTGGCAGCGCCGATCGGATCCATGGAGTAGCCGTCGTCGATCGGCATGCCGGTGGTGGCGTCGCGGACCAGCTTGATCGGCGCGCGCATCGGCTCGCGCAGGTCGCCGCCACGGCCGACCGGCTGGCGGACGGCGTTGCGGTTCAGGCCGGTGGCCACCACGGTCACGCGCACTTCGTCCTGCATGTCCGGATCCAGCACGGTGCCGACCACGACGGTGGCATCTTCCGAGGCGAAGCCCTCGATGGTGCGGCCCACTTCGTCGAACTCGGCCATCGTGAAGTCCGGACCGGCGGTGATGTTGACCAGGATGCCGTTGGCGCCATTGAGGTTGACGTCGTCCAGCAGCGGGTTCTGGATGGCGGCCTCGGCGGCGGCCTGCGCGCGGTCGTCGCCGCGGGCCGAACCGGTGCCCATCATGGCCAGGCCCATCTCGCTCATGACGGTACGGACGTCGGCGAAGTCGACGTTGATCAGGCCCGGGCGGACGATCAGGTCGGCGATGCCCTGCACAGCGCCCAGCAGCACGTCGTTGGCGGCGCGGAAGGCCTGGATCATGGTGGCGTTGCGGCCCAGTACGGTGATCAGCTTCTCGTTGGGGATGGTGATCAGCGAGTCGCAGTGGTGGCTCAGTTCCTCGATGCCCTTCAGCGCCACCTGCATGCGGCGGCGGCCTTCGAACGGGAACGGCTTGGTGACCACGGCCACCGTCAGGATGCCCATCTCCTTGGCCAGCTGCGCCACCACCGGCGCGGCGCCGGTGCCGGTGCCGCCGCCCATGCCCGCGGTGATGAACACCATGTCGGCGCCATCCAGCGCGTCGATGATGCGCTCGCGGTCTTCCAGCGCGGCCTGGCGGCCGACTTCCGGATTGGCGCCCGCGCCCAGGCCCTTGGTGACGTTGCTGCCCAACTGCAGCTGCAGCTTGGCGCCGCAGTTCTTGATCGCCTGCGAATCGGTGTTGGCGGTGATGAACTCCACGCCGTCCACGCTGCCGTTGACCATGTGCGCCACGGCGTTGCCGCCGCCGCCGCCCACGCCCACGACCTTGATCACCGCATTCGGGGCCATCTTTTCAACCAGTTCGAAATGTGCCATGTCCTTGTCCTCTTTGAGCCGGGAATCGGGAATGGGGAGTCGGGAATCGAAGACCGTTTCCCTACGCCCATACCGCTACCGGCGAGTTGTGTTTTAAGTGGTGTTGCGTGTTGCCAATGAACTACGTCTCTGCCTGCCTGCCGCGCCTTGCCGTGCTGCCCTTACCGCTCCTGCTTCCGCTTCTGCGATTCCGATTCGCAATTCTCGATTCCCTATTCCCGGCCACTAGAACTCGCCCCTGTACCAGTTCTGCAGCTTCTTGAACCAGCTCCCCGCCTTGCCCGTGGGCAGCGACGGACGCCGGGGATGTTCGATCTGGCTGCCCATCAGCAGCAGGCCCACGCCGGTGGCATGCACCGGATTGCCGACCACTTCGCCCAGCCCGGTGACGTGCTGCGGGATGCCCACGCGCACCGGCATCTGCAGCATCTCCTCGGCCAGCTCGACCACGCCTTCCATCTTCGCGGCGCCGCCGGTCAGCACCATGCCGGCGCGCACGCGCTCCTCGAAGCCCGAGCGGCGCAGTTCGGCCTGCACCATCTCGAAGATCTCTTCGTAGCGCTGCTGCACGGCCTGCGCCAGCGCGTGGCGCGGCAGGCGGCGCGGCGGACGGTCGCCCACGCTGGGCACCTGGATGCTCTCCTCGGCCGTCGCCAGTTGCGCCAGCGCGCAGGCGTAGCGCACCTTGATCTGCTCGGCTTCGGGCGTGGGCGTGCGCAGCATGTGGGCGATGTCGTTGGTGACCTGGTCGCCGGCGATCGGCAGCGAGGCCGTGTGGCAGATCGCGCCCTGCACGAACACCGCCAAGTCGGTCGTGCCCGCCCCCATGTCCACCAGCGCCACGCCCAGCTCGCGCTCGTCGCTGGTCAGCACCGCCACGCTGGAGGCCAGCGAGGAGAAGATCAGGTCGTCGATCTGCAGGCCGCAGCGCTGCACGCACTTGCTGATGTTGGCGGCGGCGGACTGCGCGCAGAACACCAGGTGCGCGTCCACTTCCAGGCGCACGCCGGTCATGCCGACCGGATTGCGGATGCCTTCCTGCGAGTTGTCCAGCTTGTACTCGCGCGGGATGGCGTGGAGGATCTTCTGGTCGGCGGGGATGGCCACGGCCTTCGCCGCTTCCAGCACGCGGTCCAGGTCGCCCCAGGTGACCTCGCCGTCGCGGATCGGCACGATGCCCGGCGAGTTGCGGCACTGCACGTGGTTGCCCGAGATGGAGGCGTAGACCGAGCGGATCTCGCAGCCGGCCATCAGCTCGGCCTCCTCGATGGCGCGCTGGATGGACTGCACGGTGGATTCGATGTCCACCACGACGCCGCGCTTGAGCCCGCGCGACTCGTGCGAGCCGATGCCGATCACTTCGATCGGATTGCCCGGTGCGTACTCGCCGACCAGCGCCGTCACCTTGGAGGTGCCGATGTCCAGTCCGACGATCAGTGATTTGTCACCCTTGCGATTCATGTTGCGAAACCGGGAATTGAGAATGGGGAATGGGGAATCGATGCTTGCGGATGTCGGACGGAGGCAGCGCCTGGCATGAACGCGCCGGAACTCGCGATTGCCGGCGGCAACGCCATTTCCGATTCTCCATTCCCGATTCCCGGCTTCGCCCAGACCAGGGCGAAGCCATTGGTGTAGCGCAGGTCCGCGCGCACCAGCGGCTGCGCCTGTGCGGCCAGCAGCTGCGGCAGCATTCGCGCGAAGCGGCCCAGGCGCGGACGCGCGTCGGTGCGCCCGACCACCACCTGGGTGCCGTTGCCCAGCTGCAGCGACCAGCTGCCGCGGGCATCCATCACCAGCGTGGTGACGTCCAGGCCCATCGGCGCGAACAGCTGGCGCGACTCGTTGTAGAGCGCGGTCACTTCCTGCACCTGCGATTCCGGCCCGCCGAGCTGCGGCAGGTCCAGACCGGCCAGTTCCTTCGGCATCGGGAACAGGCGCCCGTGCTCGGACAGCAGCCTGTCCTCGCCCCAGCGCGCGAACGGCTTGTGTTCGGTGATGCGGACCTCCAGCACGTCCGGCCAGCGCTTGCGCACCTCGGCGCGCTCCACCCAGGGCAGCTGTTCGACCGCGCGCTTGGCATCTTCCAGCCTGACCGCGAAGAAGCCCCTGCGCGCATGCGGCAGCACGGCGGCCTGCAGCTGCGCCGGCTGCACGCGCGCCAGCTCGCCCTGCACGCGCAGCGTGCTCAGCGGCCAGCGGTCGGCGCCGATCCAGCCGTTGACCACGGCCACGACCGGCAGCGCGACCAGCGCCAGCGCGAGCAGCCAGGTCAGGATGCGCAGGGCGGCGTTCATGGGCCCGCCACCTCCGGCACCGTCTG
Organism: Pseudoxanthomonas sp. F37; assembly: GCF_022965755.1. Classification (NCBI taxonomy): domain Bacteria; kingdom Pseudomonadati; phylum Pseudomonadota; class Gammaproteobacteria; order Lysobacterales; family Lysobacteraceae; genus Pseudoxanthomonas; species Pseudoxanthomonas sp. F37. The sequence continues at coordinate 950,155 of NZ_CP095187.1, read as the reverse complement.
CTCCAGGATGCGCCAGCACAGCGCCTCGAAGCCGATACCGACCTGCGCGGCGGCCTTCGGCACCAGCGAGTGGCTGGTCATGCCGGGCGCGGTGTTGACCTCCATCAGCAGGAAGCGGCCATCGGCATGGCGCATCACGTCGACGCGGCCCCAGCCACCGCAGCCGGCGGCGCGGAAGCCCTCCAGCGCCAGCGCGCGGATCCTCGCCTCATCATCGGCATCGTCCAGGCCGGGACACAGGTACTGCGTATCGTCGGCGATGTACTTGGCGTGGTAGTCGTACCAGCCCTGCGCCGGCACGATGCGCACCGACGGCAGCGCCAGGTCGCCGAGGATGGCCACGGTGAACTCGCCACCGGTCAACATCTGCTCGGCCAGCAGTTCGCCGGGATAGGACGAGGCGAAGGCGACGGCCGGCGGCAGATCCTGCTCGTCCTTGATCTGGAACACGCCCACGCTGGAGCCTTCGGTCGAGGGCTTCACGAACACGGGGAAGCCCAGTGCGCGCACCGCCGCGGCCAGATCGCCGCCGGGCGGGATGCGCACGAAACCCGCCGTCGGCAGGCCGGCTGCCTGCCACACCTGCTTGGTGCGGATCTTGTCCATGGTCAGCGCCGAGCCGAGCACGCCGGGGCCGGTGTACGGCACACCGAGCGACTGCAGCAGCCCCTGCAGCACGCCGTTCTCGCCGTCGCCGCCATGCATGATGTTGAAAACGCGGTCCACCCGGCCGCCGCGGATCGCCTCCACCAGGGCCGGCACACCATCCACCGCGAAGGCCTGCACCCCCTGCGACAGCAGCGCGCCCAGCACGTTCTGGCCGGAGTTCAGCGACACTTCGCGCTCGCTGGACGTGCCGCCCATCAGCACGGCCACGCGACCGAAGCGGGCGGGATCGTCGAAACGCGGCGGCGCGACGGTCACGGCGCTCATGCGGACTCCTTCCCGGTGAAACCGTGCGCGGCGATGTGCTGGGACATGTGGCCGATGTCGCCCGCGCCCATCATCAGCAGCAGGTCGCCGTCCTGCAGCACGTCGGGCAGCACGTCGACCAGGTCGGCGACCTGGCTGACGACCACCGGCTCGTTGCGGCCGCGGGCACGGATCGCGCGCGCCAGCGACTTGGAATCGGCGCCTGCGATGGGCTGCTCGCCGGCCGGGTACACCTCGCTCAACACCAGCGCGTCGGCTTCCGACAGCACCGCGGCGAATGCGTCGAACTGGTCGCGCGTGCGGCTGTAGCGGTGCGGCTGGAACGCGACCACCAGGCGCTTGTGCGGCCAGCCGCCACGCGCGGCGGCGAACACGGCCGCCAGCTCCTTCGGATGATGGCCGTAGTCGTCGACCAGCTGCACGCGCGCGCCCTGCGGGGTGGTGATCTGGCCCAAGTCGTTGAAGCGGCGGCCGATGCCGGCGAACTTCTCCAGTGCGGCGGCGATGTTCTGCGGCGACACCCCCAGTTGCCAGCCCACGGCGGCGGCAGCCAGCGCGTTCTGCACGTTGTGGCGGCCCGGCAATGCCAGGCTGACGCGGATGCTGGCGTCTTCCGGCAGGCGCAGGGTGAAGTGCATGCGCCCGCCTTCCTGTTCCACGTCCTCGGCGCGCACGTCGGCGTGCTCGGCGAAACCGTAGCTCATCACGTGGCGTGGCGTGTCGGCGGCGATGGCGGCGACCTCCGGGTCGTCGATGCACAGCACGGCCAGGCCGTAGAACGGCAGGCGCTGCAGGAACTCGGCGAACGCCGCCTTCACGCGTTCGAAGTCGTTGCCGTAGTTCTCCAGGTGGTCCGCATCGATGTTGGTGACGATGGAGATCAGCGGATTCAGGCGCAGGAAGCTGCCATCGCTCTCGTCGGCCTCGGCCACCAGCCACTGGCCATCGCCGAGCTTGGCGTTCGCGCCCGCCGCCAGCAGCTGGCCGCCGATGACGAAGGTCGGGTCCAGGCCACCCTCGCTCAGCACCGCCGCCGTCAGGCTAGTGGTGGTGGTCTTGCCGTGCGTGCCGGCCACCGCGATACCGCGCCGGAAGCGCATCAGTTCGGCCAGCATCGCCGCGCGCGGCACGATGGGGATGCGCTGGCTGCGCGCCTCCATCAGCTCGGGGTTGTCGTGCCTGATCGCGCTGGAGACCACCACGCAGTCGGTGCCCAGCACGTTGGAGGCGTTGTGGCCGCGCATCACGCGCGCGCCCAGCGACGCCAGGCGACGGGTCGCGGCGTTGTCGGCATTGTCCGAGCCGGACACTTCGTAGCCCAGCGTGCACAGCACTTCGGCAATGCCGCTCATGCCCGAGCCGCCGATGCCGACGAAGTGCACCCGACGGAACTCCTTGGCCAGGTTGCCGGTGTGTTGCAGGCGGCGCTCGCGTGCGGCAGCCATCATCGGGCACCTCCGGTGACCGTGGGATTCGCGATTCGTGATTCGTGATTCGATGAAGCGCGCCCACGACGCGCCAGGACACCGCACCTGCCGTGGTTGCTACGAATCACGAATGCCCAATCACGAATCACGGCTTCACCTCGAGAATGATGTCGGCGATGCGGTCGGCCGCATCGGGTTTTGCCAGCGTGCGCGCGGCCTCGGCCATTGCCAGGCGCGCCGCGTTGTCGCCGGACAGGCGGCGCAGCGTGGTCGCCAGCGCATCGGCCAGGTCGTCGTTCTGCTTCAGCAACACGGCCGCGCCGCGCTCGACCAGGTATTCGGCGTTGCGGGTCTGGTGGTCGTCCACGGCCTGGGGGAACGGCACCAGCACGCTGCCCACGCCCACCGCGCACAGCTCGGCCAGCGTGGAGGCGCCGGAGCGGCAGACGACAAGATCGGCCCAGGCGTAGGCCGCCGCCATGTCGGTGATGAAGGCTTCGACGCTCGCGGCGACGCCCGCATCGAGGTAAGCCCTGGCGGCCTCGTCGCGCAGCTTCTCGCCGCATTGGTGGCGCACGTCGATGCTGCCGGCCGGCAGTGCGGCGAGTGCGCGAGGCACCGCCATGTTCAGGGCGCGTGCGCCCTGGCTGCCGCCCAGCACGAGCAGGCGCAGCGGGCCTTCACGGCCGGCCAGGCGCGAGGCCGGCGGTGCGATGGCGGCGATTTCCTCGCGCACCGGATTGCCGACGGCTTCCTCGCGGCCCGGGAATGCACCGGGGAAGCCGGTCATCACGCGGCGCGCCACCTTCACCAGCATGCGGTTGGTGAACCCGGCCGCACGGTTCTGCTCGTGTACCAGCAGCGGCAGGCCCATCAGGCGCGCCGCCACGCCGCCGGGGCCCGAGGCGAAGCCACCGAAGCTGACCACCGCGCGCGGCGCACGGCGACGCAACACGAAACCCGCGGCGCGGATCGCGCGCAGCACGCGCACCGGCGCGCCGAGCAACGCCAGCGTGCCCTTGCCGCGCAGGCCGGTGATGGCCAGCGTGTCCAGCTCGATGCCGTGCTGCGGCACCAGCCGGGTTTCCATCGCGCCGTCCGCACCCAGCCACACGACGGGGACCCCGCGTGCGCGCAGCACCTTGGCCACGGCCAGCGCGGGGAAGATGTGGCCGCCGGTGCCACCGGCCATCATCATGACGGGCGCTGGAGAGGTCGCAGCGGTCATGCGATCCTCTCGAAGGTGGGCTCGACGCGCGAGCGCGGGAGGCTGGAGCCACGCAGCGTGGCCGACAGCGAGGGCGCGGGCTGACGCCCGACCGGGCCGCTGTCGGCCGGCGCACGCGACTCGCCCGCCCCGGGCGTGGTCTGCAGCCCTTCGCCGCGCAACGCGACCTGGCGCTGGGTGCGCTCCAGTTCGTACGACACGCGCAGCAGCAGGCCCATCGCCACGCAGGTCATCAGGATGCTGGAGCCGCCCGAGGAGATCAGCGGCAGGGTCAGGCCCTTGGTCGGCAGCAGGCCCAGGTTCACGCCCATCGAGACGAAGCTCTGCATGCCGATCCACAGCGCCACCCCGAAGGCGACATACCCGGCGAAGTGGCGGCGCATCTCCACGCAGCGCAGGCCGATCAGGAACGCGCGCCCCACCAGCAGCGCGTACAGCGCCACCACCAGGCACACGCCCACGAAGCCGAGTTCTTCGCCGATCACCGAGAAGATGAAGTCCGTATGCACTTCCGGCAGGTAGTTGAGCTTGAGCACCGAACCGCCCAGGCCGATGCCGGACCATTCGCCGCGGCCGATCGCCATCAGCGCATTGGTCAGCTGGTAGCCGCTGCCGAACGGATCGGCCCACGGATCGGAGAACGAGGTCAGCCGGCGCATGCGGTAGGGCTCGGCGATGGCGATCACCGCCAGCACCGGCAGGCCGACCAGCACCGGGCCGAACATGCGCGGCATGTTCACGCCGCCCAGCACCAGCATGCCGGCGGTGATCGCCAGCAGCAGCGAGGACGAGCCGAAGTCGGGCTGCATCAGCAGCAGCGCGACCAGCAGCACCACCACGCCCAGCGGCTTGAGCATCGCCGCCCAGGTCGCGTTGACCTCGTCGCGGAAGCGGACCAGGTAGCTGGCCAGCCAGACGATGAAGAACACCTTCACCACTTCCACGACCTGGAAGTTCGACACCCCCAGGTTGATCCAGCGGTGCGCGCCCTTGACGCTCACCCCCAGTCCCGGCACGAACACCATCAGCAGCAGGACCACGCAGGCGAGCAGCAGCAGGTGGTTGCGCGCCTCGATGCTCTTCAATTCCGTGCGCGTGACCCACCAGGCCAGACCCGCGCCCGCGACCAGGAACATGCCGTGGCGGATCAGGTAGTAGAACGGATTGCCGTGCTGGTAGATCGACGCCGAGGCGACCATCACCACGCCCAGCGACGCCAGCGCCAGCATGGCGCCGAGCAACCAGGGGTCGAAGCGGCCCCCGATGGCTTCCAGTCGCGTGGCCTGGCGCGGCGTGTCGTTCATCAGCGCACCTTCAACGTGGCCAGGCCGATCAGCACCAGCACGACCGAGATGATCCAGAAGCGCACGATCACGCGCGGCTCCGGCCAGCCCTTCAGCTCGAAATGGTGGTGGATCGGCGCCATCCGGAACACGCGCTTGCCGGTCAGCTTGAACGACGCCACCTGGATCATCACCGACAGCGTCTCGATGACGAAGATGCCGCCCATGATCACCAGCACCAGTTCCTGGCGCACGATCACCGCGATGGTGCCCAGCACCGCGCCCAGCGCCAGCGCGCCGATGTCGCCCATGAACACCATCGCCGGATAGGTGTTGAACCACAGGAAGCCCAGGCCCGCGCCGGCGATGGCCGCGCAGATGATGGTCAGCTCGCCGGCGCCCGGCACCTGCGGGATCTGCAGGTAAGTGGAGAACACCGCGTTGCCCGAGGCGTAGGCGAACACGCCCAGCGCGCACGCCACCAGCACCGTCGGCATGATGGCCAGGCCATCCAGGCCATCGGTCAGGTTGACCGCATTGGAGAATCCGACGATCCAGAAGTACGCGATGGCGACGAAGCCGACACCGGCCAGCGGCAGCGCGATCGACTTGAAGAACGGCACGTAGAAGGTCGTCGCCGCCGGAACGTCGGCGTACAGGTACAGATACAGGCCCGCCGCCAGGCCGAAGATCGACTGCAGCAGGTACTTCCAGCGGGACTTCAGGCCGTTCGGATCGCGCCTGACGATCTTGATCCAGTCGTCGTACCAGCCGATCACGCCGAAGCACAGCATGACCAGCAGCACCACCCACACGTACTTGTTGCGCAGGTCGCCCCACAGCAGCACCGACGCGGCCACCGTGATCAGGATCAGCGCCCCGCCCATGGTCGGGGTGCCGGCCTTGGAGAAATGCGACTGCGGGCCGTCCTTGCGGATCGGCTGGCCGCCCTTCAGCTGGCCCAGCCTGCGGATCACCGCCGGACCGAGCCACAGCGACAGCGCCAGCGACGTCAGCGCGGCCAGGATGCCGCGGAACGTCAGGTAGCCGAACAGGCCGAAGAAGTTTTCCAGGCTCTGCAGCCAGCGGGCCAGTTCAAGCAACATGTGGTGTGTCCTCCCCGGTGGACAGCAAGGCGGCGACGATCCGGTCCATCGCGCTGCCGCGCGACCCCTTGACCAGACAGCGCACGCCGGCCCGCAGGTCGGCGCGCAGCGCGGCCGCCAGCGAGGCGTGGTCTTGGAATGTGCGCGCGCCCTCGCCGAATGCGGCGGCGGCGGCGGCGCTCAGCGGCCCCAGCGTGTACAGCCGGCGGAGCCCGGCGGCCTTGGCCCGCGCGCCCATGTCGGCGTGCAGGGCCGCTTCGTCGGCGCCGAGTTCGCGCATGTCGCCCAGTACCAGCCACCCTTCCCCGCCCGCCTGCGCGCTCGCGGCGACAAGCGTCTCGATGGCCGCGATCAGCGAGCCCGGGTTGGCGTTGTAGCTGTCGTCGATCACCACCGCACCGTTCGGCAGCGTGTGCGCGACCTGGCGGCCGGCCACCGGCTGCGCGGCCGACAGGCCGTCGGCGATGGTCGCCAGCGATACGCCGCACGCCATGGCCAGCGCCGCGGCAGCCAGTGCATTGCGCACGTTGTGGCGGCCCGGCAGGTGCAGGCTGACGGCGACTTCGCCATGCGGGGCCACCAGCACGAAGTCCGACCCGTCCGCGGCCGCGCGGATGTCGCGCGCGGTCAGGTCGGCGGTCGCATCCAGACCGAAACGCAGGATGCGGCGATCCGGCACGCGGCTGGCGAAGTATTCGGCGAACGCGTCGTCCGCATTGATCACCGCCGTGCCGTCGGCCGGCAGCGCATCGTAGATGGCGCCCTTGGTTTCGGCCACGCCCGCCAGCGAGCCCATGCGCTCCAGATGGGCGGCGGCGATGTTGTTCACCAGCGCCACCTCGGGAGCGACGATGTCGGTGAGGTAGGCGATGTCGCCCGGCTTGCCGGCGCCCATCTCGTAGACGGCGAAGTCCGCATCGTCGGGCGCATCGATGACCGCCAGCGGCAGGCCGATCTCGTTGTTGCGGTTGCCGGGATTGAAATAGGTGACGCCGGCGCGCTGCAGGATGGATACCACCAGCGTCTTGACCGTGGTCTTGCCGTTGCTGCCGGTGATGGCGACCGTCTTCTCCACGCGGTCGCGCTGCAGGCCGGCGGCGATGCGCGCCAGCGCCAGCAGCGTGTCGGGCACGACCACCTGCGGCACATCGACCTTCACCGCGTGGTCGACCAGCACCGCGGCGGCGCCGCGCATGGACGCGTCGTAGGCGAAATCGTGGCCGTCGAAGCGCTCGCCACGCAGCGCCACGTACAGGCTGCCCGGCACCAGGGTGCGCGTGTCGTTGGTCAGCGAGCCGATCACCAGGTCGTCGCCGAGCAGTTCGCCACCGGCCCAATGCGCCAGCAGGGAAAGGGGAAGCCGCTTCATCGACGGTCCTCCAGGGCGTGGCGCGCAACCGCGGTGTCGTCGAACGGATGTTTCACGCCATGGATTTCCTGGTAGGGCTCGTGGCCCTTGCCGGCCACCAGCACGATGTCGTCCGGGCCGGCCTGGGCGACGGCCTGGGCGATGGCCTGTGCCCGGTCGCGCTGCACGAGCACGGCAGCCGGCTTCGCGAAGCCGGCCATGATGTCGGCCACGATGACGTCGCCGTCCTCGGTGCGCGGGTTGTCGTCGGTGACCACCACCACGTCCGCGAGGCGCTCGGCGATGGCGGCCATCTGCGGGCGCTTGCCGGTGTCGCGGTCGCCGCCGCAGCCGAACACGCAGAACAGCCGGCCCTGCACGTGGTCGCGCAGGCTGGCCAGTGCCTGTTCCAGCGCATCGGGCGTGTGCGCGTAGTCGATCACGACCAGCGGACGGCGGCTCCCGGAAGCATCCGTGTCGCCGCCCAGCCGGTTCATCCGCCCGTGGATCGGCGCCAGCCGCGACAGCGTGCGCGCGATCTCCGCCGTGGTGTCGCCCAACGCATGCAGCACCCCTGCCACGGCCAGCAGGTTGTCCACGTTGAAGCGGCCCAGCAGCCGCGACTGCACCGGCTGCACCTCGTCGCCGACCACAAGATCGAAGCCGATGCCGTTGCCGTCCAGGCACAGCGCGTCCGCGCGCACGCTGGCGTCGGTCTGCCCGCGCGAGCTGACGCCCACGCGCTGCACGCCGTGCGGCAGCCGGGCGAACAGTTCGCGGCCGTAGCCATCGTCCAGGTTCACCACGCCCGCCTTCAGGCCCGGGCGGAAGAACAGCAGCGACTTGGCCGCGCCGTAGCGCTGCATGTCGCCGTGGTAGTCCAGGTGGTCGCGGGTGAGGTTGGTGAACACGCCCACGTCGAAATGCACCGCGTCCACGCGCCCTTGGTCCAGAGCGTGCGAACTGACTTCCATCGCCACCGCTTTCGCGCCCGCGTCGCGGAACTGCGCCAGCAGCGCATGCATCTGCAGCACCAGCGGCGTGGTGAAGCCGGTGGGCACCACCTCGCCGTACATGCCGGCGCCCAGCGTGCCGACCGTCGCGCAACGGATGCCGCGCAGGTGCCACGCCTGCGCCAGCAGCTGCACCGTGGACGTCTTGCCGTTGGTACCGGTCACCCCGACCATCTTCATGTCGTGCGAGGGCGCGGCGTGGAAGCGGTCGGCCATCGCGCCCATGCGCGCGCGCAGGCCCGGCACCGCGATCGCATCGCGCGGCGCTTCCAGGCCGTCCGGCACGGGCGGCTCGAACAGGATCGCGCTGGCGCCGTTCTCCTTGGCCTGTGCCGCGAAATTCAGCCCGTGCGCACCGAACCCGGCGATGGCCACGAAGGCGTCGCCCGGCTGCACGCTGCGGCTGTCCAGGGTCAGTCCGCGCACCACGATGTCGCGCGGCACGTCCACGTCGGGCAGCAGTTCGGCCAGGGCCATCATCCGCCTCATCGCGTCGCTCCCGTGGCCGGCAGCGCGGCGTGCGGGGTGTCGAATGCCGACGGGTCCGTGGTATCGACCGCATCGTCGGCGATCGGCGCCGGCGCGGGCACCTGCGCGGCGGCGCCCGGCTTGCCTGCGTTCTTGGCCTGCGCGGCCAGCCAGGCTTCGATGTCGTCCGGCGGCACGTCCATCAGGCGCAGCGCGCCATCCATCACGTCGTGGAAAACCGGCGCGGCGACCAGGCCGCCGAAGTAACCGCCCTCCTGCGAATCGTTGATGACCACGACGGCCGCGAAGCGGGGATTGCTGGCCGGCACCAGGCCGGCGAAGAAGGACGCGTAGCGGCCCTTCGCGTAACCGCCACCGGAGGCGATGCGGGCGGTGCCGGTCTTGCCCGCCACCCGATAACCCAGCACGCCGGCGCGCTTGGCGCCGCCCTGGGTCACCACGGTTTCCATCATGCCGACGACTTCACGTGCGATGGCCGGATCGAGCACCTGCGGCGCTTCGCTGCGCTGGCCCTTCACGAACGTCGGCGTCACCAGCCTGCCGCCGTTGCCCAGCGCGGAGTAGGCGCGCGCGATCTGCAGCGGCGTGACCGCCAGGCCATAGCCATACGACATCGTCGCCTTCTGCAGGCCGTTCCAGCGATCCGGCGGCGCCAGTATGCCGGCGGACTCGCCCGGGAAGCCGCTGCCGGGCTTCTGCCCGTAGCCGAAGCTGTGGATGCTCTCGTAGAAGTAGTCGTTGGGCAGCTTCTCGGCGATCTTGATAGAGCCGATGTTGGAACTCTTGGTGATGACGCCGGTGACGGTCAGCACGCCGTTGTTCCGGGGCACGTCGCGGATGGTGTAGCGGCTGTTCAGGGCCATGTAGCCCGGATTGGTATTGACCAGCGTCGAGGGCGTGACCACGCCGGCCTTCAGCGCCGTCGACACGGTCAGGGGCTTCATCGTGGAGCCCGGCTCGATCATGTCGGTCAGCGCGCGGTTGCGCCGCGCGTCCGGCTTCACCCGGTCGATCGCGTTGGGGTTGTACGTGGGCAGGTTGACCATGGCCAGCACTTCGCCGGTGGCCACGTCCATGATCACGATGGAACCGCTGCTGGCCTGGTGTTCGAGCAGCGCGTTGCGCAGCTCGCGGTGCGCCAGGTACTGGATGCGGCGGTCGATGCTCAGCGTCAGGTCCTTGCCCGGCTGCGCGGAGCGGATCAGGTCGACGTTCTCGACGATGCGGCCGCGGTTGTCGCGGATCACCTTCTGCACGCCCGGCGTGCCGCTGAGCCATTCGTCGAACGCCAGCTCCAGCCCTTCCTGGCCGCGGTCGTCGATGTTGGTGAAGCCCAGCACGTGGGCCATCGCCGGCCCCTGCGGGTAGAAGCGGCGGAACTCGCGCTGGGAGAACACGCCCGGGATCTTGTGCGCCAGGATCTTCTGCGCCTCGTCCGGATTGATCCGGCGCTTGAGGTACAGGAATTCCTTGTCGGCCTTCTGCGACAGGCGGTTGGTCAGGTGGTCGAGCGGCACGCCCAGGGCCTGCGCCAGCTCGGGCAGCCGGTCGGGCGTCTTCAGCAGCTCCTGCGGGTTGCCCCACACCGATTCCACCGGCGAGGACACCGCCACCGGCTCGCCGTTGCGGTCGGTGATCATGCCGCGCGAGGTCGGGATGGGGATCTCGCGCAGGAAGCGCGCATCGCCCTGGCGCTGGTAGAAGTCGTGGTTGATCAGTTGCACGTAAGCGGCGCGGCCGACCAGGCTGACCGAGCACAGGCCCATCGCGCCCAGCACCAGGGCCAGGCGGCCGCGCAGGTTGAAGCGCGCGCGGTTGCGGTTCTTGGCCGGCGCGGCGGTCATGGACGCACCACCACGATGTCGGCCGCTTCCGGGAACTTCATGCCCAGGCGTACGCGCGCGACCTGGTCGATGCGCGTGGCCTCGGCCACGGTGGCCTGCTCCAGCTGCAGGCGGCCGAATTCGACGTTCAGCTCATCCCGCGCGCGCTCCAGCCGCGTCACCTCGTCGAACAACACGCGGTGGCGGTGGCGCGCATACACCACGCCGATCGCGGAGGCGATATTGGCCAGCACCAGCACGGCGAGCAGGAAGCGCGTCATGCGGCGCCTCCCGTGGCAGCAGCGAGCCCGGCAGCTGCCCCCGTGCCGCTGCCGGCTGTTGCGGTTCCCGACTGCCCATCCCCGATTCCCAGCTTTTCTGCCACGCGCAGCACCGCGCTGCGGGCGCGCGGGTTGGCGGCCACTTCGTCGGGCTCGCCCTTCTGGCCGCTGCCGATGGCGCGCAGCGTGGGCACGAACGTCTCGGCCACCGGCAGCCGGCGGTTGGCCGGCGGCGCCTTGGCATGCCGGTTGATGAACTGCTTGACGATGCGGTCTTCCAGCGAGTGGAAGCTGATCACCGCCAGCCGGCCGCCGGGCCTGAGGCAGGCCAGCGCGGCATCCAGACCGAGTTCCAGGTCCGCGAGTTCGCGGTTGATGTGGATGCGGATGGCCTGGAAGCTGCGCGTGGCGGGATGGATCTTGTCGCCGCGCGGCATGACCGACGCGATCACCGCTGCCAGGTCGGCGGTGCGCGTGAAAGGCTGGGTGGCGCGACGGGCGACGATGGCGCGCGCGATGCGGCGGCTCTGCTTCTCCTCGCCGTAGGTCCACAGCACGTCGGCGATCTCGCGCTCGTCGGCGCGCGCGATCCACTGGGCCGCACTCTCGCCGGACTCCGGATCCATGCGCATGTCCAGCGGACCGTCCTTGCCGAAGCTGAAACCGCGCTCGGCGACATCCAGCTGCGGCGAGGACACGCCCAGGTCGAGCAGCACGCCGTCCAGGCCGGCCGCCGCCTGGTCCCATTGCGCGAGCCCGGCGAAACTGCCGCGACGGATCGCCACGCGCGCGTCGCCGGCGAACATCTGTTCGGCATGCGCGATCGCGTCGGGGTCCTTGTCCATCAACAGCAGCCGGCCTCCCGGGCCGAGTCTTTGCAGCACGCCACGCGCGTGACCTCCGCGCCCGAAGGTGCCGTCCAGGTACGTTCCGTCCTCCTTCACCTGCAGCCCTTCCATGACCTGCGTGTACAACACCGGCAAGTGCAGCGCTGGAGGGTGACCGGCCGGCGCGGACTGCCGCTTGCCGTCACCCCGGCTCACAAGCGCAACTCGAGCATGTGTGCGCTCAGATCGTCGTCGGTGAGGGTCTGACGGATCTGTGCGTGGTGCGCCTGTTCGCTCCAGAGTTCGAATTTCTCGCCCATGCCGAGCAGCACGGCTTTCTTCTCGATGCCCACCGCGCTGCGGTGGCTGGCCGGGATGCTGATGCGGCCGTTGCCGTCCAGCTCCACCGGCGATGCGGCACCAACCAGCTTCAGCTGCAGGCTGCGGTGCGCGCGCTGGGTGCTGGGCAGCTTGTTGACGTCGTCACGGACCCGTTGCCAGACCTTTTCCGGGTACAGGTACAGGCTGCCGGCCTCGAAGGGGTTGTAGGTGATCACCAGGCGGTTGCCGCACTCGCGCGCGACCAGGTCGCGGTACGCGGTGGGCACCGCGAGCCGTCCCTTGTCGTCCACTGTGATGGCGGTCTCACCCTGAAACACGACGCTGCCTTCCCGACGCCCTGACGAGCGACCCATTGAACCACGAAAAACCACCAAAAACCCGGTTTTACCTCTGTTGCCCACGTTACCACCGCGCACAGGGTTGTCAACAGGAAAACCGACGGGAAATCACTTGGCGGATCAATGGCTTGCGGCAAACTTCAGAGACTTGTTCAAACCTTATCCACAAGTTGCTGTTTCGTCTCAAATTTTGAGATTGAGGCGTGATTCAGCGAGGTGACCACGCCTTCACGTCACCCGCGGGTGTGCACCGCCCGCGGATGTGGAACTGCGCGAACCGGGGGTCCAGAATTCCCCCATGTGCCTGCTCGCGCTCGCCTGGAATGTGCATCCCCGCTGGCGCCTGCTGCTGGCCGGCAACCGCGACGAGTTCCACGCCCGTCCGACGGCGCCGCTGGCCCCCTGGACATCGGCGCCGCACGTGCTCGCCGGCCGCGACCTGCAGTCCGGCGGCACCTGGGCCGGCGCGGACCGGCAGGGTCGGATGGCGGTGGTCACCAACGTGCGCGATCCGCGCATCCAGGTACCGGGGGCTCCCTCGCGGGGACAGCTGGCGGCCGGGTTCCTGCAATCGCCCGATGGCGCGGATCACCGTGCCTCGGGACTGCTCGCGGCCGCCGAGGCCTTCGCCCCCTTCAATCTGGTGCTGGTCGATGCGACGACCTGCGAGTACCTGAGCAACTACCCCACCCCGCGCCGGACCGCCCTCGCCCCCGGCCTGCACGGCCTGTCCAACGGCGACCTGGACGAACCGTGGCCGAAGACCCTGGCCCTGAAGGAGCGTCTTGCGGCCTGGGTGGCGTCGGGCGAGGACGAGGTGTCGCCGCTGTGGGATGCCCTGGCCGATGAGACCCGCGCCGACGACACCCGGCTCCCTGACACCGGCGTGGGGCTCGAACTGGAGCGCATGCTGTCGGCCGCCTTCATCCGCGACGCCCGCTACGGCACCCGCGCCAGCACCCTGATCGCGATCGATCATGCCGGCCACGGCTGGATCAGCGAGCGCCGGTTCGGGCCGGAAGGCGTGTTCGAGGGTGAGACGACACTGCGGATCGGACCTGCTGAATAACCCCGGCGCTGAAAGTCCGCGATCGCGACTGACGTCGCTGCCACCAGCGCGGTATCCGAGCGCCGCTTCATCAGCCCCTGAGTCAGGGGGCGGCGAGCGCAGCGCGCGAGCGGGGGTCTGGAGGCCAACGGCCCGGGGCCCGAGGTTTGCTTCGCAAACCTTGGGGCTTTCCAAAGCGCCGGTGGCGCTTTGGAAAGCGGCGGAGCCGGCCGGTAAGCCGGGTTCTGTCGTGGACAGTCATTCCTCTAGGCGCAACGTCACCGCTGCGCTCAAGCAACCTACCCGGAGACACTGCGGGCCGCAGCATAGCCTCCCTATTTGGTCTTGCTCCCGGTGGGGTTTGCCGTGCCGGTCCGTTGCCGGACTCGCGGTGCGCTCTTACCGCACCATTTCACCCTTGCCACGCATTCCGAAGAACCGTTCGGCGGTATCTTTCTGTTGCACTTTCCGTCGGCTCGCGCCGCCCAGGCGTTACCTGGCACCGTGCCCTGTGGAGCCCGGACTTTCCTCGGCATCCGTCGTGACAAGCACGATGGATGACGCGACTGTCTGGCCGGCTCCGCCGCGTGCATTGTCGCACAGGGCCAGGGATTGGACGCGCTCAGCGCGGCGCAAGCGCCAGCATGCCGGCGAGCGGCGCCGCCAGGACCAGCCATCCTGTCGGCACCCGCCATCGCACCAATGCCACGACGCCCACGATCACCACGATCAGGTCGGCGATTCCCAGTACCACCTCTGCCCTCAGCGGACCGCACAGCGCCGCCAGCAGCAGACCGACGACCGCGGCATTGATGCCCGCCAGCACGGCGCGCATGCGAGGTACCCCCGCGATGCGTTGCCAGAACGGCAGTACACCGACCACCAACAGGAACGACGGCAGGAAGATCGCCGCCAGCGCCAGTGCGCCACCCACCCATCCGCCACGACCGGCCTCCATCGCGGCACCGAGATAGCCGGCGAAGGTGAACATCGGCCCCGGTACCGCCTGCGCGGCGCCGTAGCCCGCCAGGAAGACCTCCTGCGTGACCCATCCCGGGGCCACAACGCCTTCCTGGAGCAGCGGCATGACCACGTGCCCGCCGCCGAAGACCAGCGACCCCGCGCGATAGAACAATCCGAACACGTCCGGCATCGACCCCGCGCCCGCCGCACGCCAGGGAATCACCAGCAGCGCCCCGAACACCGACAGCGCGACGATCCCCGTCCGCCGTGATCCCGCCTGCCCGGTGTGCGCGAGCGGCGGCTGCGGTCCACCCACCGGCATGCCCAGGCCCGCCAGCGCGCCGAGCACGATCACGCCCACCTGCATCCATGTCGATGGCCAGACCAGCAGCAACGCGGCAGCCCCCAACATCAGCCCCCAGTCGGCCGGCGTCCGGCAGAACGCGCGCGCCATGCCCCATACGGCGTGGGTCACCACCACCACGGCCAGCAGCTTGAGGCCATGCAGCACACCGGGGGGCACCACGTCGCGCCAGTGCGAAAAGCTGGCGCCCAGCGCCACCATCAACAGGGCCGACGGCGCGGTGAAACCGCACCATGCCGCGACGGCGCCGCGGATGCCTGCTTGCGACATACCGATGGCCATGCCCACCTGGCTGCTGGCCGGACCCGGCAGGAACTGGCAAAGCGCGACAAGTTCAGCGTACGCACTGTCCGTCAGCCACTGGCGTCGTGCCACGAACTCATCGCGAAAATAGCCGAGATGGGCGATGGGGCCACCGAATGACACCAGCCCAAGCCCAAGGAATACGCGGAACACCATCCAGGCACTGGCGCGTTGTCGTGGCTCCCGTGCAGTCATCCCTTGCATGAGCGTCACTCCCCTCCTTTCTCAGGTAAAGCGCTTTCCCCGACATCGCGATGATTCAAGCCAGCGCCGCCGCACCATCGAGGACGTCCATGGGAAGCGGTCCGGACGCCAGGATGAAGTCGTTGTAGGCGCGTGTGTCGAACCGCGCCCCCAGGCGCTGCCGGGTCTTCTCGCGCGTCGCCAGTATCTGCTGCTTGCCGACCATGAAACTGCACGCCTGACCCGGGTAGACGCAATAGCGGTCGATCTCGCGCTCGGCGGCGTCGCGATGCTCGCCGGCGTGGGCCACCATCCAGTCGATGGCGTGCTGGCGGGTCCAGCGCGCGTGGTGGAGGCCGGTATCGACGACGACGCGGCAGGCACGGAACAGCTGGCCCTGCAGGTAGCCGATGCGCCCGAACGGATCACCTTCGAATGCACCGATCTCGTCCGCCAGTTGTTCGGCATACAGGGCCCAACCCTCGGTCCAGGCCGAGAAGCGCACCGAGCGCCGGAACAGAGACAGTCCACCCGCTTCGCGCAGCACACTGTCCTGGAAATGGTGACCGGGTATTCCTTCATGGTGCAGCAGCGTCGGGATTCGCCACAGCGCGTTCTCCGCGACCGAGCGCAGGTTGAGGAAGATGGTCGAAGTCTGGGCGGGATCGCTGCTGGCGCTGTAGAAAGCGCCCGGCGCGCCGTCCTGGATCGCGGGCGAGATGCGCTGCACCTCGACCGGTCGATCCGGAATCACCCGGAAACCCCGCGGCAGCAGGCCCTTGATCCGATCCAGGTGTGCGCTGGCGTAGTCGATGATCGCCTGGCGTCCCGCTTCCGTATCCGGCTGGAGGAAGCGCGGGTCGCGGTCCAGGGCGGCCATGCGCTCACCCACCGATCCGCGGGCCAGGCCCTGCGCACGCAGCAGCTGATCGATCTCGGCCGACAGTTCTTCTACCCAGGCCAGGCCGAGTTGATGCAGCTCACCCGGCGCATAACTGGCCGTGGTGTTGGAATGCAGGGCCGAGGCGTAATAGGCCTCGCCGTCCGGCTTGGCCCAGACACCCGCCCGGTCGTCCGCGTGGTGCTGCAAGGCCGCGAGCGCCTCGCCTTGGCGTCGCAGCGCCGGAACGATCCGCTCGACGAAGATCGCGGAGGCGCGACGGTCCAGATCGGCGATCCCGGCATCGCGCGCACGCGCCAGGGCCGACGTCGTCAGTGGATTGCCGGTCGGCGCCGCATCGCGCAAGGTCGCGATCTGCCTCAACGTCTTGGCCAGGATGAAATCCGGGGGGATGACGCCCAGGCCCGCATCGTGGCGGATCTGTTCGGTCTCCTGGTCCAGGGCCACGGCAAACTGGCCCAGCTTGTCCAGGTAGCGGTCGGCATCGGCCGCGTCCTTCATGGGCGAGCGTCCACCGATGCCGTCCGGCAGCCAGAAGTAGGCGCCGTTCATCTGGCTGACGACATACGGGCTGGGCCGCAGGTTCAGGTCGGAAAAACCATAGCGTCCGTACTGGTCCACCATGGCCTCGTAGACGAAGCGGGCCGTGTCGTAGTCCAGCGTCGCGGTGGCCGAAAGCGCGGCACGCTCGATACCGCGCAGTTCGGCCAGGCGCTGTAGCGTGGCCTGTCGGCGGCGCGCGCGTGCGGCCAGCGAATAGTCGGCCAGGCGGTCCGGCCCACCCTCCTCTGCCTTCAGGGCCTCGGCATGGCGTTGCAGCAGGCCCACCAGACGGATGTCCTCGGCGGGCGCATCCTCCGCCGTGTCGGAGACGGGCATCGAACCCGCCCTGCAGACGGCCATGGGCCACGTCACGCCGAGCGCCACGGCGCCGACCAGCAGTTCACGACGACGCATCAAGTGCACCTCCAAAACAAGGCGTCCGGAACCTTCCATGCCGAAAGGCCGGAACGCAGAATGAGATCACGCAGTATCTCCGAAGAAGAAGCGCGCCCAGGGCCTACTGCGCCGCCTCGCCCGACATCAGCCAACGGTCGATCTTGGCTTCCAGCACGTCCAGCGGCAGGGCGCCGGTGTCCAGTACCTGGTCGTGGAAATGCCGGATGTCGAAGTCCGGACCGAGGCGTTCGCTCGCTCGGCGCCGCAGTTCCTGCAGCTTGAGTTCGCCCACCTTGTAGGCGCAGGCCTGGCCCGGGTGGGTGATGTAGCGGTCGATCTCCACCGCTACGTCACGCGGGGACATGGAGGTGTTGGCCAGCATGTAGTCGATCGCGCGTTGGCGGTCCCAGCGCAAGGCATGGATACCGGTGTCGACCACCAGGCGCACGGCGCGCAGCATTTCCATGTCCAGGTGACCGAACCATTGGTAGGGGTCGGAGAACATGCCCAGTTCCTGGCCCAGGGATTCGGCATACAGACCCCAGCCCTCGGTGTAGGCGGTGGCCGGCACCTGGCCGAAACGCAGCAGGTCCGGCAGGCTCTCGTCCTCCTGGACCCGTGAGATCTGGTAGTGGTGGCCGGGCACGCCCTCATGCAGTTGCAAGGTCTCCAGGGTCGGGATGGGACGCGTGTTCAACATGGCCATGTTGAAGTAGAGGACGCCGGGCTCCGAAGCGTCCGGCGGACCGGCGCGGTAGTAGCCCGTGCCCCTCTGGTCACCCAGCGCCGGCAGCGGACGCAGCTCGAATGCGGCACGCGGACGACGCGAGAACAGTTCAGGCATCCGCTCCCAGACCTTTTTTTCGATCCGTTCGAAGTGGTCGATGAGGTCTTCGGGTTTGGAATAGTAGAACTCGGGCCCGGTGCGGACGTGTTCGAAGAAGGCCGGCAGGTCGCCGTCGAAGCCGGTCGCCTGGCGCGCCTGCTCCATCGCGGCGCGGATCCTGGCCACTTCGGACAGGCCGATCTGGTGGATCTGCTGCGCGCTCATCGTGGTGGTGGTGTGCTGGACCAGCAGGGACGCATAGACGCGCCCACCGTCCTTCATCGCCCACAGGCCTGCGCCCTCGGTGGCGACCGGCAGGTAGCGGTCGCGCAGGAACGTGCGCCAGCGCTCGTAGGCCGGAATGGCACGGTTCTCGATGGTCCGGCGATAGGCGGCCTGCAGACGCGCGCGGTCCGCCGGTCGCATGGCATCGGGGAAACGCGTGACCGGGGAGTAGAAGGGATTCTTTTCGACCGGCAGCTCGAGGAAGGCCTCGACCTGCGCCAGGACGTTGTTCACCACCACTTTGGGCTGGTGGTAACCCCGGGCCATGCCCTGCTCCAGGCGCTCCACCGTACTGTCCATGTAGCCAGCGAAGCCCTCCAGCTGGGCCAACCCCCGTTCGTAGTCTTCGACCGTCTTGAAGCGGACGCCCGACAGGTAGTCGGGGAACTCGACGTGCAGGCCGAAGGAGGCGTTCAGCGGCACCAGGTTGCGGATCGCGTGGATGCCGCTGTCGATCTCGCCCAGCGCCTGCTCGGCCTGGTAGCGGAAGGCGTCGTAGGCAATCTGGTCCTTCTCGCCCAGGGAGGCGCGGTCGATGGCGGCCAGGCCCGACAGTTCGGCGCGCTTGTTGGTCGCCAGCTGCCGGGCGAAGGCCTCGCTCTGCGGATCGACGAAAACGGCCCCGGTCGGGGGCAGGCCGCGCTCGGCAAGACGCAGCGGATGGAGCGCGTCGTCCGCCTTCTGGCTCTCCGCCACCAGCAGGGCAAAACGCTCACGGGCGTCCGGCGGGGTCCACGCCATCGCGGCCGGCGATGCGGCCACGACGACCAGCATCGCACCTGCAACCATGAGCCGTTCACGCATTCTCATCTGCATCCCCTTTCATTCGAGGCCCGCCAGAACTGCCCACTATCGCGTGCCATACAATCCCTTTCTCGGCGCGCCGGTGATCTCGGCAGCCAGCTTGGCCGCCGTCGACGGCGGCAGGTGCTCGTTGAGCAGCGCGTAGACGCGGCGGCCCTCGGACAGGCGCGCCTCCATGTCGTCGCCGGCGCCCTCCACCATCACCACGAACTCGCCCTTGCGCTGGTTCTCGTCCGCGTCCACGCGCGCCTGCAGGTCGGCCAGCGTGCCGTCGAGGACGGTCTCGAACAGCTTGGTCAGCTCGCGCGCCAGCACCGCGGGACGATCGTCGCCGAATGCGGCGCGCATGTCGGCCAGCGACTCCACGATACGGTGCGAGGACTCATAGAAGACCAGCGTGCGGGCCTCGCCGGCGAGCCGCTGCAACCGCTCGCGCCGGGCCGATGCCTTGGCCGGCAGGAATCCTTCGAACGCGAAGCGGTCGCTCGGCAGACCGGCGACGCTCAGCGCGGCGATGGCCGCGCAGGCGCCGGGCAGCGGACTGACCCGCACCCCGGCCGCGCGCGCGGCACGCACCAGGCGGAAGCCGGGATCGCTGACCAGGGGCGTACCCGCGTCGCTGACCAGCGCCAGCGACTCGCCCGCCAGCAGCCGGTCGACCACGCGCTGCGCCAGCGCATCCTCGTTGTGTTCATGAAGCGCCACCAGCGGGGTGGAGATGCCGAAGTGGGCGAGCAGCTGTCCACTACGGCGCGTATCCTCCGCGCAGATGGCCGCCACCGAACGCAGCACCTCCAGTGCGCGCGGGGTCAGGTCGCCCAGGTTGCCGATCGGGGTGGCGACGATGAACAGGGTTCCGGCAGGCATTCCAGTGGGGTCCGGTGGCTGGGGGTAGAATCGTAGCCGGTTCCCTTGCCCGAACACCGACGATGCCCTTGGACTCGCCTGTCGCACGCACGCTCTCCGCACGCCTCCGTCCCGCCCGGTCCCTGGTGCTCCTGGTGTGGGTCGCCCTGCTGGCGAGCTGCGCCACTCCCTCCGGCACGGGCCCGGCGACGTCGGCGGCGCGGTTCGCGCCCGCATTCGCGAACGCCGCCACGCTGGCCCGCCAGGATGCCGCCCTCAGCGGCCAGGCGCGCACCGACAATGCGCGCGAGATCGACCGCCTGCTGGCCACGCTCGACGATGCCACCCTCGCGCGCGACGCCGCTGCGCTGCCTTCGGGCGATCCGCTGTACAACTTCGCCGGCCGCGCCCTGCAGCGCCGCGGCCTGCCGCTGCCGCGCCCGTTCGACCGCGGCGCCCAATGGCGCTTCGATGCCGGCAACCGCCCGCCCGCCGACAGCGACGGCTACCGTCCCCCGGTGAAGCTGGCGGTGCTGCTGCCGCTGTCGGGCAACCTGGCCACGGCTGCCGCCCCCGTGCGCGACGGCCTGCTGGCGGGTTACTACGGCGAACGGCGCCGGCGCCCGGAGATCCAGTTCTACGACACCGCCGGCACCGCCGCCGGTGCCACCGCGGCCTATGCGCGCGCCACCGCCGAGGGGGCCGATTTCGTGGTCGGTCCCCTGGGCCGCGACGAAGTCAGCGCGCTGTTCCAACAGCCCGAACTGGCCACCCCCATGCTGGTGCTGAACCGCGGCGCCGTGGCGCCGCCGGACGGCAAGGCCGGTTTTTCGCTGGCGCCGGAAGACGACGGCATCGCCGCCGCCGAGTACGTGCTGGCCCGCGAGCGCAAGACCGCACTGATCATCGAGGGCAGCGACGACAACGGACGCCGCGCCTCGCAGGCGTTCCGCGAACGCTTCGCCGAACGCGGCGGCAGGGTGACGCGCGTGATCAGCGTCGCCGAGACGCCCGGCGACCTGTCGTCCGTGCTGGCGACCGCCTCGCAGGAGGGCGCCGATGCCGTGTTCCTGGCGGTGCGCGGCAGCACCGCGCGGGCGCTGACGCCGCAGCTGGCGCTGGCCGGCCTGGGCGGCAAGACGCGCGTGGGCACCTCGCAGCTCACCTCGGGCACGGGCAAGCCGGAAGAGGACATGGCGCTGGATGGCATCGCCTTCCCCACCGAGGCTTGGACCTCGCGCGGCGTGCCGGCGCTGCCCGCCGCCAGCGTGACCGGCGAGCGCGTGCCGACCGCACGCGGGCCGGCGGCGCGCCTGTTCGCCTTCGGCTACGACGCCTGGCTGTTGACCGCCTACCTGGAGAAGCTGGCGCTGGGCGTGAACACCGAGATCCGCGGCGCAACCGGCCGTCTGCAGCTGGACGGCTTCGGCAACGTGGTCCGCACGCCGTCATGGTCCACCTTCGCCGGTGGCCGCCCGGCGCCCATCGCGGATGGCGGCTGAGCGGCAGGCGCGCGGCCAGGCCGTGGAGAACGCGGCACGCGCGCTGCTGTGCGGCGCCGGACTGATCGCGCTGGCCGCCAATGTGCGCTATCGCGGCGGCGAGCTGGACCTGGTGATGCGCGATGCCGCCACGGTGGTGTTCGTGGAAGTGCGCTACCGCCAGTCGCAGGCGTTCGGCGGCGGTGCGGCCTCGGTCGATGCCGGCAAGCGCAGGCGCCTGGTGCATGCGGCCCAGTGCTTCCTGCAGGACCATCCCGCCCTGGCCGATGCGCCGTGCCGCTTCGATGTGGTGGATGCGCGGGGCGACCCGGCCTCGCCACGGCTGGACTGGATCCGGGACGCATTCCGCGCGGACGAGGTCTGAGCACCCGCCTACAATGGCGTGATGGATGCCAGCCTGCCGAGCGCCTTGCACGATGCCATGTCGACCCGGCTCGGGGACGGCTGGCTGACGGGCGAAGCACGGCGCCTCTACGGCGGCGACGATTCGCGCCGCTGGGCCATGCCCTCGGCCGTGGCGTTGCCGCGCACGCGTGAGGACGTGGTGGCACTGGTACGCGCCTGTCGCGAACACCGGGTACCGCTGGTCGCGCGTGGCGCCGGCACCGGAACCACCGGCGCCGCCGTGCCCACGCAGGGGGGCGTGGTGGTGTCCTTCGCGCGCATGGACCGCATCCTGGAACTGCGCGCAGCCGATCGCTGCGTGGTGGTGGAACCCGGCGTGCTCAATGGCGGACTGCAGCAGACGCTGGTGCCCTACGGCCTGTTCTGGCCGCCGGACCCGTCCAGCGCGGACCTGTGCAGCGTGGGCGGCAACCTGGCCACCAACGCCGGCGGGCCGCGCGCGGTGAAGTACGGCACCGCGCGCGACAACGTGCTGGGCCTGGTCGCCGTGACCGGCACGGGCGAACTGATCCGCTGTGGCGGCGCCTACACGAAGGACGCGACCGGCTACGACCTCACCCACCTGATCGTCGGCAGTGAGGGCACGCTGGCCCTGATCGTCGAAGCGACCTTGAAGCTTTCGCCCCGCCCACGCGCGCAGGCCGGCCTGCGGGTGCTCTACCGCGACGCCGCCAGCGCTGCCGCCGCCGTCTCGCGGATCATGGCGCGGCCGGCGACGCCGACGATGCTGGAATTCATGGACCACAGCGCCATCGCCCTGATCCGCCGCAACGGCAGCGACGTGCCCGAGGCGGGCGCGATGCTGCTGATCGAGGCCGATGGCGACGACGACACCCTGCCCTACGCACTGCAGGCGCTGGCCGACGCGGCGGAAGGCGACGGCCTGATCGCACTGGATGTCGCCGCCGACGGCAGCGCGCGCGACCGCCTGTGGGCCGCGCGCCGTGCGCTGTCGCCGGCACTGCGCACCATCCGGCCGGGCAAGATCAACGAGGACGTGGTGGTGCCGGTGTCGCGCATTCCGGACCTCGTGGCCGCCATGGAGGCGTTGTCCCTTGAGTCCGCCCTGCCCATCGTCGTGTTCGGCCATGCCGGCAACGGCAACCTGCACGTCAACATCATGTACGACGACGCCGATGCCGCCGAGACGGCGCGCGCCCACGCCGCGTTGCCCCGCGTGTTCGCGCAGGTGCTGGCACTGGGCGGCACGCTGTCGGGCGAGCACGGCATCGGCCTGAGCAAGCGCGATTTCATGGCCGATGCGTTCAGCGCCGCGACGCTGGATGCGATGCGGGCGATCAAGGCGGCGCTGGACCCCGATGGCATCCTCAACCCCGGCAAGGTCCTGCCACTGCAGAAGCCCGTGTAGGAGTCAACTGTGTCTAGGCCGTCGACGTAGCAGGCGCCCATGGCGCTTGATCGCGCGCCATGGCGTTGAGCATGGTCAGGTACTTGCGCATGCAGGCGGTCACTGCGAGCTTCTTGGGTTTACCTGCGGCTACCAGCCGCTGGTAGGTCTGCGCCAGGGGTGAGCGTGCCCGGATGGCGGCCCAGGTCGCCATGTAGAGCACGCGTCGCACATCGGCCCTTCCGCCTCCGATGCAGCGCTGACCACGCCAGCGTCCACTGTCGCGGTTGTAGGGCGCCAGACCGACCAGGGAGGCGATCTGCCGCCGGTCCAGCTGGCCCAGTTCCGGCAGGCGGGCGGCCAGGGTGGCACGCAGGATCGGGCCCAGTCCCGGCGCGGCGCCGATCTGGACGGGACAGCGTTCAAGGGCGCAGCGTAGTTGCTGCTCGACCTGGGCAATTCGCTGTTGCAGGCTGTCGATGACCGAGCGCAGGAAGGTCTGCACAGAGGCTTGGCGCACCTGCTGGATCCGTCGGCGATGATTGTCGCGCTCCTGCACCAGGGCCGTGCGCAGTTGCAACCACTCGCGCAGGTTCTGCATCGGAGCGGTCGCAGGGGGCGTGGTAGTGGCCGGCAGCATCTGCGCGGCCAGGGCCAGCACGCGGGCATCCAGGGCATCGGTCTTGGCCTTCAAGCCCAACGCTCTGGCCAGATCGCGTGGACGCCGGGCCGGCAAACGCACGGCCGCCACACCGGCCTGGTGCAGTCCATCCAACAGATCGCGTTCATAGCCGCCGCTGGCCTCGAAGGCAACCCGGCAGCCTTCCAGTTCCAGCAGCCAGCCGACCAGTCCGACTAGACCCTGAGCGGTGTTGGGAAACACGCGGTCCTGCTGGGCGGGCAGGACATGGACGACCAGTTCGTCCTTGGAGACATCGATGCCGACGTACGAATTCATGCGCACTCCGTAGTAGCCTAGGGGCGAGAGCACTCCCATCGATCCCTGGCTTGTACTGCGGACTGCCATCCGTGCAACTGTTCGGGCTTGAGATGGGAGTACGGAGTGCGGCGCCCCGGACTCCTACACGTGCTAACGCACAGCGACATATCGGGCTGCCGCACTCCGCTCTCACAACGCAATCTACCCAATCGATAGACACAAGCGACGCCAGTCGCGACCGCGCCCCGGCACAGCTTGGGCATTCAAGGTGAAGAACGCGCCGCAGCGCGCCCGACGGGCGAACGATCGGTTTTTCGACTGCCTGACCGTGCGGTCGCGACCTGCGTAGCGCCTGCAACAACCTCAGGACTGCGCAAAGTGATCGTAACCCCGGCGCGGTGGCGACCAGGGCGCGCCATCGGAGCCGAGCGGCCGCACCCCCTCACCGGCCACGATGCGACCGATGCGCGTGATCTGCAGGCCGAGCCGTGCCGACACCGCACCGATGTCGGCACCCGCATCGGCCGGCGCGGTGAAGCACAGCTCGTAGTCATCCCCGCCACCGGCCTGCAAGGCGATGCGGTCGGCTTCTCCGAAGGCCTCCCGCAGCGCGGCCGACGCCGGCAGCGTGTCGACATCGATGCAGGCCGCGACGTCGCTGCGTGCGCACACATGGCCCAGGTCGGCGAGCAGCCCATCGGAAACATCGACACAGGCGGTCGCGATGCCGGCCAGGGCACGGCCGGCGTCCACGCGCGGCGTCGGACGATCCAGGCGCTCGCGCAGCATGGGCGATGACCTGCGGTCCAGGTGGGCCAGACCGCCGGCCGCATCGCCGAGCGTGCCGGTGACCCAGACCCCGTCGCCCACGCGCGCGCCATCACGACGCAGCGCGCGGCCCGGCTCCACCAGCCCCATCGCGGTGACCGCGATCGACAGGGGGCCGCGCGTGGTGTCGCCGCCGACCAGCGCGATACCGTGCTGCCCGGCCAGATCGAGGAAGCCATCGAGGAAGCCATCGATCCATGCCGGATCGGACTGCGGCAACGACAGCGACAGCGTGCACCACGCCGGTTCCGCACCCATCGAAGCGAGGTCGGAGAGATTCACCGCCAGCGCCTTCCAGCCGACGTCCGCCGGCGATGTGCCGCGCGGAAAATGGACGCCTTCGTTCAACGTATCGGCCGTGACCACCAGCTGCCGGCCCGGTGGCGGCGCCAGCAGGGCGGCGTCGTCACCGATGCCCAGCACCACGTCGGCGCGCGTCGCCACGCGTGCGCGGATGCGGGCAATCAGGTCGAACTCGCCGGTGCCCATCGCGTCAGGCCCGGGCGCGCGCCAGTTCGACGGCCGCCTGGATCGCCGCGCGCGCCTGCGGGCTGTTCTTCCAGCAGGTGGAGGCGGTCAGGCCGGCGGCACCGGCGAGGATCTCCGACGGTGTGGCCGCGGCCAGTTGCCGCAGCGAGGCGATGCCCATCTGCTCGAGCCGCTGCACCACGGTGGCACCCACCCCCCTCACCGCGAGCAACGCCTCGCGCTCTTCAGCAGGAAAGCGTGCATCGCCGCCCGACACGTCAGCGCCGCGCCTGCGCCTCGGCGGGCCGCCATTCGACGGCGGCGTGGTCGAGCACGCCATTGATGTACGTGTGCCCGTGTTCGGAACCGAAACGCTTGGCGGTTTCGATGGCTTCGTTCAGCACCACGCGGTACGGCACGTCGACGCGGTGGATCAGCTCATAGGCGGCGATGCGCAGCACCGCGCGCTCGATGGGGTCGACCTCTTCCACCGTGCGATCGAGGAAGGGCAGCAGCGCCTGGTCCAGGGCGGCGCGGTGCTTCACCACGCCGCGCACCAGGTCCTCGAAGTATTCGAGATCGGCGATCTCGTGCGCCTGCTCGTGCGCGAACTGGGCGATGACCTGGCCGACTTCGCCGCCCGACATCTGCCACGCGTACACGGCCTGCAGCGCACGGCGGCGCGCGCGGGCGCGCGTGACCGGATCGATGCCGTCCTTGCGGGGGGAATGGGGATGTCGGCTCACGGCGGCTCCTGTGCTGCGTGTTCGTTGCGTACGGATGATCAGGCCAGCTGCGCCAGCAGGTGCGCCATCTCGATGGCGGCCAGCGCGGCCTCCTCGCCCTTGTTGCCATGGCTGCCGCCGGCGCGCGCTTCGGCATCCTCGATGCGCTCCACCGCCAGCACGCCGTTGAGCACGGGCACGCCGGTGTCCAGCTGCACGCGCATCAGGCCCTCGGCGCAGCGGTCGGCCACGTGCTCGTAGTGGCGGGTATCGCCCCGGATCACGCAGCCCAGGGCGACGATGGCCGCATGGTCGCCGGCCGCGGCCAGGCGGGCCGCCACCAGCGGGATCTCCCATGCGCCCGGCACGCGCACCACGTCGATCGCGTCCTCGCCCACGCCATTGCCGGCCAGGCTCTGGCGCGCGCCGGCCACCAGCACATCGGTGATGCGCGGATTCCAGCGGCTGGCGATGATCGCGAAGCGGGCGCCTTCGGGCGCGCGCAGATCGCCTTCGTAGTGGGACATGGCGGGTTCCTTGCGGGGTGGGGAAGTCTACCAGCCGGGGCGACCGGCCGGTCCGGGGATCACGGCTGGACGTACTCGACCACGTCCAGGCCGAACCCGGCCAGCCCCACCTGGCGGCGCGGCGTGCCCAGCACGCGCAGCCGGCCCAGGCCCAGGTCGGCCAGGATCTGCGCACCGGCGCCGTTGCGGCGCCACTGGCCCACATCCTTGGCGTTGGCGCGCACCTCGGGTTGCTTGCGCAGCCGCGCCAGCAGGGACTCGGCGTTGCGCGGTTCGGACAGGACCACCATGACGCCCTGCCCTTCGGCCGCGATGGCGCGCAGGGCATCGGTGGCGTGCACGCCGAAATCGTCGCGCCGCCAGTGCAGCAGGTCGCTCAGCGGATTCTCGACCTGCACGCGCACCAGGGTGGGCGTGGTCTTGTCGGGCGTGCCGCGGACCAGGGCGAAATGCAGGTCGTGGGCGATGCGGTCGCGGTAGGTGACCAGCCGGAACGGACCGAACTCGGTGTCGATCCCGCGCTCGTCGATGCGCTCCACGGTATGCTCGGTGGCCAACCGGTACGCGATCAGGTCGGCGATGGAGCCCATCTTCAGCCCATGCTCGCGTGCGAACACTTCCAGCTGCGGGCGCCGCGCCATGGTGCCGTCGGGGTTCAGTATCTCCACCAGCACGCCCGCCGGTTCCAGCCCCGCCAGCAGCGGCAGGTCGCTGGCCGCCTCGGTATGGCCGGCGCGGGTCAGCACGCCACCGGGCTGGGCGATCAGCGGGAAGATGTGGCCCGGCTGGCTCAGGTCGGCGGGCTTTGCGTCGGGGCGCACGGCGGTGCGGACGGTATGCGCGCGGTCGTAGGCGGAGATGCCGGTGGTGACGCCTTCGGCCGCCTCGATGCTGACGGTGAAATTGGTGTGGAACTGCGCGGTGTTGTGCTGGACCATCGGCGCCAGCCCCAGCTGGGCGCAGCGCTCGCGCGTCAGCGACAGGCAGACCAGGCCGCGCGCGTGGGTCACCA